>NZ_JBLFEQ010000003.1:0-414954 GCF_047345125.1 Maribacter spongiae | reverse complement strand
CAAATACGATCTGCGACTCCGAATACTTTGATCGTTTCATAAGCAAATACTTGTTTAAAGTTAAACATTTATTCGCCCGATATTCTCTACTTTTAAACTGTCCGGTTTAGCGGGAGGAGGTCACGTTTATAAACTCCAAATACAATTGTTTTACCATAGGCTCCTCATCCTCTTTTTCCTTTTTTACGTTTAACGCCAAAGAAGGGTTCATCAACTTCCATTTTTTCTTTAAAGGATTTTTCTAATTCAAATAATTCTGCTATACGAATACGTAAGGCCGTTAATGTTTTATTGATGCTATTTCTACTTAGACCAATTGATTGACTGATTTGAGTTGCATTTAAATCAACTGAAAATAGCTTTATCAGCTCTCTAAATTTAGCCGCCGAAATTCTTGAACGATATAGATACTTGTTATGCATTAACATGACCGGTACTAAGCAAAATTAAACATTGCTTAAGTTGTCATGACCCTTATTAAAAAAGAAGTTTAAATATTCAAGTAATCTATAAAAACTAGTTTTTAATCTATTAAGTCAACGTTCCTACTTATTTTTTAATTTAATTTGCATCTCAGATGCTATATGCTCTTAAATAAATTATGATAAGGACTTTAAATATTATCAATGATTACTGTTTAATTTTACTTGTATTTTCCATAACTTTTGAGAGTTGGGACCCTTTTCAATTAGTAGGGACAGTTTCAATCACCTATATCACAACTATACTTTATTTAGCAAGCTGGGTTCCATTGATTGGCAGGAATTTTCATTTTGCACCCCTAAAGAAATTCGTAATACCACTACTATTATTTATTTGTGTTGTGTTAATTTGTTCTGCTTTAAACTCTGAATATGTAACTGAAATAAAATATGCATTTGGCTACAGAACACTTCTCTTAATAGTGTTTATGACTTTTATTGCTGCTCATCTTTATTGTAAGCCTAAAATTTTGCCTTTAGCCTTGAACAGCTATATAGCTAGTATGCTTTTGGTTTTTTTATTGGTTTCACTTGGTAACGGTGTCACTTATGAACATGGTAGGTTAAGGTTGTTTGGAGAGAATCCTAATATTATGGGAGCAAAAGCTGCTTTAGCTTTCCTTATTGCTATTTCACGACTAATTAATAAATTCTCCATTAAAAGATTACTAGTCATTAGTGCCATTTGTATACCCTTTGTTAGTATAGTTGCTACGTCTGGTTCACGAGGAGCTTTTGTATCTATGTTTTTGGGACTTGCTGTTCTGCTCTGGTTTAGAAAGACTTCAGTTCTCAAGAAATCGGCATTAATCATTTTTGGAGTACTTGGCTCTGGTATGCTGATAACCTATTTATTGGAATCAAATCCAATAATGGCAGAACGCTTGTTAGCAACCGTGGAAAAGGGTGATACAGGAAGAAATGTTTTATGGGAGGGAGCTTTTAATGCAATTAAGGATAATGTTATCATTGGGGTTGGATTCGAAGGTGTTATACCTACGATGTATAAGTATTCGGGAATTTATTTGGTACCGCATAATATTTTTCTCTACGTTTTTATCGCGGCTGGCCTTCCGGGAATAATTTTATTTATGACTTTTCTGGTCAGGTTGACCAAATTACTTTTGGTTCATTTTAAAAGGTCTGGGGATTCTTTAAATCTCGTATTATTCGTGATTGTCATCTTTAATATGTCTAAACAAGGTGGTAGTATAGGGAAAATATTATTCTGGTTCTTTTTTGCGGTGTTGATAGGTTCTACTGTCCACATATTATCCAATGTTAAACAAGAAAAACTAGCTCAATGAAAATATTGGTAGTATCCAATAATTATCCTTCGTTAAAAAACCCATCAAGGGGTGTATTCGTTTACAATTTGATACAGCAATTTTGTAAGTTGGGACATGAGGTATCTATAATATCGTCAGAAAACATCTTGACTTCCAAACGCAAAAAGGTTGAAACTTATGGGATAGAGAATTGTACCGTGTACCGCCCAAAAGTTGTTTCAGCATCCAACATGCAAATAGGGTCATTTAACACGTATAAAGTTGCCGAGTTAAGTCAAATTAAAGGCATAAAAAGAATTGTTAAAAAACATAATCTGAAATTTGATTTTGTTTACGCCCATTTTATGATGAATGGAATTAGTGCTGTAAATGCACTGAAAAGTTACAATAAACCTTTTTTCATTGCTATAGGAGAAAGTGATCTTATAAGGTTGACCAAAATGTATCCTAAGGATTACTTCAATCAAAGTATTAAACAGATACGAGGTTTTGTTGCTGTTTCAAACAAGTTAAAAAATCAATTAATTGGTTTTGGCATTCCCGAAAACAGCATATTTATGAAACCAAATGCTGTTGACCTGACAAGATTCTACCAAAGGAATAAGGCAGCAATGAGAAAGAAATATAAGCTGCCCATGGATCTTAAGTTGGTCGCTTTTGTAGGTAGGTTCTTACCTCATAAAGGACCTTTGCGAGTATTGGAGGCCGTTCAGAACCTGAACAATGTTGGAGCTCTATTTATGGGGAATGGACCTCAGGAACCGGTGGGTTCCTCAGTTGTTTTTAAAGAAAGCGTACCTTCTTCTAAAATCCCCGAGATACTATCAGCAGCTGACATTTTTGTTCTTCCAACCCAAAGGGAAGGGTCGTGCAATGCTATAGCTGAGGCTATCGCGTGCGGATTGCCAGTGGTGTCGTCAAAGATTCCAGAAGTAATGGATCAATGTCACCCTTCTTTTTCCATTTTGGTAGACCCTATGGATGTGACCGCTTTGGAAAGTGCTATAGGCTCAATCCTCAGCGATGAGGAAAGAAGGACAGAAATGTCCAGGAACGCCTTGGAATACTCAAAGAATTTTGAAATTGGTGAAAGGGCTTCTAGCATTCTTAACTTTGTTGAGGGTATGATGGAAGAATAGAGTCAACGGACATGGGTTTTAAAAATTAATACCACTGTTTAAAAAGCCTGTTTTAAGCAATAAAAATTTGGAACAGTTAACAAATAAGAAAACTTTATGAAAGACAGACAAACTATCATCTATATAATGTCTAATGAACGATCTGGGTCTACTTTGATTGAGAATATCCTCACCAAATCTTCCCAAATTGTTTCGGTAGGGGAAACGTATCTTTTAGGTGGTTATATTCATAAAGTTGGCCCTGGTTTCACTTGGGATTGGAATTGTTCATGTGGTAACAGTTTATTGGAATGTGATTTTTGGAATAAAATATATCGACACCTGAACATTTCGGATCCTCGAGAAATAAAAAACACAAAGATTATCTATCCAAAAAGGAAAGATAAGGGTCGTCAAAAATCAAAGAATGATGAGGTAGCATCTTTGATGAACCAGATTTACGCATCCGTCTTTGAAACGGCTAATTGTAGCATAGTGGTTGACTCCTCTAAGAAAGCATTTCATGGGACATCTCTTTATCAAAATTCTCCTTATAATTTTAAGTTCATCTATTTAAAAAGGGATTTGCGGGCCGTAACATTTTCAAAGCAAAAGTGGCGAAAAAAATACGGCGCAAAAGATATAAGCCTTCTTAAATTACTTATTGCCAACTATATACACAGATTGTGGTGTTTTATTATGCTTAGGAAGGTAAATAAAAAAGATGTTTTTTACCTCAAGTACGAGGATTTTTTTGAAAGGCCTCAGCAGACCTTGGACGATATGTCAAAATTTTTTGGATTTGATTCCTACGAGATGCCAGAATTTATGGAACTGGTCAATGACCATACTATTGCAGGTACACCTAACCGTTTTGAGAAAAGAAAGATAAAATATGATGCCAAATGGTTGAGTAATGTAAAAAAGCATCCGCTTATCAATGCGTTGGGCATAATACTCAATAAAATCGGATGAGTCTTAGCGGCAAAATTAAGCACGCAGGTAAATGGCAGTCATTATCGGTGCTCTCCCTAAATGTTTTACAGATTCTTTACTTTTCTATCATGACCAGGCTTTTGTTCAAAGAAGACTATGGTCTTATGGCGATTATCAATGCCATCATAGGCATTGGGAATATTTTTATACAGGGAGGTATGGGTGCCGCATTAATGCAACGTAAGGAAATAAATAACAGACATATTAATGGCGCCTTGCAAACCAGTCTTCTTCTAGGAGTAATATTGTATACCATTTTTTATATTATGGCCCCATCCATTGCATCGGCATACAATGACCTTAGGTTGAATAATCTCATTAAAGTATCGTGCCTGAACCTCATATTACTTGCGCTGAGCAATATTTCGATCAATTTGCTCTTAAAAAATTACTCTTTTAGAAATGTCGCTATAGTTAATATTATCTCAAACGTAATTGGTTATGGTACTGGTGTTTATTTAGCTATGAATGGTCATGGGGTATGGTCTCTTGTTATTGCCACCCTCATTGCCTCATCACTAAGTTCAATAGCTTTGTTTCATTTGGCTCCTATAAGAATCAGCCTCAAGGTTCATTATAAAGAAGCCCGTCAGCTGTTTGGTTTTGGTTCCGGTATGATGTTATTGACCTTTAGTAACTTTTTATCGAGAAATGGGCTGAATCTGATATTTGGAAAAATCTTTGCCCAAGATATTCTGGGTGTCTATGAAAGAGCCTCTAGGGTAAAGGAAATACCGAGTGAATTTCATGCAAAGATTGTAAATCAAGTTATGTTCCCTGTGATGTCCGAAATCCAGGATGAGAAGGAAAGGTTGATTAAAATTTACAAATTTGGATTAGGGTTTAGCAACTCAATTATGATTCCCACTACAGTTTTTCTAGTTTTTTTTTCAGCAGAAATTGTACAAATTCTTATGGGGACAAATTGGCCAGAAGCCGTCTTACCCCTGCAAATTATGTTTCTTATTCTAACCTTCAGTAATGCCGGAAAAACGACAGATGTGGTTATTAAGGCCCAAGGCCTTGTTTATAAAAATGTTACTCGCAAGTACATTTTTACGGTAATCATTATAGTACTCTCAGGTGCTTTAGGTTATTTATACGGAATCAATGGTGCGGCTGTTGGAATTGTTATAAGCCATTTTATAAACTATTTGATGATGATCGTTTTAGTAAAAAATATTTTTAAGGGATCTATTGGAGAATATTTTTATCAACCCTTGGTGGCAGGATTGAGATTGGGGTTGTATTTAGGTATTTTGATTTTTGCCTATAAGTATTTATTTAATTTATTTGGAAAAACTGATGTTACTATGTTTATTGCATTTACGGTAGTGTTGTTGATATTATGTGCTGCTTTGTTAAAGTTTAAACCTTCTGTATTTGGGCAATATTTAGAATTGGCAATTAGAAACACATTGAAAAAAGGGTAATACTCTTATTTTATGAACCGACGCCAATAAATTTCTGGGGAAGTGGTAGAAGATCATGGAATATTGACGATTCGGTAATAAAAAAGGTGGTGAACAAATCCATAGAGCTAGATTATCCTCCCGCGGTTTTTAAAAGTACCATGATATGAGCTTAGAACCTTGCCAACCAATATAGAGGCTTTAGTAAATGATATTTTGAAACCTATGGTAAACCTTCTGAAAATAAAGACGATAGGTTATTCTTATAATCCTTGTTTCTTGGCAGTTAGTCAAAATCTACTATTTATTAGCACGTCCAGAATATAAAATTTGGACTTACCATTGGTAATTAGGCCTTCGGAAGATTTAAGAATTATTTTCGTTGGTAACGGAGATTACAAATTAAAAATTAATCGGAATATCAACCTACCTGTGAGACTTTAAGCTTGTACCATTTTATTCCATCTGGAATACTCCAGCTATAAATTTCGCATATCCCATATTCCAATACGTTTTGTCAATTTGGGATAACTGCAAGATTTTAAAACGCTATCAACGATCATTGTTCAAGACTGACATCTCCATAGTACAGAGCGGAGTAGATTAATTCATTCCAGAAATCCAAACTATTTGTTAAAGAAAAGGGTAGTTCATCGAATAAAAAAATCGGTGAAATCCAAAAGCGTAGTTCATTCCGTAAAATATTGAACGCCAAATAGGTATTTCATCGAAAAACTGAAACTATTTGCCGATGATTGTTGAATTATAAATATTTTTATCAAACCCAATTTAATATTCTGGAACTCAATTTATTTAACCTTATGAAATCTTATACCCCAAATCCTGTTGTATTATTGTGCCTTATTTTTAGTGTTTTTTTCTTTTCTTCTTGCAGTAAGGATTCAGATTTATTACTTGATCTCGTCCTTTTGGATCCTGAAACAGACCCTATAGAAAGTGATGGTACCGACGGAAGTGACGAAGAAGAGGGAAGTGAGCCAACAGAGCCTACCTCTAAAGGTGATGGTGTTAATTTATTATTAAACGGAACTTTTGAAAATTCCAATGAATGGGAGTTACTGAACGGTAGTACTGCAACTGGTGGGGTTTTAAGGATAATTACAAGTGGTAGAATACAAGGGAGCCGTTCAAATTGGTCGGCACAATACCCCAACATATCGGTAGAGTCGTTTTATATAATGCGTAGGTATAGGCTGACATTTACTGCTAGGCGGGTTTCTGGTAATGATGTCTTTCGCGTAGGCCAAAGATTTTGGAATGTTTTTGATGACAACTTAACACAAGACTTTAAAACCTATGTTATAGAGTATAACGGCAAGGGCAACCCAGGCGGTAACGACCTTGTATTTGGCGGTGATGGTGATGGTGATGTTTTTGAGATTAAAAACGTTATCCTCGAAGACATTGGGGCAAGAACTTCAAAAGACGGTACTTCAAAAGACGAAGAAACAGGCTTACCGACACAGATAGCCTTTAGCACGGATTTTGAAACTGACCAATGGGGGGCAAATGGCGAAAAAGAACCAGCAGGGAATTTTTGGGAGGTTGACCACGGATTGCCCAGAACCACAGATCATCGGGATTCGCCATTGAAATCAGGGCGTAATGGTGGCAGGGCATTATGGTTGGGCGATTACAACAATGACATAAAAAGAAACGAAGTAGGAAAGGACAACGCTTTAAGTTTTAGAGAACATTGGATGGGGGTTTCCGTTAATATTCAAAATAAATTGCCCGAAACTAGAATATTAATCCAAAACAGGTTAATAGCCAACGGAAGTAGTAAAACGGTAAACGCCATTTCATTAAGACAGGCAGAGGAAGATGGAAAATTGTATTTCAGCTTATCTACTGATGTAAATTCCGTTGATACACGACCTGCAAACGGGGCAGGTTCCAATACCGAATCAGTGTTCTTTGATTATACAGAGGGTGAATGGATTGATATTGTAATTCACTATAAAGGGGCGTTCGGGTCAGATTACAAAGGGCCGGATACTTCGGAAATGTCAAGAAGATTGGGCATGGATGTCAGAAGTGACGGCTTTATAGAGATATGGGTGAATGGTAAAAAGATAGTTGACCACGTAGGCACTACCGCCTACAGATACGCTCGGCATGGACAAGAGGTCACTGGCGATATCACACCTAAAATCGGGACATATTGGGGCGGTGCGTTTTCGCCCCAAGGCGATGTGTATTATGATAATTATAAGATATGGATGGGTCCAAATGGAACCTATCAAGACGTTGATTCAAGTAAATAAGTAAGATTAAGAGTGTAAAAACAAGAAAAAAATAGCGTACTGGTTTTTTCTAGCAATGGGAATTGTCGGGGTGAACTTTCAGATGTACGGGTTTTTCACGGGGCATATTGAGTTTAACCTACAAGCTTAATCAGTGGCATGATGTTGTTATATATTGGAAGCCCAACCAACCCCAACGGAGATGGGAACAACAAGGACGGGGCATTGAAGATTTGGATAGATGGAGATGTTGTTCTTGACAAGGTAAATACAACTACAATTTATAGGAGAACAAAGGGGAATAATATTGTATATAATAAATACACACCTAAGATTGGTCCTTATGTCGGTATTAAAGAAAAGGTGGGGGAGATACATTAAGTCATGGAAAGGTCCAGAAGGCACTTATGAAGATGTTGCTCCCGGTAATCAGTCCAAATGGTTCTTCGCGCCATCAGGCAAGACAATAAAATCCTGACAATGCTGTTAGGATTTTATTTTATGTTTAATATTTTAAGTTTATTAAAGTCTGGCATCTACATGTTCTTTTAAAATGCCTTTTACATCGTATAAAACTCCATTTTTAAAAAGCATGGACCTTAAGTTCATTTCCAAAAAGTCATCATGGGCAACAGCCAGAACAATGGCGTTAAATTTATCGTTGGGCAAAGTGTTGATAGTATTTATGCCATACTCTTGATAAGCCTCGTCAGGGCTGGCCAATGGATCAAAAATCGCTACATTGGAGCCATGGCCTTTCAGGTTGTTGACGACATCAACGACCATGGAGTTTCTCACATCCGGACAGTTTTCCTTAAACGTAATTCCCAAAATCAAAATTTTTGAACCTTTTACCTTGATATCATTTTGAACCATTAATTTCACAACCTCGGACCCCACATAGTTCCCCATGCTATCATTCATTCTTCTTCCTGAAAGGATAATTTCGGGGATATATCCATATTCCTGGGCCTTTTGGGCCAAATAATAAGGGTCTACCCCGATGCAATGCCCACCTACCAATCCAGGTTTAAAGGGAAGGAAATTCCATTTGGTTCCAGCAGCTTCCAAAACGGCATGGGTATCTATACCCATTAAATTAAAAATTTTGGCCAGTTCGTTTACAAAAGCGATATTGATGTCTCGTTGAGAATTCTCAATTACTTTAGCTGCTTCTGCAACTTTAATACTTGGAGCTAAATATGTGTCGGCCAAAATTACAGAAGCATAGAGTTTGTCAACTTTCCTCCCAATTTCAGGAGTTGAACCAGAAGTAACCTTTACTATTTTTTCAACAGTATGTCTCTTATCTCCTGGATTGATGCGTTCAGGGGAATAGCCTACAAAAAAATCTACATTGAATTTTAGACCACTACTATTTTCAAGCACTGGGACACACTCTTCTTCCGTAGCTCCAGGATACACAGTAGATTCATAAATAACAACATCCCCTTTTTTCAATATCTTGCCAACGATTTCACTAGCCCTATATAATGGAGTTAAGATAGGCTTATGGAAACTGTCGACAGGAGTAGGCACCGTTACGATATAATGGTCGCAATCTTTTATATCCTCAACTCTATCGGAACAGTACAGTCCAATATTTATTTTAGGACTTTCTCGTATAATTTCCTTTAAATCAGTAACTTTTACTTCTAGCGTTGTATCCACCCCACTTTGCAATTCGGACACTCTTTTTTTGTTAATATCAAATCCGATGACGGGATACTTTGTCGCAAATAAGCGAGCTAAAGGCAAACCAACATACCCTAAACCTATTATTCCAATTTTAGGAGTTTTTACTCTTGGCACTACCATGAATTATTTCAATTAAAATTTATTTTTTCCTATTTGGAAATATTCAAATCCAAGTTCTTTCATGATTTGGTCATTATATTGATTGCGGCCGTCAAAGATAATGGGTTGATTAAGTTGTTGTTTTAATTCTTCAAAATCCGGAGACCTAAATTCCTTCCATTCGGTCAACAGAATCATAGCATCGGCACCTTGTAAAGTTTCATATTTAGAATTGTAATAGGATACATTGGATACGCCCTTAAGGTAAAAATGTTTTGCCTCATCCATAGCTTTTGGGTCGTAGGCGTGTATTTGCGCACCCCTTTTCACCAAGTCTTTTATAACATAAATAGCAGGTGCTTCACGCATGTCATCGGTCTGTGGCTTAAATGCCAACCCCCAAATGGCAAATGTCTTTCCCTTTAAATCCTCCCCAAAGCGGTTGACTACTTTTTTTGCGATAACGAATTTTTGGTCATTGTTCACATCCTCAACAGAGCTGATCAATCGCGCGGTATAACCATGCTCTTGGGCAGTTTTCTTAAGGGCCTTTACGTCCTTGGGAAAACAAGATCCTCCATAACCACTGCCGGGATAGATAAAGCTATAACCAATTCTGCTATCAGAACCAATCCCAATTCGCACTTTATTTACGTCTGCGCCCACCAATTCGCAAATATTGGCCACTTCGTTCATAAATGAAATTTTGGTAGCCAACATTGCATTGGCCACATATTTCGTCATTTCTGCCGAGCGAACATCCATGATGATCAGTCGATCCATACTACTTCTGAAAAATGGGCTATATAAATTACGCATTTTTTGTGTTGATGTTTCATCATTGGATCCAACGACCACGCGGTCAGGTTTCATAAAGTCATTGATAGCATCCCCTTCTTTTAAGAATTCTGGATTAGAAACTATATGAAAATCAATTTCCATATTTCGGTTGTCCAATTCTTTTTGAATGGTCTCTTTAACCTTGTCGGCGGTTCCAACAGGAACAGTCGACTTATCTACAATAATCAGTGAATGATTCATATTTTGGCCGATTTCCTTGGCTACTTGCAATACATACTGTAAATCTGCAGAGCCATCATCACCCATTGGAGTTCCTACTGCGATAAAGGCTATATCACATTTATCCAAATGTTTGGCCAAATTGGTGCTAAAACGTAATGTGTCACTTTCTATATTTCTGCTTACCATAGCCTCCAAACCAGGTTCATAAATAGGGATGACTCCTTTTTTAAGATTATTTATTTTTTTTTCATCGACATCGATGCAGGTTACAGTGTTGCCCATTTCAGCAAAACAGGCGCCACTTACCAAACCTACATAACCAGTTCCAATAACAGTTAAATTCATTTTATTATTATTTTAAATTTTCCCAATACTAGTTTACCGCTTCTTTCAATCCAGTGTTGATATCATATTGAGGGTTTATATCCCAGTAATTTTCTTGCCTTGTTAATTGATGCCAAGGAATGCGGAACATCACCTTGATGGTTAGGACCATATTTAACTGATGCGCTTGCTATTTTCTTATCGAACACACTCAAGTATTTCTTGAGAAGACCAACAAGTTCGTTTAAATCAGTACGCTCCCCATAGGCTATATTGTAAACGGTATTCACGGCTTCAGGATTATCGGTTAGCATAGACCTTATGTTCAGCGGCTTGATGTAAAACATGATCAATTTCGAAACAAGCTCGTTGACAATCTTCCAAATTACGAATATCTCCTTCTACTAGGTGAAAATTGGGATTGGAAAGAAATTGTGCAATATTTTCTCTTTTTCCAGTGGCGAAATTGTCTAGACAAGTAACAATGTTACCATTTTTAAGCAACACTTCGTACAAATTGGATCCAATAAATCCAGATCCACTGGTTACTAGTATTTTAAACTCCGAATTAAGTTTCAAGGTGTATGGAGTCATAAATCTTTGAAATGAAATTAATACCCTTGACATTCATTTTGTCAAGAAATAAGATGCAAATTAAACTAAAATTTAAGTAAAAAAATGATTTTAATGGTTGTATCATATGAAATTATGGACATAATGATCGTTTGTATTGCAAATAAAATTTTCAGGGAGAAATCTTGCAGAACAAAATCGAATTTTTTGCCCTATAAAAAGTGTTCTTTAATTTATCGCTTGTTGAGAATTGGATACTTTATAAAAAGATAAACAACTATATAACACATTAAAAATGTGAATAATTACAAAAAAATCAATTGCTCCGCTTAAAACAACACTAAAAAATGGAGATTAGATGCCATAATATTGTTTATGCCATTTAACAAATTCCTGTACACCATCCTCTATTGAGGTATTCGGACTATAATTATAATCCTTGATTAGGTCATCAATATTAGCCCACGTTTTTGTTACATCACCAGGTTGCATGGGAAGCATTTCTTTTTTTGCAGTAATTCCAAGATTTTCTTCTATAGTCTCAATAAAATCCAATAATTTAACAGAGTTGTTGTTTCCAATATTATATAGTTTGTATAGTTCCTTATTTTCTATTCTTTTCTGGTTGTTTTTTTCAATTATGCGAACGACGCCTTCGACAATATCGTCTATATAAGTAAAGTCCCGCTCCATATTACCATTATTGAAGACTTTTATAGGGTTACCTTTTAACATGGCGTCCGCAAACAAGAACATTGCCATATCTGGCCTTCCCCACGGTCCATACACTGTGAAAAAACGTAATCCCGTAGTAGGCAAATCAAATAAATGACTATAGGTATGAGCCATTAGCTCATTACTTTTTTTAGTTGTTGCATATAAACTGATGGGATGATCAACATTGTCTGAGATCTTAAAAGGTACCTTCTTGTTTAATCCATATACACTTGAACTACTTGCATAGACCAAATGTTTAATGTCGTGATTACGACAGCATTCCAAAATATTTAAAAAACCAACAATATTACTATCTATATAAGTTTCCGGATTCTCCAAGCTATACCGAACCCCTGCCTGAGCTGCCAAATTACAGACCACCTCAATGCTTTCCTTCATGAAAAGTTGAGGTAGGGAGGCCCGATCTTCTATGTCCATACGAATAAATTTGAAGGCTTCGGGATATTTTGTACTTTCTGTTGATAAGTTAAACTTTTCTGCTTTATTTATATCGATACCCAATTCATTGAGACGTGCATATTTTAAGCTTATATCGTAGTAATTGTTAATATTATCTATTCCTACTACCATATGGTTGTTTGCTATTAACTTTTTGATGACATGGTATCCAATGAATCCAGCCGCTCCGGTAACTAAAATTTTCATAACTTTTTTGTTCAAAATTTATTAAAGACCATAAATAATAGATCAATCAATTAACGCTTTATTCTTAAAATTATTCTTAATGTCTGTCAATTAAATCAATAATCATTTTCTAATCAGAACTAGTCGATTTTTTAACTGAACATCTTGACAGATTATCGATTGTTAAAGTATGATTTTATGGACCGAAATACAATACATTGACTCATTAAAATAATCATGAATGGTATTAAGCCGAGTTTATCAACACCTTTGCCGAATTATCTTAACAAGTTTCTTTTCATTCGGATATTACGGGTAACTTTATATTTAGATTTGCTGAAAATGGTTCTAGTGTAAACAATTATTTTTTAGAGAGAAATTATCAGCGTTATTTTCATTAATTATTTTGCATTGTTTTATTGCAGTGCTATCTCAAGACAAAATAACTTAACCATAATTGAAAACAACTATACAAAATAAAATTTGGCTTTCTTCTCCTCATATGGGAAATTCTGAGGAGGTATTTGTAAAGAAGGCTTTTAAAACAAATTGGATAGCCCCTTTGGGACCAAATGTATCAGGTTTTGAAAATGATATTCAAAATTATATAGGGAATGACATTAATGTTGCAGCTTTAAGTTCAGGAACAGGAGCCATTCATCTGGGGTTGGGAATATTGGGTGTTGGAAAAGGAGATGAAGTATTATGTCAGAGTTTTACTTTTTCAGCTTCTGCCAATCCTATTACGTATTTAGGGGCAACTCCGGTTTTTATAGATAGTGAACTTACTACTTGGAACATGTCGCCAAAATTATTGGAAGAAGCTATTGTTGACAGAATTAAAAAATATAAGAAACCTAAGGCCATTATTGCGGTACATTTATATGGTATGCCTTATGATGTAGGAGGTATTAATGAAATCGCTGGTAAATATGACATTCCGGTTATAGAAGATAGTGCAGAAGCGCTTGGAAGTACGTATAAAAATCAAAAATGTGGTAGTTTTGGGGATATTGCCGTGCTTTCATTTAATGGAAATAAAATCATAACTACATCGGGAGGTGGTGCACTTTTATCAAAAAAGAGTGATTACGTTGACCAAGCTATTCATTTATCAACCCAGGCAAGAGATGATGCTCCACATTACCAGCATACTAAAATAGGCTACAATTATAGGATGAGTAACGTCCTTGCCGGAATTGGTAGGGGGCAAATGCAAGTATTACAGAACAGGGTAGATGCCAGAAGAAGGAACTATGGATATTACTTGGAGAATTTGAGTTCTTCTGGTGAAATTGAATTTTTAGAAGAACCCAAAGGGTTCTATTCCAATCGTTGGCTTACTTGTATTTTGACGCCTTCTTTTGAGATTAAGGAAAGAATACGATTGGCTCTATTAAGGGAAAATATAGAGTCTAGGCCTTTATGGAAGCCTATGCATATGCAGCCTATTTTTAAAGATAATTTGAACTTTTCGGATGGCACTTCAGAAGACTTGTTTAATAGAGGGCTTTGTTTACCGAGTGGATCCAATTTGACCAAAAACGACTTAGTGCGTGTTGTCTCGAATATTAAAAATATCTTAAGATGATACAAAAATACTTAACCTATAAAGCTCAACGCTATGCTTCCAAATGGTTGGTATTGGCGATAGACCTTTTTATTGTTGTTGTTTCATTTATCCTATCTTACCTTATAAGGTTCAACTTAACATTAAGTTTTGAGGTCAACGAACTTTTTATACAACTTCCCTTAGTAATAGTGATCGCTTTAATTTCCTTCGTAATTATTGGTTCCTACAAAGGGGTGGTGAGGCATACAGGGGTGAGGGATGTTTACAATATTTTTAATGCTATTTGCCTTTCAAGCATATTATTAATATTTCTAATTATTGGGAATAGACACTTCCAGGTAATGGATGATTTTACAATTCCCCTATCTATTATAATAATTAATAGCCTCATTAGTTTTGTGGCCTTAACGGCATCTAGATATATCTTTAAATCCATTTATCAACATATAACGGGTGGAATAAGAAATACGAAAAATGTTCTTATATACGGAGCCGGGGAATCGGGAATCCTAACGTACAATACAATTACGAACCATTCTAAAAGCAACGCCAAAGTAATAGGTTATATTGATAATGATAATAAAAAGGTTGGAAAAAGTATTAATGGGGTCCAAGTCTATAACAAAGAAATATTAAATGAGCAATTTATCTCTAAAAACGATATTGCAGAAATTATTTTTTCAATCCAAAACATTGATGCCAAGCGATTAAGAAGTATAGTGGAAAGCTTAGTGGATTTTCCGGTGAGGGTTAAAATTGTTCCTCCAATTGAAGACTGGATCAACGGAGAGCTCAAAGTATCTCAAATTAAAAATGTACAAATTGAGGATTTGTTGGATAGAGCTCCAATACAGATTAAAAATAGTAAGATAGCAAAGGAATTGGCGGGTAAGACTATAATTGTAACTGGTGGTGCCGGTTCTATCGGTAGCGAAATAGTCAGGCAAATATGTACTTATTCATATAAAAGCTTAGTTGTGATAGATCAGGCGGAGTCGGCCTTATATGATCTCCAACAAGAATTGAAGCAAAATGGTTTTCACAATTTCCTGCCAATTGTGAGTGACATCAGGGATAAAAATAGACTTAATGTCATTTTTGAAGAGCATAGACCGGATATGGTCTTCCATGCTGCGGCTTACAAACATGTTCCGTTAATGGAATATAATTCCTATGAAGCTATCAAAATAAATATTGCCGGGACAAAAACGGTTGCAGATCTCGCTATTGTTCATGATGTTGACAAATTTGTATTCGTTTCAACGGATAAAGCCGTTAATCCTACTAATGTCATGGGAGCAAGTAAACGAATAGCCGAAATGTATATCGGCTGTATGCAGCAGGAAAATAAGACTAAATTCATCACTACAAGGTTTGGTAACGTTCTAGGCTCTAATGGATCTGTAATCCCCCTTTTCAGAAAGCAAATTGAAAAAGGAGGTCCCCTTACACTTACCCATAAGGATATTACCCGTTATTTTATGACAATCCCCGAAGCTTCTCAATTGGTTTTGGAAGCGGGATCCATGGGTGAAGGAGGGGAAATATTCATTTTTGATATGGGCGAGTCCGTTAAAATTTATGACTTGGCAAAAAATATGATTAAATTATCGGGACTAAAGTATCCGGAGGATATTGATATTAAGATAACCGGTTTGCGTCCAGGGGAAAAATTATATGAGGAATTATTGGCCAATGGAGAAAATACTTTGCCGACCTATCATAAAAAAATAAAAATCAGTAAAGTTAGGGAGTTGGATTATGCAAAAGTAAGATCCAAGATCGATGAACTGTGCATTACTAATATGTTCTTTAATGGAAATACCGTTAAGTTAATGAAGGAAATTGTTCCCGAATATGTTTCTAATAATTCGGTATTGTGCGAATTAGATGAAAATAAGGATGATATTAAGCATAATGCGCCCAATCTTAAAATAGTACAGTCTTAAACTTTTGATTATTATTGCAATTAAATACAATCTCCATGTTTCAAAAAACCAGAAATTTTAAACTTATTGTCCTCCACTTAGTGGTTTTAGTTTTTTTCTTTTCCTCCTGTGCTTCAAGAAAAGACGTAGTATATTTTCAAGATGCAGGTAATTTCGAGACCTTGGTCAACAATAACGGTTTTGTTTCAAAATTCAAGGTAGATGACCTTGTTTCCATTCATGTTTCTTCGTTAAACCCTGAGGCAAGTGTACCTTTTAATCTTTTTAGGGGTGCTACGGAAGGAGGGTTTCGAGCTGAACAAGTGGATTATTTGGTGGATCAAGCTGGTGAAATTGATTTTCCGGTTATTGGCAAACTCAAAATAGAAGGACTTTCTCCCGACGAACTACGAGTTCTTTTACGGGATCGACTTTCGGAATATTTAAAAGATCCAATCATTAATATAAGGTTGGGTAATTTTACTGTAACCATATTGGGTGAAGTAAATCGTCCAGGTACGTATCCGGTGAATGGAGAACAAATTACCTTATTAGAAGCTTTGGGGTTGGCAGGGGATTTAACAATAAGGGGAGTGCGTGAAAATGTTTTGGTAATCAGGGATTTTAATGGGACCAAGGTGTATACTCGAATAGATTTAACCTCCAAGAGCATGGTAAAATCCCCTATATACTATCTTACCCAGAATGATGTTGTTTATGTTGAACCTAACCAATCAGGAATAACGGCATCATCACTTGATAATAGAGCAACCATTGCAATTTCCATAGCTTCAATATTAATTACTTCTACTGTTTTGTTATTGACAAGAAATTAAAGATATTCTTATAATTAAAGAATGAGCACACCAAACGCCAGTTTTTCGAAAGGAAGCACAGACCATCGCGACTTAATTAAACCCTATTTAAAGAATTGGAAATGGTTTATTATGTCCATTATTGGTGCTGTGCTACTTGCTATTTTATATATCCGTTATGCTGTTCCCCAATATGCGGTCCAAGCAAAAATTCAAATATTGGAAAATCAAAGTTCAGCTTCCGAACTTGGTGCATTTACTGATTTGAACATTTTGGGTGGTGGCGGAAATAATGTACAAGATGAAATAGAATCCCTAAACTCTAGGACTAATCTTAAGGAAGTTGTCGAAAAATTAGGTCTGAACAAAAAGATAATTGCCTTAGGAAATGTCAAAAATACCGTGCTATATGATAATCCTCCTTTTAAAGTAAATTTTTTAGCTCCAGATTCCATTCTTCAAAAAACAGAACACGAGTTTTTTATTACTTTGGCTACGAAAACAACTTTTGAATTTGCCAATAAAGAGGATGAACCTTTTAAGGTACATTCATTTGGGAGGCCGATTCTTTCTTCCTTGGGCGAATTGATTATTACCCCGAGTGCTTTGGATATTGAAGCATATAGTGGAAGAAAATATGAGGTTAAGGTAAGTCCCATAGCGGCTGTCGCAGAGGATTATCAAAAAAAATTATTGATTAACGTTACAGAACTTTCGAACATAATTACGATAGGATTGAATGACGCAGTAAAAAAGAGAGGGGTAGATATAATAAATACCTTAATAGCCACCTATAACCAAAATGCTGTTAATGATAAAAAGGCGATAGCTGATCGAACCTCAAGTTTCATAAATGACCGTATTGCTGACATATACGGTAATTTGTCAAATGTTGATCAGGATGCAGAAGAGTTTAAAGCAGGCCGGGGATTAACAGATATTGCTGCCCAAACTAACATCAATCTAAGTATTGGAGCCTCAAATCGACAAGAATTGCAGAATGCTTCCGTGCAATTGGATATTGCTTCTGCGATGAAGGATATTGTGGATAATCAAGAAGGCTATGAATTGCTTCCATCAAATATTGGTCTTAATGATGCTTCGATAGCTGGCACAACGGCTCAATATAATGAACTGGCTTTGGAGCGAAAGCGATTGCTGGAAAGTTCCAATGAGAAAAACCCGATTATTGTTAATTTGGACCAACAGTTGGCCGGTTTAAAACGGAGTATGCAGTCTAGTCTAAATAGTATGACCAATAATCTAGGTCTTCAGGTAAATAGTCTTAATGATCAAATGTCCAGAATTAATTCCAGGATTTATTCTTCACCTAAAAATGAGAGAGCGCTACGAGATATTACAAGACAACAACAAACTACAGAACAGTTATATTTATATCTATTACAAAAGCGTGAGGAGTCACAGATTACCTTTGCTTCAGCATCCCCTAAATCAAAGATAATTGATAGTGCCTATTTGGCCAGTACTGACCCTGTTTCGCCCAAAAAGCCCATCATTTTATTAGCTTCGATAATACTCGGATTTTTGGTGCCTTTTTCCATAATTTATCTTAAGGACCTAATGGACAATAAGGTTCAAAATAAGATTGGTTTGGAAAAATTGACTGGTGACATTCCTGTTTTAGCAGAATTGCCCAAGATTTCAAGAAAAGAGAGTACCTTGGTCAAGGTTGAGCAACGTACCGTTTTAGCAGAATCTCTGAGAATATTGCGGACAAATCTGGATTATATAATCAAATCTAAAAAGAAAGACATTGGAGGAAATGTGATTTATGTTACTTCCAGTGTTCCAGGAGAGGGTAAAACCTTGGTGTCTTCAAACTTGGCCATGATTTTTGCAAATACCGATAAAAAAGTACTACTCATTGGTGCTGATATCAGAAATCCTAAGATATACCAATTTTATTCTGGAAAAAATGTGGATAAATTAGGCAGACCTACTAGGAATAAAGGCGATAATGGGCTTACTGAGTATTTGGTGGACAAAACCTTGGAAACCAAGGATATTATTTCAAGTATGTTGGCTCATGAACAAACTGTGGATGTCATATATTCCGGGAAAATACCACCAAACCCTGCGGAACTCTTGATGAATGGGAGAATGAAAGAATTATTAGATGGTGTAGTCGGTCAATATGATTATATTATTGTAGATACGGCACCGTTAATGGTGGTTACGGATACCTTGTTAATAAGTGAATATGCGGATCAGATTCTCTATGTAACTAGAGCTGGCATGACCGAATTAAAAGTGTTGGAACACCCTCTTAAACTTCATAAAGAAGGAAAGCTCAAAGGATTGTCCTTTATTGTAAATGGTGTAAAGGAATCTAACTTAGGTTATGGAGGAAAATACGGCTATGGTTATGGTAAAACCACTAAAAAATGGTGGAAATTATAAACGCTCTTAAAAAGACATGTTTGTTCTTTGGATAATTGGTTGAAGTGTATTAACCACTTTTTCGCTTAGTTGTATCTCTTTAAGACTATTGAGCTGGTTTGAATTATGGATATCTGACCCTACAAAATCAATTAAACCTTCTTCCAATAGCTTAAGGGCCATTTGCTGGACTTCCCTACCATAGTACTTACTTAAGGATAAAAGATTCAATTGATAGTGAAGCCCTTGTTCTTTGTACTCCCTATGTTTCTTAAGGTTTCCATGGAGATATAGATATCTTTCAGGATGTGCCAATATAGGAAAGTAACGGTGCTCTGCTATTTTTTGAATTGCCTCATCAAAGTTGATAGATGCTTGCAAATAGGACATTTCTACTAATAAATAGTTATTGGTCAAAGGCATTACTTTGTTTTCTTCCAATAGGTTTTCAAAATTGGAATCTATCATATGTTCCGCTGCAAAACTCACAGAGACATCGCCTAAACTCTGGTTTTTCAATTCTGTTTGGAGTTTGCTGTGCGAATTTTTAATGGTTTCAGGAGTATTTGGATAATAGCTGTGCATAATATGTGGGGTGCAGATAAAGTCGGTAACCCCAAACTTGCCAAAACCTCTAATTAAGGCAATAGATTCTTCCACAGTTTTTGCACCATCATCTATACCAGGTAAAATATGATTATGGATATCCACAAAACCTTCTAGATAGTCTATTAAATAATTTTTCTTTGAAAAAAAACTAAACATAAAATTTAGGGATTTGTTTAATATTTAAAGCTCATTGAAATGTTACTCTACTTTCCGATACAAAAATTAGCAAAAATATTGCCCAATAACTCATCATTGCTTACTTGCCCCGTAATTTCACCTAGATGGTTCAACGCTTCACGAACATCTATCGCCATTAAATCACTCGAAATTTTTTCGGCCATACCAAATTGGATTTTTTCTATTTCTGCCAAAGCTTTTAAGAGTGAATTATAATGACGTGTATTTACAACTATCGTTTGATTATTTTGCAATGCTCCGGTATTTATAAACTCCAACAATTGGTTTTTAAGCCGTTCCACTCCTTCGCCTGTTTTAGCGGATAGCAACAGGGCATTTGAGAATTCATTATTTAAAAAGATTCTTTTTTCTTTTGTTAGGCCATCTGCTTTGTTCAATAATAAAATCAGCTGTTTTTGAGGGTTTTTATTCCTTAGTTGCGTTACATCCATTTTCACTTTTTCAAGGCTGGAATCATCTAATAACAGGGAACTATCGATTAAATAAATGATTATTTCCGCCTGTTTGATTTTCTCAAAAGTTCTTTGGATTCCTAGATGTTCTACCTTATCCTGCGTATTCCGGATACCCGCAGTGTCTATAAAACGAAACCCTACTCCGCCTATTGAAATCTCATCTTCTATGGTATCCCTTGTAGTTCCGGCAACATCGGACACTATGGCTCTTTCCTCATTCAGCAAAGCGTTCAATAATGTAGATTTACCTACATTGGGTTCTCCGACAATGGCCACTGGAATCCCATTTTTAATAACATTGCCAATGGCAAAAGAATCGATCAAACGTTTTAAAACATTTTGAATGCGGTTCAGTAAATCCACCAATTGAGTACGATCGGCAAATTCTACATCTTCTTCGGCAAAATCCAACTCCAATTCAATAAGAGAGGCAAAATTTAATAGCTCGTCCCGTAATCCTTTTATTTCATTACTAAAACCGCCCCGCATTTGTTGTATGGCAATCCTGTGGCTTGCTTCGGTATCACTGGATATTAGATCAGCCACTGCTTCGGCCTGACTCAAATCAATTTTTCCATTTAAAAAAGCACGTAAGGTAAATTCTCCTGCAGAAGCCGTTCTACAGCCATTGCGCAAAAATAACTGAATAATTTCCTGCTGAATATAAGGTGAACCGTGGCATGAAATTTCAATTACATCTTCACCCGTATAAGAATTGGGACCTTTAAATATGGAAACTAAAACCTCGTCCAACGTATTTCCGTTTTCTACGATATGTCCTAATAAAATAGAATGGCTTTTTTGTTTTTTTAAATCTTTTCCATGGATAGATCTGAAAAAGGGAGCGATTAGGGAAATAGCATCATTTCCCGAAATACGAATAACGGCTATGGCACCAACTCCCGATGGCGTGGCTAACGCAATGATATTGTCATTGGAAATCATGGTGCAAAAATAGTCAAATGAAAAATGCTTCCGAACCTTTTATTGGGGGATATCAAAAGTCAAGATGAGTTCAATACGTACAATTCAATATATTTCCTTTACGGCTTAAAAGAATATAAATAAAAAGGACATCAAAAGAGATCGAAAAGATACCCTGATTTGGAAAGAAAGAATCCGATAAAAGAAAGACTAGAGGAAATTTACCCAATTCTGAAAGAAACCATAGGTTTTTCGGTTCATTTGTAACAAAAAAGGAATGCCTGCGTCACATAAATAGTATTTATCATTAATCGATCAAAAAATGGAAATTATTAATCAAAATATTACTTTAAGGGAAGACCGAAAACTATTGGTTATTGCCCATCTTTCCCAATACTTGGATTTTATTACCGGATTTGGAGGTCTTATCGTACCCTTGGTACTTTGGCTTACTACAAAAGATTCAGTGACCGGAATGGATGAACACGGAAAATCCATTGTGAATTTTCAATTGAGTCTTATCTTATACCTTATTATCGGTATTCCCACTATTTTGTTATTTGGTTTGGGAATACTTCTTTTAATCTTTACAGGGATACTTTCTTTAATTCTTCCGGCCATTAATGCGGTAAGAGCGAATAATGGGGAATCCCCAAGTTATTTCGGTACGATTCGATTTATATCATAAAGGGATGGATTTTAAAGATAAAAAGGGAGCTATATGCTCCCTTTTCTGTATTATAGAGGTGGATGAAAACTTAACCATTCAACATCACGGGCATTACCAGCATCGTAACATTTTCACCTTCGTCCAGACCATCTATGGGCATTAATATCCCGGCACGATTGGGTAAACTCATTTCTAAAGAAACTTCATCGGAACCTAAATTGTTCAACATTTCCGTAAGAAATCTGGAGTTAAAGCCTATTTGCATATCGTCCCCATGATAAGAGCAGGTCAAACGTTCTTCCGCTTTGTTGGAATAGTCAATATCTTCTGCGGATATATTCAATTCCGCACCGGCGATTTTTAACCGGATTTGGTGTGTTGTTTTATTGGAAAATATAGAGACCCTGCGTACGGAACTTAAAAATTGATTTCTGTTGATGGTCAATTTGTTCGGGTTTTCCTTTGGAATAACGGCCTCATAATTGGGATACTTGCCATCGATCAATCTACATATCAGTTCCGTGTCATCAAAACTGAATTTTGCATTACTATCGTTATATTCGATCTGCACTTCGGATTCGCTACCTGCCAAAATACCTTTTAACAGCGTCAATGGTTTTTTCGGCATAATGAATTCCGCAACTTGGGAAGCCGTTACATCGGCACGCTGATATTTCACTAATTTATGGGCATCCGTTGCTACAAAAGTTAGGTTTTCCGTAGAAAACTGAAAAAACACGCCGCTCATTACCGGTCTTAGATCATCATTACCGGCCGCAAAAATGGTCTTGTTGATCGCCGTGGCCAAAATATCGCCAAGAATAGTGGTGGAGCTTGGATCGGTTAATTCCACTGCTTTAGGAAACTCCGCCCCATCCGCATAAGCCAATGCATATTTTCCGTGATTGGAACTTATTTCCACTGTATTGTTATCTTCTATTACAAAGGTCAAAGGTTGTTCCGGAAAGGTCTTTAATGTTTCCAAAAGTAATCTGGCAGGAACCGCTATCGTACCTTCATTATCCGAGTCTACATTCAATACGGAGCTCATAGTGGTCTCCAGATCGGAAGCGGATACGGTTAATTTATCCTTTTTAAGATCAAAAAGGAAATTATCTAAAATAGGAAGGGTATTGCTACTGTTTATGACTCCCCCTAAAATCTGAAGTTGTTTTAAAAGATAAGTGCTGGATACTATAAATTTCATGTGATGTAATTTGGCTCGACCTTTTCGTTATAAAAAGTTCAATACGATTAGCTGTTTTTTGTAAACCTGTTGTAAACAAAGATATTTTAATTGGTCTTTTATCTAAAACAAACTTATTAACAGTACATAAGCCCGTTACTACCCCTAAAAGGACTGATTTACATGGCCAATGGATGCGGAACAAAGTGAAATTCCCATAGTTATTAACTTTAATGAAATCGATTTTGACCGGATAATCACCGGAGCGATCTAATTGCCAATTTATAATGATAGGCCTTTTGTTCTTATTTGGGCGCAATACTAATCTGATTTCTATAGAAAATCGATGATAATCGTATCCCTGTAATCCAGACCAAGTAGGGTAGAGGCGCCACCTACCGTTTTTAAATTACTTCTGTAAATAGCCAGCTCAATATAGTTTGAAGAATTAAAAAGTGCCAAAAGGTCCCCGTCTCCCTTTCTTTTGTCATTGTCCAGGTCAAAATCTATAATATCACTATAAGCGTTATGTATTTCCTTTATTTTGTGGTTTCTGACCAAAAGTTCAAAATCCCTTCCGTTTCTATACGCTTCGAACAAGTGCTTTTGGATACTGGTGACTACATTACCATAGTTATCTATATAAATAACACTTCCTATTATTTTTTTTCCGTTTTCAACAATTCTTGGGGAAAATTCACGTAGGTTTTTGAGGTTGTCATACGGTTTGCCGACCACTTCAAGGGTTCCCCCACGTGCTAAGTGGCAGGCAACCTGCACAAAAACGCTCATAACGGGAAAGGAACCGTGAACGGGATCTGGAATATTTATTTCCACCACTTTTTCTGGTTGCATCTCCGAAGTTATCAAACCAATAACGCCCGTATCCGCGCTTATAAAATAATGACCGTTAATTAATACTGCAATATGGGTGTTTTCTGCAGTCTTTTCCGAATCTATCCCAACAATATGAATGGTTCCCTTTGGGAAATTATGATAGGTGTTTTCCAATATATAAGCACATTCCTGAATATTAAAAGGTGTTATATCATGGGAAATATCAACGATTTTAGCATCTGGGAGTTCACTGTAAATAGAACCTTTTAAGACGGCTGCAAAATGATCCTTTAGTCCAAAATCAGTGGTTAGTGTAATGATTGCCATGCAGCAATGTTGATATGTTTTTGATTAGCTAAACTTAAATTTTACTTAAATTTGAGAACAAAATTAAACAAAAAAATAGCCTTAAGGAATTAATCTTTGGCTAGATTCAATCTTCAAAACCCCGTTATTTGAACGAACTTGTTTTAGAACTCACCGAAATTAGTCCCAGAGAATTTTTTGGGCAGGGAAACGAGAACATCGATCTTCTTAAAAAATACTTTCCAAAACTTAAAATTGTCGCCAGGGGCAATAAAATAAAAGTTTATGGCGATGAGGAACTTTTGGAGGAGTTTGATAAGCGTTTTGATATGCTTACACAACATTTTATAAAATATAATAAGATCGATGAAAATAGCATAGAAAGAGTATTGACCAGTAAGGACTCCGAAGACTATCAATCACCCGAGAACAGTGGGGAGACCCTCGTTCATGGTGTTAGTGGGAGGCGTATCAAGGCACAGACGGTCAATCAACGTCGTTTGGTGGATGCCGCCAAAAAGAACGATATGGTCTTTGCCATAGGACCTGCGGGAACAGGTAAGACCTACACGGGGGTTGCTTTGGCGGTAAAGGCATTAAAGGAAAAACAGGTCAAAAGGATTATTTTAACAAGACCCGCAGTGGAGGCAGGGGAAAATTTGGGTTTTCTACCAGGGGATCTTAAGGAAAAACTGGATCCGTATATGCAACCGCTTTATGATGCATTGCGGGATATGATCGCTGCTGAAAAATTGGCCCATTTTATTGAGAACGGGACCATTCAGATCGCACCAATGGCCTTTATGCGGGGACGCACTTTGGATAATGCCTTTGTGATTTTGGACGAAGCCCAGAATACCACACATGCCCAAATGAAAATGTTCCTTACCCGAATGGGGAAAAACGCAAAATTTCTGATTACCGGTGATCCGGGACAGATAGATTTGCCCAGAAGAACGATATCCGGTCTCAAAGAGGCTTTACTGATTCTTCAGAACGTATCGGGAATCGAGATTGTTTACCTGGACGATAAAGATGTTATTCGCCACAAATTGGTCAAAAAAGTTATAGATGCCTACAAGACCATAGAACATCAAAATTAACGAGCATGCCATGCGGTTTGCAATTACATTGGATTTGTATAATGAAAATATGATTTGTGTCCGCCTTTACATATTACGTGTTCATATAAATCACAAAATATAAAATGAGTAGTACTATTACAGATACCAACTTTAATTTTCCCGGTCAAAAAAGTGTTTACAAGGGAAAGGTGCGGGAAGTATATGCCCTGGAGAGCGATTTATTGGTCATGATCGCTACGGATAGATTGTCCGCCTTTGATGTCGTCATGCCCAAAGGCATTCCATATAAAGGACAGATTTTAAACCAAATTGCTACAAAAATGATGGCGGATACGGAAGATATCGTACCCAATTGGTTGCTGGCCACTCCGGATCCCAATGTTGCCATAGGTCATGCCTGTGAGCCTTTTAAGATAGAGATGGTCATACGGGGGTATTTGTCCGGTCATGCCGCTCGGGAATACAAAGCGGGGAAACGCATGTTGTGCGGTGTGGCCATGCCCGAAGGAATGAAAGAAAATGACGGCTTTCCTTCACCTATAATTACTCCGGCTACCAAAGCAGACATGGGAGATCATGATGAGGACATTTCCAAAAAAGAAATTCATGAAAAAGGAATAGTTTCCAAGGCCGATTATGAGGTTCTTGAAAAATATACCTATGCGCTATTTGAACGGGGTTCCCAAATAGCGGCAAGTCGTGGGTTGATCTTAGTGGATACCAAGTATGAATTTGGTAAGACCAAGGATGGAAAAATTGTTTTAATAGATGAGATCCACACCCCGGATTCTTCCCGTTATTTCTACGCCGAAGGATATAAAGAACGCCAATATAAAGGAGAGCCTCAAAAACAATTATCGAAGGAATTTGTTCGGCAATGGCTTATTTCCAATGGATTTCAAGGGTTGGAAGGACAAAAAGTTCCGAAAATGTCGGACGATTACATCAATTCCGTCTCGGAACGATACATAGAACTTTATGAGAATATTACGGGAGAGAAATTTGTAAAGGCCGATACCACTATTATTCAAAAACGTATCGAGAAGAATGTTTTGGATTATTTAGCCCCTGACAATTCGTGATTTTGATTACTCCATTTGCATGTGTGTCATCAACAATCACTCAAAAATACGCTAACGGCCAATCCACCTTCTGAGGTCTCTTTATACTTAGAACTCATGTCCTTGGCGGTTTCCCACATGGTCTGTACTACTTTGTCCAAAGGAACTTTGGCAACGGTCGGATCAGCATCCATGGCCAGTTCCGCAGCATTTATGGCTTTAATGGCCCCCATGGCGTTGCGCTCTATACAGGGGATTTGTACCAGACCGCCAATAGGATCACAAGTAAGACCCAAATGATGTTCCATGGCTATTTCAGCGGCCATTAATACCTGTTCGGGAGAACCTCCCATCAGTTCGGTCAATGCACCTGCCGCCATGGCGGAAGATACGCCTATCTCGGCCTGACAACCGCCCATGGCGGCAGAAATGGTCGCCCCTTTTTTGAAGATACTCCCAATTTCTCCGGCAACAAGCAAAAATCTTTTCACATCATCAAAATCGCCATCGTGGTTTTCAATGACCAAATAATACATTAATACAGCGGGAATAACTCCAGCACTCCCATTGGTAGGTGCGGTCACTACACGACCCAAAGAGGCATTTACCTCGTTCACGGCCAAGGCAAAACAACTTACCCATTTAATGATCTGCCGAAACTTCACTTCGGTTTCCCTAATACTTTCGATCCATTCCCTGGGGTTGGAATAGGGGAGGCTGCCTTTTAGCTTCTCGTGCATTTCAAAAGCACGCCGTTTTACATTAAGCCCACCAGGTAACGTACCTTTTGTATGGCAACCGGCATACATACACTCCAACATGGTGTTCCATACCCTTCGTATTTCGTAATCTATTTCATCCTCCGTCCGAAGCGAAAGCTCGTTTTCCAAAACGATTTCGGAAATAATCTTGTTCTCTTGCTCACAAAATTCCAAAAGTTCCGTTCCTTTTTGAATTGGAAAAGGAAAAGTATTGAAGGTTTTTATTTTATGTTTCGCTCCTTTTCTTTCTTCAACGACTACAAAGCCACCTCCTATGGAATAATAAGTTTCCGATGTTTTCTTTCCGTTGGCAAGTTTTGCCTCAAAAGTTAGTGCGTTCGCATGAAAAGGAAGGAATTTTTTATGAAATAGTATATGGGAACCGGGATCAAATGGTATAATTTGTTCATTACCTAAGAGAAGTTGCTTCCCTACTTTAATTTTTTGGATCAGGGAATGTATTTCCTCGACCGGTATATATTCCGGATCAGCTCCCGAGAGCCCGAGCATTACGGCGTAATCCGTGGCATGTCCCTTTCCTGTTAAGGAGAGGGAACCGTATATATGAATCGTTACTTCCTTGACTTCTTTAAAAATGTTGGATTTTTGAAGTTCTGACAGCCAGCGTTCAGCAGCACGCCACGGCCCTAAAGTATGGGAACTGGAAGGGCCTATTCCAATTTTCAGCATATCGAAAATACTGATACATTCCATAATAAGTCTGTTGTTTTTCAAGTAAAGGTAACGGTATTTTAAATCATTTATATAATTGGAAATGCGAATTCATTTGTCAGCGGAAAGGTTCTTCCGGTATTTTCGACCATTAATAAAATCAATTTAAAACGAATAATGAAATGATAACGAACGGACTTATAGAAAAACAAAGCAAGCATAACTTTACGGATACGTATACAAATCTGAAAACGGTTCTTGAACAAAATCCAAATTTGAAGATTTTACTCGAGCTGGACCATCGTAAAAACGCGGCATCGGTAGATTTAGACTTGGCTCCAACACGGATTATTTTATTCGGTAATCCAAGACTGGGAACGGTCTTGATGAAAGATAACCAAACTGTTGGTATTGATTTGCCTCAAAAAATCGTAGTTTTTGAAAAAGATGGGCTGGTAAAAATAATCTATAATGATCCAAACTATTTAAAAGAACGCCATCAACTTAATGCCGAAACTACCGAGGTCCTTAAAAAAATAAGTGGAGCTTTGGATGCCGTTACCAATGCAGCTATTTCATAATGTTACTTTAAAGTGCCGTTTCAAAATCAATTTTCAATAGGACTCCCTCAGTGAAATAGGGTTAGGCCATAATGGACTTATCTGGTTTAAAAATGGGCACCGTCCTATTCTCTTTTTTTAGTATAAATGACATCCTGTCAGTTTTCTTTACTTGGCATATTGTTTGTCACTTACATTTCGGCTTAATAAAACAGGCACTAATATTTTAAAACATATAGAATGAGCAAGATTATAGGAATAGATTTGGGTACGACCAATTCCTGTGTTTCCGTAATGGAAGGAAATGAACCGGTAGTAATTCCAAATGCAGAAGGGAAAAGAACCACACCATCTGTCATTGCTTTTGTAGAGGGCGGTGAGATTAAAGTCGGCGATCCCGCAAAAAGACAGGCCGTTACTAATCCCAATAATACTATATACTCTATAAAGCGATTTATGGGGAACAAATTCTCCGAGTCCAGCAAAGAAGCTAATAGGGTTCCGTATAAAGTAGTAAAAGGAGATAACAATACGCCCAGGGTAGATATAGACGGACGTTTGTACACGCCACAGGAACTTTCGGCCATGATTCTTCAGAAGATGAAGAAAACAGCGGAGGACTATCTAGGACAGGATGTTTCCAGAGCAGTGATTACCGTTCCTGCGTATTTTAACGATGCACAAAGACAGGCTACCAAGGAGGCGGGTGAAATTGCCGGACTTACGGTAGAAAGAATCATTAATGAGCCTACTGCAGCTTCTTTGGCCTATGGAATGGATAAAAAGGATACCGATCAAAAGATAGTCGTATTTGACTTTGGAGGCGGTACGCACGATGTTTCCATTTTGGAATTGGGCGATGGTGTGTTTGAGGTATTGGCTACCGATGGCGATACGCACTTGGGTGGTGATGATGTTGACCAAAAGATAATCGATTGGTTGGCCGAGGAATTCAACAAGGACGAAAACATGGATTTACGTAAAGATGCCATGGCATTACAGCGTTTGCGTGAAGCTGCCGAAAAGGCAAAGATCGAACTTTCCTCTTCTGCACAGACCGAAATTAATTTACCATATGTAACCGCAACAGCTTCCGGACCAAAGCACTTGGTGCGTACATTGACCAAAGCCAAATTTGAGCAATTGATAGCCGATTTGGTAAAAAGGACCATAGCACCTTGTGAGACTGCCTTAAAATCGGCCGGATTATCCAAAAGTGATATTGACGAAATTATCCTAGTTGGGGGGTCTACAAGAATTCCCGCGGTACAGGATGCGGTAGAAAAATTCTTTAACAAAAAACCTTCCAAAGGAGTGAATCCGGATGAAGTAGTTGCTGTGGGTGCCGCTATTCAAGGAGGTGTATTGACCGGAGATGTGAAAGATGTACTGTTATTGGATGTAACACCACTTTCATTGGGTATCGAGACCATGGGAAGCGTAATGACCAAACTGATCGATGCCAATACGACAATTCCTACCAAGAAATCACAAGTATTCTCTACGGCGGCGGATAATCAACCTTCCGTGGAAATTCATGTGTTGCAGGGGGAAAGACCTATGGCCGCGGATAACAAAACAATAGGGAGGTTCCATTTAGATGGTATTCCACCTGCGCCAAGAGGCACTCCCCAAATTGAGGTGACCTTTGATATTGATGCAAACGGAATCATTAAGGTTTCCGCAACGGACAAGGCCACGAATAAGACACAGGATATTAGAATAGAGGCTTCTTCCGGATTGACCGAAGAGGAAATCGAAAAAATGAAAGCGGAAGCGGAAGCAAATGCCGATGCCGATAAAAAAGCGAAGGAAACCGCCGATAAATTGAACGAGGCCGATGGAATGATCTTCCAGACCGAAAAACAATTGAGCGAGTTTGGCGATAAGCTGTCTGAAGATAAGAAAAAACCGATCGAGGATGCTCTGGCGGAATTAAAAACAGCATATGAGTCTAAAGATCTGGAGGTAATCGCCCCGGCTTTGGATAAAATAAACGAAGCCTGGAAAGTGGCTTCCGAGGAAATGTACAAAGCCCAGGCAGAAGCACAACAGGCAGGTGGGGCGCCGCAAGGAGATGCCACTGCGGAAGGAGCTGCTCCGGAAGGGGATAACGTAGAGGACGTAGATTTCGAAGAAGTCAAATAGTCTGAGCTCCTTTTAATGAATAAAACTAGGCCCGTTAGGTTTTCAAAACCTAACGGGCCTTTCTTTTCCCTTCCTTTTTATTTTTGGTATGTCTTTTGTTTTCTCTTTATGGGAATAGGATTAACTTTGAATATATGTTGAAAAATTACATTCTTCTTTTTACGGTAGTGTTCTTTAATTGCTTTCAAAATATGCAGGCTCAGCATATTCGCATGTTTACGGTAAAGGATTTCGACCTTAAACATCAGGTGAAAAAATGTTTGGTCAATACCAAATACGGTAAGGAAGAATATGATTTTGATAAAAATGGATTCTTGACCAAATCGGTCACCCGATTTAACGATATGGATTATGATGTGGTCCATTATAAATATCGGGAGGGGGAACTTATAGAGAAACGGTCCGAGTCATATCGTGATAATGTCTTCGATTCCAATACTTCTATTGCCCATTTTTATCAAATAGATACGACGATAAATCGCAGGATTACGGAAAAAATTGTTTCGTATGAAAAGGAGTTTTTGGATCAATATGTCTATGAATATGATGATAAAGGCGATTTGATCAGAATAGTGAGGACCAATAACGAAGGTACCGATGAAACTTTGATCGAATACAAAAAATACAAGGGAGAATTTACGATTACCTATTTATTGAACGATGTTCCTTTAAAATCGATACGTACTTCCATACAACGAAAAAGGGACAGATCCGTTCAAAAAATGGTATTGACAAAAGAATATTTAAAAGGGGAGGCCAATAATGCGTTCGAGGAAGTTTTTGATGAATCGGAAAAATTATTGGCACGCCAAGAATTTGATTATGACAAAGAAGAAAAAACCTTTGTACCTACCGCTAGAACTACTTATATCTATAACGAGAACGGTATTTTAGCACAGGAAGTCATTACTAAAGGCGATGTCCCTGAAAAAAAAGAATATATCTATCAATTTGACGATGAAGATGAAAAAGAAGGTAATTGGATAAAACAAATTATAACTCCCGACAATTCTTACATCACCAGAAAAATAATGTACTATAAAGAGGAGTCGCCAGTAGTGGAGGAGGAGTAAAATTTGATTTGTCCGTACCTAATATTTGTACTATATATTTATATGAATTGATTATCGGAAATTTAAGAAAGAATCCATTATGTTGTCATGATTTTGGAAAAATTTTGGATATTGTTGAAATTTCAAGCACAAGGCTGAAGTTTGAGACATTCATAGAGTAGATGTGATTAAATGGTTTTTTTACTTAACTTAATACCATTCATCATCAAAACATTTTAAACATGAAAATTGCATTATACATTCTTGTCTGTAGTTTATCCTATATTTCATCAAATGCACAGGTTAAATCTTTAGAACTTTCGCATTATGTTTTTCCTGATTTTATTCATGGCGATGTTTTGATGAAAAATGGAAATAAATATAAAGCTTGGTTGAATTATAGTGCTATGTTGGAAGAAATGGTCTTTGAGGATGGGGGAAAAAGATTGGCAATAAATGAAGAGCAATTAGAATTAATAGATACGATATATATAAAAGGCAGAAAATTTTTTACATCAAATAATAAATTCCTTGAACTATTAAATCGTTCAAAATTTGATTTTTATGCTGAATATAAATACCATATAAAATCTCCGGCTGCTATAAGTGGCCCTGGTAGGACATCTCAAACCGTACATAATACATCTTATTCGACCCTTAACGCCAGTAATATGGGAAGTTTAATGTACGATTTGGTTTTGCCCGATGATTATAAAGTAAAACCTTATACGTATTATTGGTTAAAGAAAAATGGAAAATTAAGTAAATTCAAAAATTTAAAACAGCTAATAAAATTTTATAGTATCAGGAAGAGTTTATGTAAAGAATATATAAAAACTCATGATATAGAATTCAACGATCAGAAAAGTATTGTTCAATTAATTAGATATATGGAAGTTGATTAATATTCGATATTATTAACATTGTTCCAATAGTTAAATAGAGGTTAGAGGAAGTGTTTATTCATCATCATCAAGATTTTTAATGATTTCTTTTTTTATTTCATGCCCACCTTCAAAAGAAATATGTCTGGCACGTCCCTTAAAGACTTTGTTTATTCTTTCCGTTTCCTCTTTTAATCGCTCGGGGGTCAAGTATTGATCAGAATCACCTACAATAGTTAGTACTTCGGTTTTATTGGTAATCAGAAAATCAAAATCCTCCGGTTTCAGTTCCTTGGGTAGGCCGCCTGCGTATAAAATCAGTTTATGGCATTTAAATTTTCTTTGTGCGATCCACCGGGTAGCTATGGAGACCCCCTGGGAAAATCCGAACAGGATAAGATTACACGATTCCGGTAGTTGTTCATTTTCCCGCACGGCATCCAAATAGGTCAGCACATTTTTAGTTTCCCTAAGGGTATCCTCTTTGGTAAGCCAACTGGCACCTATATGTTTAAAACTATGGTTTAAATAATATTTGGAAGGTGCTTGTGGAGCTATGATATAATTTTCATCCGGCGGCAGTTCATCAAAGTGTTTAAGGAAAAACCTGCTCAAATAGCCCATTCCATGGAGTACAAACCAAATGTTCCTGGTTTTTGAAGTAAGCCTATTGAGTACTTCATAAGAATTGCTGCTGAGGTAATTTACCTCTTTATGAATGTTGTCCATAATAAATTATAACGATGAGGGAATATGCCCTGTCCATACTATTGGTTAATTTTACAAAAAAATGTAATGGACGCATATAAAGATAAGATTCTGAAAGTTTGTAACGAAGCTACCAAAAATACGATGATGGAAACGTTACAAATGGAATATATAGCCGTTGGAGAGGACTTTTTAGTAGGGAAAATGCCGGTAACCCAGCAAGTACATCAGCCAGACGGCGTATTGCATGGCGGTGCCACGGTCGCTCTGGCGGAAAGTGTTGGGAGTATGGCTTCCTATATTTTTTTGGATGCCCAAAAATATTTTGTGAGAGGGATAGAGATTTCCGCCAATCATATAAAGAGTGTCAAGGATGGTTATGTATTCGCCAAAGCAACGGTAGTGCATAAGGGCCGAACTACCCAATTATGGGACATTAAAATAACCGACGAGGAAGACAGGCTTATTTCCATTTGTAAACTCACTACGATCGCCTTACCCAAAAAATAAAATGCCTACGGAAATTTTTGATCGAGCAGAAGTCCAATTGAAGAATGACCTGCCTTTTGTTTTGTACAGAAAACCAAAACGAACGGTACTTAACGGTTTTTTTCAAAATACTTCAACACTTGCCCATACATCCGATTTTAAAGAAAAAGGATTTGTTTTTGCACCTTTTGATTCAGTAGCAAAAGTAGTTTTGTTACGACCTGATGAATTGTTGGAAATGGATATAAAGGAGTTACAGGGCGAAAGTTTTTTTCAGAATAATGAAATTGTTACAAACCCTCCGGAGAAGTCTTTTCATATAGATTTGGTTAAAAAAGGGGTTCACAATATCAAAAAAGGGCGATTTCAAAAAATTGTGCTTTCCAGAAAAATTAATGCGGTAACAAAGACCGATCCGATACAATTGTTCCGGAAATTGCTGAAAATGTATGAAAATGCATTTTGCTATTTATGGTTTCATCCCAAGGTGGGGATGTGGCTCGGGGCTACGCCAGAAATTTTACTAAAGACCAAAGGAAGGGGGTTCACGACCATGTCATTGGCCGGAACGCAAATAAAAGATAATGATTCAGGCCCCAATTGGCAGGATAAAGAGCTGAAAGAACAACGTTTGGTAACGGATTACATCATAAATGCATTAACGGATAAAGTAAATAAATTGGAAATAGGCGGATTAGAATCCGTGAGTGCCGGCCATTTATGGCATTTGAGGACAAAAATATCCGGAAATTATAAAATAGAACGATTAAACGATCTTATCCATGCATTGCATCCCACCCCTGCGGTTTGTGGTATGCCAAAAAAGGAAACCAGGGAATTTATCTTGAATACTGAAAATTATAACCGTTTGTTCTATACGGGTTACTTGGGGGAACTAAATTTTCCCATGGACCAGTTAAGAAACAGGAATTCCCATAATATTGAGAACAACGCCTATAAGACCGTTTTAAAATGTACGGAGTTATATGTTAACTTAAGATGTATGTCCCTTCTGAAGGGCAAGGCCTCTATTTATGTTGGAGGAGGGATAACGGCCGATTCCGACCCCGAAAAAGAATGGGAGGAGACTGTACATAAGAGCAATACCATGTTAAAGGTTTTGAGTTAAAATAGTAGCCCAAACGATTGGGTTAAGAATAGAACAGGTCGTATTTTTGTGACCGATGAAGTATTCCTCTATTCCCTTGGCGCAAACGGTAGTTCAGCATTGTTTGACCAAAGGTATTTCCAATGTTGTTATCTCACCGGGTTCCAGAAATGCGCCGTTGACCATTTCGTTTACCGATAACCCTTTTTTCAATTGTTATAGTATTGTAGATGAACGATGCGCCGCCTTTTTTGCCATGGGTATGGCACAACAGTTAAGACGACCGGTGGCCGTTGTATGTACTTCTGGCAGTGCATTATTAAATTATTATCCTGCGATTGCAGAAGCTTATTATAGTCAGATTCCATTGGTTGTCATTTCTGCGGATAGACCTTCTTATAAAATAGATGTAGGCGACGGACAGACCATTCGCCAGGGTAATGTTTTTCACGAACACATAGGCTATGAGGCCAATTTGAAACAGGATATAGTACATGCAACGGACAAAATTCATCGGTATAGGCCGGAATGGTTGCTGGAGAAAGATCCAATGACTTTGCAAAAACAGTTACAGGTGCATAATGAGGAAGAATTGAATAGGGCCATTAACGTCTCGATCCACAAACAATTACCGGTTCATATCAATGTACCTTTTGAGGAACCTTTATATGATTTTTTACTAAGCCCATCGGTATATCCAAAAATAGTTTTTGAAGAAGCGGGGAACAATGTAGATATCTCGTTTGATGAAGAGATCGATCGTTGGAAACATTCTAAAAGAAAAATGATATTGGTAGGGGTAAACCCTCCAAATACCATTGATCAGCAATTGCTTGACCTACTGGGCGAGGACACTTCGGTAATCGTATTTACGGAAACCACTTCTAATCTTCATCACTATAATTTTTTTAACAGTATTGACACTGTTATTGCTCCTATTGAAGTATCAAACCATAAGGAATCACTTTTTAAAGATCTTCGCCCCGAACTATTGATAACATTGGGAGGGCTGATCGTTTCCAAAAAAATCAAGGCCTTTTTAAGACAGTATGCACCAAAAGAACACTGGCACGTAGGAACACAAAAAGCGAACGATACTTTCTTTTGCTTAAAAAAGCATATAAAATGTACGCCCAATGAGTTTATAGGCCAATTGTATGCACAAGATCAAAAAAATAAAAGTGATTATTTTACAAAATGGCATGCGATCAAAACAACCTATAAATCTAAAAGAACAGCGTATCTAAAGAAAATTGCTTTTTCGGATTTTTCCGTTTTTGATGTGCTATTAAAAAGTATTCCCCAAAATTATCAATTGCAATTGGCCAATAGCTCTACGGTACGGTATGCCCAGCTATTTGAGTTGAACCCTTCCTTGAAAGTATTTTGTAATAGGGGAACAAGTGGTATCGACGGTAGTGTTTCTACGGCCATAGGAGCGGCTCAAATAGGAAAGGAACCCACTGTTTTGATAACGGGCGACCTAAGTTTTTTTTATGACAGCAATGCTTTATGGAATAACTACCTGCGTTCTGATCTTAGGATTATAATTGTTAATAATAGTGGTGGTGGTATATTCAGGATTTTACCGGGCAAAGAGGATTCTGAGAATTTTGAGACCTATTTTGAAACCAAACATGAACTTAATGCCTCTGCGCTTAGTGAAATGTACCATCTTGAGTATTTAAGTGCCAATGATCAAAAGTCATTGGATAAGGCACTTTTTTCTTTTTATAAAAAATCCGATCGACCAAGAATCCTTGAAGTTTTTACGCCCAGATTAAAGAATGATAAAATTTTGATGGATTACTTTCATTTTATATCTTAGGGACATATTAACTATTAATTTAAAGACACTAGGAATTATGAGTAAAAGAGACGAACTAATTGAAAAATATGCAGCCGATATCAAGGATAAATTTGGAGAGCATGCGGATATGGATCTATTGACCAAAGTTACCGTTGGTTTAGGCCCTTCTATTTATAACCTTGATGCCTCAAAAGTTTCTGGCGGGGATGAAAAGGAGTTGGAAACTGTTAAGAATAATTACTTGGTAAAAAAATTGGGCCTTAAAGACAGTCCGGATTTAATGGATGCGGTTAAAACGGTTTTAGATAAATACGGATCATCAAATAAAAATAAGCATAGAGCAGTAGTTTATTATATGCTTTGTAAACACTTTAATAAGGCTTCCGCTTATTAATGACCCCTGTTTAAAATAAAATGAGAAAACCGTTTCTTTAGAAACGGTTTTTTTATGGCCATATGCTTCGTTTGTATTGGCGTAATTAAAACGTAATTTTGTTTTATGATAGAGATCGGGAGAATTAACGAATTGGAAATCCTTAGAGATACCAGTGTAGGCCTTTTTCTGGGTGATGGTCACGGACATGACGTATTGTTGCCCAACAAATATGTGCCGGAAGATTATGAAATAGGACATGCTATAGAAGTATTTTGCTACCTGGACTATGATGAAAGGCCTATAGCCACTACTTTAGAACCGCATATAATGGTCGGTGAATTTCGTTTATTGCAAGTTGCCGAGGTCAATGAATTTGGGGCTTTTATGGAATGGGGCTTGGAAAAACATTTATTGGTGCCATTTCGTGAACAACGTATAAAAATGAAACAGGGACAATGGTATGTAGTTCACTGTTACATGGATCAACGAACCGGGAGATTGGTAGGGTCCAATAAACTGGATAAATTTTTGAATAACGAAAACCTTAATTTGAAAGAATGGGACGAGGTGGAATTGGTGGTCATCAGACAGACCGATCTGGGCTGGGAAACCATTATTAATGAAAAACATAAAGGCTTAATTTACTTTAATGAGGTATTCAAGTCAATAAACATAGGAGATGTAATTCCCGGATGTATTAAAAAAATAAGGAAGGACAATAAAATAGATATATCCTTACAGCCGTTAGGGAGCAGGGTTTTAGAACCGGCCGCTAATAAAATATATGAAACTTTGAAGAATAACGGTGGTTTCCTTAAACTTCACGATAAATCCGACCCGGAAGAAATAAGGGATATGATGCAGATGAGCAAAAAAACATTTAAAAAGGGATTGGGAACATTGTACAAGGAAAGAAAGATTACACTGGAAAAGGACGGAATAGCCTTGGTGGATGATTAATGATATTACTTGTGAGAAAATTCCCAAATAATTGATTTTCAGTTTTATAAGTTAATTAAATCCATATTTATTGGGATAATTTGTCATAAATTTTATTTTTGTAGAAATCAAATAAATTTTAAACCGATCGTTCCTATTTTTAATTACTTTTAGAGCGTAGGGCCTCTTAAATAGAACTGTATATGCCTTTTATAGAAGAAAGTGATTTGCTAGAATTGCACAAGGATGTTGATAAAGCCCAAATTATTAACGAACGTCTGTTAGACCAGATAAAATATAAAAACAAAGAACTTAAAAAAAGTAAGGTCCAGCGGAATATTTTTGCGGGTATCACGGCTTTCTTTTTAATAGGAGGTTTGGCCTTTACCTCATTTACGGCAGGTTTGAGCAGTTCCAATAGTTTTGATAAGAAGAATAGTGATTTGGTCGTAACGTCCATTGACAGTTTAGAGGCTATAAAAATGCGTATAGATAACCTAAAACAACAAAATAAAGAACTGAGTTTGGTCAAGGAATTTTATTTGGCCAAGGAGTTTCTTCAAAAAGAAAAAATATATTCCGTACAGATTAAATCGTTCGTGGATAATAATGTAACCCTTGCCTCAGAAGCTTTGACCAATACACTGTTCGTAAAGACAAATCCCTTTTATTCGTATTCGTTGGGCAATTTTGAGACATTGCAAGAAGCGCAATCCTTTAGAAAGCAATTGGTCGATATTGGTTTTGAAGATGCTTTTGTAGCCTCTTATCAAAATGGAAAACGTATCCAAATAGAAGCTCCCCATTAGTGTCTAAAATTAAGGCATGGATAAATGCCGCAAGGCTAAGGACATTGCCCCTTTCCATATCCGGTATCTTGGTAGGGACCGGTTTGGCCATGTTGTACGGTGAATCGGATTTCCTTGTTTTTGTTTTGGCGACATTGACCACCGTAGGTTTTCAAATTACCTCAAATTTTGCCAATGACTATGGTGACGGTATTAAAGGAACGGACAATGATGAGAGAATAGGCCCTAAAAGAGCCTTACAAAGCGGTCTCTTAACGCGTAATGCTTTAAGGAACGGAATCATAACCTCTGTTATAATCAACAGTGTACTCGTAATTTTATTGCTGTACTTTTCCTTTGAAGGGGAACACCTGATCTCTATGCTCTTCTTTTTGGTGTTGGGTATATTGAGCATTTGGGCGGCTATAAAATACACCGTAGGAAAATCGGCTTATGGATACAATGGTTTCGGGGATTTGTTCGTGTTCCTTTTCTTTGGTTTGGTCGGGGTGTTGGGTTCAATGTTTCTGCATATTAAAACGGTTCCCATACTTTCAACCTTGCCCGCTATAACCATGGGCCTATTAAGTGTTGGCGTACTTAATTTGAACAATCTTAGGGACCATGTTTCGGATAAAAGAGCAGGGAAAAACACCGTAGTTGTAAAGATCGGGTTTCAGATGGGGAAAAATTATCACCTGTGCCTGTTGGGAGGCTCCTTTTTAGGATTATTGATATTTATTCTATGCACCTACAGCACTTGGCTACAGTTTATATGCCTCATTGCCTATCTTCCGATTTTTATTCATGCCCTGAAAGTGAATGCCTTCAATGAACCACATAAATTAGATCCAGAGCTTAAAAAATTGGCCCTAAGTACCTTTCTCCTAGCCATTCTCTTTTATTTTGGTTATAATAATTTTTTGTAATTTTGGATGAAAACCATCTAAACCGTACATAACTTTGGAACAGCCTATTAAAATACTTATTGTCGAGGACAATGTTATTATTGCAGATGACATGCAGTCCATGTTGGAGGAAATTGGCTACGAAATTGTGGACAATGTTATTGTTTATGAACAAGCTATTGAAGTGCTGAAAACACAGCAAGTAGACCTTGTTTTGATCGATATTATTTTGGCTTCCGATAAAACGGGTATAGACTTAGGAAAACACATTCGGGACCATTATGATATCCCTTTTATTTTTGTCACTTCTAATTCGGATCGGGCTACGGTAGAAAATGCCAAGACGGTAAAACCGAATGGATATTTGGTGAAACCTTTTGAACAACAGGATCTCTATACTTCGATAGAGATTGCATTGTCCAATTTTATTTATGGAAAACAGAACGGTTCCCAATCCAATGGTGAAGTAAATGAGGATGTTCCCATGTCCAATTCCGTACTTAAAGATTCTATTTTTGTAAAAAAACAACACTTATATTACAGAATCCAATTTGGGGATATTCAATTTATAAAGGCGGACAATGTGTATTTGGAGGTAAATACGATCGATAAAAAGTTTTTGGTAAGATCACCTTTAAAAGATTATCTGGAAAAACTTCCAAAAAACAAATTTTATAGGGCCCATAAGTCCTATATCGTTAATGTTGACCATATTGATGCTATCAATTCCAAGGATATCATGATCAATAATACCTTGATTCCTATTTCAAAAGATTTTAAGGAGTTTATTATCTCTGCGATGAACTCATAATTACCGAAATTTTATCTTTTAAAGAATTTCGATATCAATTTTATTGGATACTGTCCCTTTTTAATTCATGCCCATTCTTTGAAATGCATAAAAATCCGATGAAATACATCAATTTAAGGATAAAAGTAACTTCACAACAAAATAAGGGGAATACACAACATTATTCAACAACCACGGGAATCCTATAATATTTTTGTAGTAAGAGAATGATTTTCCAAATTTTGAGCTGTTTTTTATACTATTCTGGATAATTACGCTTTTTTATTGGGAAATTTGGAAGAATAGAGAACATGATTTCCATTATAACCGGAATCCTTTGGGTGATAAAAAATGAAATAGCATTTTTGGTCACAACAAAAAATTATCAAAACGGACCATAATCTTTATGTTTGGTTTTGTGTGCTTGTATGACATGAAGAAATACGATTATATTACAATTATTTTATTCATTTGGCTTATTTTTTGTTGCCAGATCAATTGGTCACAGGAATCAAGCCAAGAAATAGAAGAAGATTACTTTAAAGAGTTTCAATCACTTCAAGAAGCGAACGATCGTTCCACATTTTTCTTCGGTACACCCAACAGATATAATAAAAATTCGGCTTATGACTGGTTGGACACTGTAAATGTGTACCTCAGTAGTTCCGAGAAAACAAAAGATTCCGTTTCGGTTCGGGATTATCAACTCATCCAGGCACAGATTTATTATGATTTAGGTGATTATGAAAAAAGCCTGGCACTTACAAAATCTTTTTACGAGGATATAGAAAAGTTTGGGATGGAGACCAAAGTACTTGTTTTTGAACTTATGGATAACAACTATTCCAAATTGGAACTCTATGATAAACAAATAGAAGTTCGAATGCGAAAGCGTGAACATAGTTTGACCAAAAACGTTGCTTTTTATGATATATATTCCAGTCTAGGCCAGCATAGAAAGGCCATGCGAGATTATATGACCGAAGAGAAAAAGGAAATTGCAGAAGATGATTTTTTTGCGCAAGCCGTTTATAACAACAATATCGGAAATTATCTTAGGTTGGATAAATCCACACCTACCGCCTTGACCTACTTTAAGAAAGCAGATGCACTATTGGATGTTTATTTTAGTGATGTAATCAATACCAAGACCGATAATGAACTTAATAAGGCCAATATACTCAAAGGAATTATTACAGGTAATATCGGTAAATGCCATGTACAATTAAAAGAATACAAAGAAGCTATTCCATTTTTGGAAAAAAGTATCGATATCATCAAAAAATACAATAGCGGTAAGTTTTCCTCTGATCTTATAGAAAATTCCCTGGAAATAACGGACTGTTATTTACAATTAAACGATTTTGCGAAAGCAACGGATTACCTCAGCAATGATTTTAAACCGATAAAGGCAGAAAATATCCTTAAAAAGAATAGGTTATACGCTGCCTACTATGATAAAACGGGAAATTATCAAAGTGCGACTACCTATCTAAAACAAAACATAAGAATCAGGGATTCTATAGATATTAAGGAATCCAATATTAAAAGTCAGCAATTAGCGGCCGTGGTTACCCAAGAAGTGGAGTATTCCAGGAATATGATCGAAGAACAAAAGAAAGCCTTGGAAAAATCACGAAATGATATATTAAAGCGTGACAGGGATATTAGCTTGGTGTTCATATCCTTGATTTTTACCTTATTGGGTTTTGCCGGGTTAGTATACGCTTATTTGAAAAGTATTAGGAACCAACGGTTAATAGCTGAGCAAAAGCATATCATAGAAAATTCTCTGGTGGAGAAAGATTCCTTGTTGAAAGAAATACACCACCGGGTAAAGAATAACCTTCAAATGGTTTCCAGCCTCTTGAGCTTGCAGACCAAAAATACGAGGAGCAAGGCCGCAATAGAAGCATTGGAAGAAGGAAAGAGCAGGGTAAAGGCTATGGCCCTGATCCATCAAAAACTATATCAAAATGAGGATTTATCGGTTATAGAGATGCAAGGTTATATCGAAAGCTTGATCAATAGCGTTCAGTCCGTTTATAAAAAAGGCGGACATAATATTAATATTACCATTGATGCAGAAGGAGTGGAATTGGATATTGACAGGGCTATTCCTTTTGGACTTATACTTAATGAGCTGGTTTCCAATTCTTTTAAATATGCATTTCCCCATAATGAGGATGATGGTAAAATTTATATCCACCTTAGAAAGATAATTGGTCAAGAAGGCTTTTTTGAATATACGGACAATGGTGTAGGTTTACCCAAAGATACAGAGGAGCGGGCCAATTCTTCCATGGGTATACGGCTTATGAATAGACTGGCCAATCAATTACAGACCACATTGAATACGGATAAGACTTCGGAAGGTGTTCGTTTTTGGTTCAATTTTAAATAGACTGACGAAGTTCTTATTTATTTGAAAAAGAAAATTACTTTTCTAACGGTAAAACATTTGTAATCTGAAAATTCCCCGAGCCTAGACCAAGGGTTTCCTATGAAGCCTGGATAATTCAAATCGGTTTTCCCTTCCCGGCCTTCGTTCTATTTATCCTGACAGTTAAAATATGCCTAAATTTGACCGATTCAATGAGGGCAAGCTATAAAAAATATATACTGAATTTCAAGAGACCCGGAGGTACATCCCGGGGAATATTGCATACAAAGGAAACCTATTTTCTCATTTTGGAAGAAGAAGGCAAGTTCGGGATCGGGGAATGCGGTTTGTTCAGAGGGCTGAGTTATGATGATGTTCCCGATTATGAAAAAAAATGCAAATGGGTAGTGGAGCATATTAAACTGGGCAAAGAAAGTTTAGTATCTCAATTAATGGAGTTTCCCAGTATTCAATTTGGTGTGGAACAGGCATTCATATCCTTAAAATCCGAAAAACCCTTTGTACTTTTTAATTCTCCTTTTGTAAAAGGCCAGAAACCGATACCTATAAATGGATTGGTTTGGATGGGCGATGTAGATTTTATGCATGACCAGATACAACAGAAACTGGAACAAGGTTATGATTGCATAAAGATGAAAATAGGGGCAATCCATTTTAAAAAAGAAATTAGTTTGTTGGAATCCATCCGTAAAAAGTATTCCAAAAAAGAAATTGAACTTAGGGTAGATGCCAACGGGGCTTTTGCTCCACATGAAGCATTGAATAAATTAAAGGTTTTGGCAGCATTGGACCTGCATTCCATTGAACAGCCCATAATGCCCGGTAATCTTGAGGAAATGAAACGGTTGTGCGAGCAAACACCATTACCGATTGCCTTGGACGAAGAATTGATCGGGATCATAGATGTAACGGAAAAAGAAAAATTGCTACTAACCGTAAAACCTCGATATATTATATTAAAACCGAGTTTGGTAGGTGGTTTTAGAGGTAGTTCTGAATGGATCGACTTAGCGGAAAAGTTGGGAATAGAATGGTGGATTACCAGTGCATTGGAGAGTAATATAGGATTGAACGCCATTGCACAATGGACGGCAACATTGAACAACCGGTTATCGCAGGGGTTGGGAACGGGGGGCCTGTTCATGAATAACATAGATAGCCCATTGGAAGTTAAAAATGGAGGGTTATATTACAATGGCATTAAAAATTGGAATGAAAATTTAATAAAGGAATTATGTACATAGAACAAGCGTATAAAGGATTAAATGACAATTGGCGCTATATATTGGGGATTTTTGGAGTATTTGTAGCCTGGCAGTTTGTTGGCGGTATTCCTTTATTAGCGGCTTTATGGTTAAAATCCGATACGATGGCCGTATTGGCAAGTGGCGATTTGGGAGCAATGGCCAACATTTTGGGTTCCAATACATTTTTGTTTTTGATGCTGGCGGCATTCGCTATTGGATTGCTTTTTCTTTTTATTTTCGTGAGGTTTGTCCACCAACAGACCATTACATCGTTCACGACCTCAAGGAAAAAGATCGATTGGAAAAGGATATTTTTTGCTTTTATCCTTTGGGCGATTATTTCCGCCATTTTTATTTTTATAGATATAACGCTTTCACCGGAAGATTATCAATTTAATTTTAAGCCCGTTCCCTTTATTATTTTGGCACTGGTCTCTATAACCATGATTCCTTTGCAGACCAGTATGGAAGAATATTATATGAGAGGATATATGATGCAGGGCCTGGGTATGATGACAAAAAACAGGTGGTTTCCTTTATTGTTTACTTCGCTACTTTTTGGATCGTTGCATATATTTAATCCAGAAGTGGAAAAATTAGGATATGGTATTTTGATTTTTTATATAGGTACCGGTCTTTTCCTTGGTATTTTAACCCTTATGGATGAAGGTCTGGAACTGGCCTTGGGGTTTCATGCCGCCAATAATATGACCGCAGCCTTGTTGGTTACGGCAGACTGGACCGCCTTTCAAACCGATTCTATATATAGGGATGTTTCCGACCCGGTTTTGGGTTGGGACGTTTTGGTGCCCGTTTTTGTGATATTTCCTATTTTGCTAATCGTTTTTTCCAAAAAATATGGTTGGACCAACTGGAAAGAACGGCTCACGGGAAAAGTAATTTCAAAAGAAGATTTTTTGGCACAAAACGATACCGGAGGTGAATTGGTTTGAGATACATCCTCGCTTTAGGTTAAACGGAATTTCCTTTACTAAAAAGAACCTTGCCGAACAGGTACATAATTTTATTGGGGAAGGGAAAGATTTCAAGATTAATATTGGCAATTTCTTTTTGGATTGGTTGAACGAGAGTCCGGAAATTGTAGTTATGACTTCCGGTTCTACCGGACCACCAAAAAAAATAAAGCTGCAGAAACAGCAGATGGTAAACTCTGCCAGGGCTACGGGCAATTTTTTTGATTTAAACCCGGGAGACAGGGCTTTGCACTGTCTTTCCTCAAACTATATCGCCGGTAAAATGATGTTGGTGAGGGGCATGGTCTTGGGGCTGGAACTGGATTGCGTTCCACCAGGTTCCAAACCCCTGAAAAATATAACGGATACATACGATTTTGCCGCAATGGTTCCATTACAACTTCATGGTTCCTTAAATGATATCGATCATGTAAAGACTTTGATTATTGGTGGGGCACCATTATCACAAGAGCTTAAGAAAAAAGTCCGGGGTAAGAACACGTGTATTTTTGAAACGTACGGAATGACGGAGACCATAACCCATGTAGCCGTTAAGCGAATAAACCCTATTACAAAAGACAACTGTACGGGCAAAGGTGAAACCTTTAAATCCCTGCCCGATATTATATTCTCACAGGATGACAGAGGCTGTCTCATTATTGATGCTCCCGGAGTTTCGGATTCTAAAATTATAACTAATGATGTGGTCGATTTGTTTTCGGAAAAAGAATTCCAATGGTTGGGTAGATATGACCATATCATCAATTCTGGAGGAGTTAAATTGTTTCCCGAACGGATCGAAGCACTTTTATCTCCCATAATTCCGAATCGATTTTTTATTGCTGGATTACCCGATGATAAATTAGGGACAAAGTTGGTATTGTGCATAGAAGGGCATCAAGATAAATCTAAACTGTCCTATAAGATTCATCAACTGGAAACACTATCCAAATATCAAATTCCAAAGGAAATTTTAGTAGTGCCAAAATTTTTGGAAACGGAAAACGGAAAAGTAAATCGTTACAAAACCATGGCAATGGTCGGGAAGTAACTTTACTCGATCAAAAGACCACTTAACTCATTGCTGGTTTTAATACTACAAAGTGTTGCATAGGTTTGTTCTAAATCTAAAAAAGAACAACATGAAAAATTCAATTCCAATCCTAGTGGCAATCCTAACCTTTTCTTTTATAAATGCCCAAAAAGATGCTATTTCAGAAATAGACAATAATAAACAGGAACACAATACCAAAAATGTAGTTTCAGGAGTTGTCAAGGATGGATCCGGTAATCCCTTGCCCGGAGCGATTGTTGTTATTAAAGGCACGGAAATAGGAACCCAAACCGACTTTGAAGGTAATTTTAAGATTATGGCCGAAAAGGATGCTATTTTGATTTTTCGTTATATCGGATTTAAGAGCAAAACCATAAAAATAAAAGATTCCGATAATCTCCTGATAAAATTAAGGGAGGATGCCACGGTATGTTTCCCATCTGCGGATTATTACCTGCCCTTTAAAATTTACGAATTTGATGATTACACTGAAAAATGGAATACCCCGAACGATATATACAACACCTTGTTAAAAGTGCCGGGAATGCGACTACAAAATACAAACAATTCTTTGTCCAATACACCACCATCCATTACTATGAGGGGAGACGTTAATACAGTAGTGATATTGGACGGAATTAGGTATGATGCCTCTATCTTGACCACCTTGAACCCCCAAGATATTGAATCTATTAAAGTAGCACCTTCCGTAGCTGCCACCAATTATTTTTTAAGTGGTTCCGCACAAAATGACTAAACCTGTAAAACGCCCATATTAAAAGGTTTTTCTATAGGAGCATGATCGGCAGCTTCGATTCCCATAGAAATCCATTTTCGCGTTTCCAAAGGATCGATAATGGCATCTGTCCATAGTCGTGCAGCGGCATAATACGGAGATACCTGATCGTCATAACGTTGTTTTATTTTATCGAACAATGCCGCTTCCTTTGCTTTGGTAATGGCCTCCCCTTTCTTTTTTAGTGATGCTTTTTCTATTTGCAACAGTACTTTCGCCGCAGAATTCCCACTCATTACGGCAAGTTCCGCACTAGGCCATGCCACTATCAATCTGGGGTCGTATGCCTTTCCGCACATCGCATAGTTCCCGGCCCCATAACTATTTCCTATAACAATGGTAAACTTGGGTACTACGGAGTTGCTCACGGCATTTACCATTTTGGCACCGTCCTTTATAATACCACCATGCTCACTTTTACTACCTACCATGAAACCGGTAACATCCTGTAAAAAGACCAGGGGTATTTTCTTTTGGTTGCAATTGGCTATAAAACGCGTGGCTTTATCTGCGGAATCTGAATAGATAACACCGCCAAACTGCATTTCTCCCTTTTTTGTCTTGACCACTTTCCTTTGGTTGGCAATGATGCCCACCGCCCAACCGTCTATCCGGGCATATCCCGTAAGGATGGTTTGTCCGTATCCTGCTTTATATTCTTCAAAATCGGACTGGTCCACGAGTCTTTTGATGATTTCTTTCATATCATATTGTTCAGCTCGCGAATTGGGCAGAATTCCATAAATGTCTTCCGGTCTTTCCTTTGGTTTTAAACTTTTGGTTCGGTTAAATCCGGCCTTGGAATCGCCCCCAATTTTATCCATGATATTTTTTATGGTATTCAAGGCATCGGTATCATCTTTGGATTTATAGTCGGTTACGCCACTAATTTCACAATGTGTGGTTGCACCCCCAAGGGTTTCATTGTCTATAGACTCGCCAATGGCCGCTTTCACCAAATAACTTCCGGCTAAGAAAATACTTCCCGTTTTATCAACTATCAACGCTTCATCACTCATAATGGGAAGGTATGCACCACCCGCCACACAACTCCCCATTACGGCCGATATTTGGGTAATCCCCATACTGCTCATAATCGCATTATTTCTAAAAATACGTCCAAAATGCTCTTTATCGGGAAATATCTCATCCTGTAAGGGCAGGTAAACACCGGCACTGTCCACAAGGTATATAATGGGCAGCCTGTTTTCGATGGCAATTTCCTGTGCCCTTAAATTTTTCTTTGCCGTAATGGGAAACCAGGCACCTGCTTTTACGGTAGCATCATTGGCCACCACAATACACTGTTTCCCAGAAATGTAACCAACTTTAACAACTACTCCGCCCGAAGGACAACCGCCGTGATCTTTATACATACCTTCCCCAACAAATGCCCCTATTTCAATACAGTCGGAAGCATCGTCCAACAAATAATCGATCCGTTCACGGGCCGTCATTTTTCCCTGCTCGTGCTGTTTTTCCATTTTGGATTTCCCACCACCTAGCTGTACTTGGGCCAGACGCTTTTTAAGCTCGGAAAGCATTAATTTATTAGTATCCTCGTTTTGATTGAACTTGATATCCATCCCTACTGTTTCATTTTGCAAGATAAAGATAAGGAGGAAAATTGATTACATTTGAATAAACCCAAAAGACAAAAAATGCTATGATTAGATGGGGAATTGCAGGTGCCGGAAATATCGCGCACAGTTTTGCAAATGATTTAAGTTTAGTAAAAGAAAACAGATTGGTGGGCGTAGGTTCAAGAAGTTTGGAGAAGGCCCAACATTTTGCTCGGGAATATGATGCGGCGTATGCCCATGGAAGTTATGAGGACCTTTTTAAAAGTAATGAGATAGATGTGGTCTATATTGCCACGCCCCATACCTTTCATGCCGAAATGAGTATTTTGGCCATGGAGCATAAAAAACATGTGCTTTGCGAAAAACCTTTGGGGGTGAATATAGGTCAGGTCAATGCCATGTTGGCGTGCGCTAGAGAAAACGGTGTATTCATAATGGAAGCTTTATGGAGCCGTTTTAACCCTGCTATTATTAAGATAAAAGAACTTGTGGACAATGGGGAAATAGGGGAGGTCGCATACCTTAATGCCGATTTTACTTTTTATGGTCTGGACAGGGATGAAAAAAGTAGGGTACTCAATCCCGACCTGGCCGGAGGTTCCTTATTGGACATTGGTATCTATCCTATATTTCTGAGCTATTTACTATTGGGAATGCCAAAAGAAATTACAGCAAGGGCGAATTTTTTTAAGACAGGGGTGGAAATTCAGACCGCCATGATTTTTGAGTATGAGCGTGCCCAGGCCATGCTCTATAGCGGTTTAAACTCAAATTCTGAAGTAAAGGCGAAAATAGTCGGGAGCAAGGGTGCTATCCATATTAAGCCAAGATGGCATGAAGCTACTGGTATTCTGCTGGAAAAGGATGGGGAAATCCAAGATTTGGAGATTGGAAAACAGGGTAAAGGTTATACTTATGAAATAAAGGAAGTTCAAAAATGTCTTGAAAACGGCAAATTGGAAAGTGGACTATGGAGCCATCAGAATAGCCGTGATCTCTGTACGCTGTTAGATACTGTTCGGGAAAAATCGGGCATTAAATTTCCTTTTGAAAGATAAAATACTAAAATCCTACGGGGTATTTTTTAAAAATCCCGATATTTGGAGCTACCACTGACCAAAACAAAATTCGATACAAATGGGAATGAATAAAAATACCGTCTTGGCATGGGCCACGTTTATAATGATTTTTGTAGGAATGGCTTTAATTGCCCTTGGAGCATTTAGGTATGACGATGTAGCAGGCTGGGGATTTGCTTCCGTAGGAATTGGTTTTTTTGCCATTGCCTGGGTCTTTAATGCCTTAAAGGGGAGGGTCTGATAAATTTGGATGTCAAGATCAAATTACTAAAAATTAAGATCGACTTTCAAATTTGGGAATTTCACTTTTTTCTTCTAGCCTAACGTAATCGGATCAACTTCTGAACAATAAACTTTTAAACAAACAAAATGAGCGATGATAAAAAGGTAATCTTCTCAATGTCCGGGATTACCAAAACCTATAAAAGTGCGAATACCCCTGTCTTAAAGAACATTTATTTAAGTTTTTTTTACGGTGCTAAAATTGGTATTCTGGGGCTTAACGGTTCCGGGAAATCCACGCTTTTAAAGATTATAGCCGGTATTGATAAGAATTATCAGGGTGATGTAGTATTCTCACCAGGCTATAAAGTGGGATATTTGGAGCAGGAACCACAATTGGACGAAGAGAAAACAGTTTTGGAAATCGTAAAAGAAGGTGTGGCGGAAACCGTTGCCATTTTGGACGAATACAACAAGATAAACGATATGTTCGGCCTTCCAGAAGTTTATGAAGATGCGGACAAGATGCAGAAGTTGATGGATAAGCAGGCCGTACTTCAAGATAAGATCGATGCTTCTAACGCATGGGAACTGGATACCAAGTTGGAAATAGCCATGGATGCGTTGCGCACGCCCGAAGCCGATAAGAAAATCGGTGTGCTTTCAGGCGGGGAAAGACGTAGAGTGGCCCTTTGTAGATTATTATTACAGGAACCTGAAATATTATTATTGGACGAACCTACCAATCACTTGGATGCGGAATCGGTTCATTGGTTGGAACACCATTTGGCACAATACAAGGGCACAGTCATTGCCGTAACGCACGACCGTTATTTTTTGGATAATGTGGCCGGTTGGATTTTAGAATTGGATAGGGGGGAGGGTATTCCCTGGAAAGGGAACTATTCCTCATGGTTGGATCAGAAATCAAAGCGTTTGGCGCAAGAGGCAAAATCTGCTTCCAAAAGGCAAAAAACATTGGAACGGGAGTTGGAATGGGTTCGCCAAGGGGCCAAGGGCAGACAGATCAAACAAAAAGCGCGACTCAAAAACTATGATAAGTTAATGGGCCAAGATCAGAAACAATTGGATGAAAAGCTGGAAATCTATATACCTAATGGCCCAAGATTGGGAACCAATGTATTGGAAGCTAATGGTGTGAGCAAGGCATATGATGACAAATTATTGTACGAAGATCTGAACTTTAGACTTCCTCAGGCGGGTATTGTTGGTATTATAGGGCCGAACGGTGCAGGTAAGACGACCATTTTTAAGATGATAATGGGAGAAGAGACACCGGACAAAGGTTCTTTTGAGGTAGGGGAAACGGCCAAAATTGCCTATGTAGATCAAAGCCATTCCAATATAGATCCCGAAAAAACGATTTGGCAAAATTTTAGCGATGAACAGGAGCTGATCATGATGGGGGGAAGACAGGTAAACTCAAGAGCGTATCTGAGCCGATTTAATTTTTCCGGAAGCGAACAAAATAAAAAGGTGAACATGCTCTCCGGTGGGGAAAGAAACCGGTTGCATTTGGCGATGACCCTAAAAGAAGAAGGCAATGTGCTGCTTTTGGACGAACCGACCAATGATCTAGATGTTAATACATTAAGGGCATTGGAAGAAGGGCTGGAAAACTTTGCGGGATGCGCCGTGGTTATTTCACACGATAGATGGTTTTTAGATAGGATCTGTACCCATATCCTGGCATTTGAAGGAGATTCCCAAGTATATTTCTTTGAAGGATCCTTTTCTGACTATGAAGAGAATAAAAAGAAACGTCTGGGGGCCGATATCATGCCAAAACGTATTAAGTATAAGAAGCTGATCAGATAGTGTCCGTTAGACCTGTCGGGTTGCAAAGCCCGACAAGGTTTGCCGATTAATACGTTTCTTTTGGATACCAATCCAATTGAATTACTTCTATGTTCGGGTTTTCTTTACGGACCAATTTTTTGAATTTAGAAACATCACTAACATTAGGATTCCCCCTGTAGTGATAGGGATATACCTGTTTGGGGCGGAATTCCAACACGGCGGATGCCGCACTTTCCACGGTCATGGTGTAAGGCAAATTCATGCAGATAAAAGCCTTGTCAATATTTTCCAATGCCCTCATTTCGGGAATATCCTCCGTATCGCCCGAAAAATAAAGTCGCTCTCCCCCAATATGCAATACGTAGCCGTTGCCCCTTCCTTTTTCATGGAATTTTAGCGCTTCCTTACGCAGATTGTACATGGGTATTGCTTCCACATTAATTCCATATCGTTCTTTGGAATCCCCGTTGTTCAGGACATCCAGCTGAGGCGTAAATTCATCAGGTATTTTATCCGCTACCGTCTGAGGTACCATAATTTTTGCCCGGGAAGTATCTAGACCTAACAGTGTCTCTAAACTAAAATGATCTCCATGGATATCGGTTATCAAAATTAAATCGGGCCGACCGTAAGCCGAAAATGCCGCTGCCCCTCCCACGGGATCAATAAAGATATTCAAGCCATTCCATTGTAAAATTGCCGTGGCATGCTCTATGGGAATTATTTTTATTTCCGTTTCCCTATTAACCTGTATTGGAGTGAATATTTCAACAGTGTTATATATTGACTTGGAACCTATTGGAGGCGAAACTTTTGCGGTTTCTTTACAGCCCGTTACCATTAGACAAATTAGCATTACCACTTTTATCTTTTTCATAAGGAATATCTTAAAAGCCATTCATTTTTTCAAAAAAAGTAGTTTTTAACATCCAACAAAACCCGAATTTCCTTTTAAAGATAAATAATATGGCAAATAGTTTGCTCCCGAAACAAAGTTAGATACTTTCCTATTGTCGTTTTTTGAATGGTTAATTGCAAAGGAGTTCCCTTTGATCCGATTTTTATTCCTCGATAATGGGAGTCCACGGCCAATTTCCCAATTCAAAAATATAATCAAAGAAAATGATTAAAACCCCCGTGTTTTTTAGATGGAATCGGTACAATAAATGTAAAGATTTGATGATATTAAAGTCGGTCATTTATCTTATTTAACATAAAAACATCTAAAATTAATTTCCTTGCGTATATAAAACTGATACAAACAAACATTTTATTGAAAGTTAATCAAGGTTAATTATTACATTATGACTGAAACGAAAAATAACAACGGATTAAAGGTATTGGCGGCATTGCTTGGAGTAGTGCTTTTAGGTACCATTATTTATACGGTTAGTCTTTATCAAGATAAGAAAAAGACAGAGACTGTACTTACCAAGGAAAAAGATTTGGTCGTAGAGGATTTGAATAGTTTAAAATCCGAATACGATAAAGCTATCTTGGAAAGCAATGCGACCAATGAGGAATTGGTGAGTGCCAGGGACAATATTGCAAAATATATTGATTCTGTGAAGACCATGAGAGCCGATATTTCCGCTTTGTCCAGATATAGAAGACAAGTAGGTGTCCTAAAAGCCGAAAGAGAGCAGTTGATGAAACAAGTGGATTCTTTAACACGTTCCAACACTTTGATCGCAATGCAAAGGGACAGTACGTATGTTGAGCTCGAAAAACAAAATATATTTAATGATTCTTTGGTGGTACAAAATACGCAATTGGCGGATGCCGTTGAGAAAGGTTCCGCATTAAACCTTTCTAAGATAAATGTAGATGCCGTAAGGGAAAGAAACAACGGTAAATTGGTCTCTACCGCCAGGGCCAAAGCTACGGACAAATTTAAAATTTGCTTTACGGTAGCGGACAATGTTATTGCGCAGGCAGGGGACAGGGAATTTTTTATAGAAACCTTAGATCCACAAGGAAATGTGTTGGGTGAAAGTTTTTCCAAAACAAATGACAATGGTGCATCGATCACATATAGTAAAGGAACAGGTTTCTATTATGAGAATAAATCCTTAGATATCTGTGATTATATTAACAAGCCGACCGGAGATTTCCAAAAAGGGCGATACATGGTAAATGTTTACGATGACAAATTAAAATTATTGGGAACTTCACAGTTTACCTTAAAATAATACACACTATCCATTTAATTTAAAAAGGGGCGATTTTAAGATTGCCCCTTTTTGTTTTCCAACTTTAATGTCCCTATTATTTTAAGCTACCGACCATATCTTCCGGTCGTACCCATTTATCATAATCCGCTGCGGTAACATACCCAAGGTTTATGGCTTCTTCTTTTAAGGTGGTTCCGTTTTTATGAGCCGTGTTGGCTATTTCCGCAGCCTTGTAGTACCCGATTTTGGTATTCAATGCCGTCACGAGCATTAAAGAATTGTTCAATAATTGTTTAATAACATCATGGTTGGGTTCTATACCGGCGGCACAGTTTACATCAAAACTTATGCAGGCATCGCCCAGTAACTGGGCAGATTGTAAGATATTGGCGGCCATCATCGGTTTAAAGACATTCAATTCGTAATGACCTTGCGTTCCGCCAATACTTACGGCTACATCATTGCCCATTACTTGGGCACAGACCATGGTCATTGCCTCACATTGGGTAGGGTTTACTTTGCCCGGCATAATGGAACTACCTGGCTCATTGGCCGGAATTATAATTTCCCCGATTCCGGAGCGAGGACCGGAAGCCATCATTCGGATATCGTTCGCAATTTTATTTAAGGCAACGGCCAACTGTTTTAAGGCACCGTGACTTTCCACAATAGCATCGTGGGCGGCCAGGGCCTCAAACTTATTTTCGGCGGTCTTAAAAGGCAATCCGGTAAACTCGGATATGTATTTGGCCACCAGTACATCATAGCCTTTGGGAGTGTTTAAACCGGTCCCAACGGCCGTTCCCCCCAATGCCAATTCACTCAAATGGGGCAATGTATTTTTTAAGGCCTTGAGACCATGATTCAGTTGAGATACATAACCCGAAAATTCTTGACCCAGGGTTAAGGGAGTAGCATCCATTAAATGTGTTCGTCCAATTTTGACCACGTTCTTGAACACTTTGGACTTTGCCTCCAGCGTATCACGCAGTTTTGTTACACCGGGAATGGTTACCTCGACTATTTTTTTATAAGCGGCAATATGCATGCCGGTAGGAAAGGTGTCATTGGAAGATTGTGATTTGTTGACATCATCATTGGGTTGAATGGTCTTTTCCCCTTTTCCTATAACATTTCCCGCAATTTCATGGGCACGGTTGGCAATGACCTCGTTAACGTTCATATTGCTCTGTGTACCCGATCCGGTCTGCCAAACGACCAAAGGAAACTGATCATCGTGTTTCCCTTCCAATATTTCATCACAGACCTGAGCTATCAAATCTCTTTTTTTCTCTTCTAAAACACCGAGCTCACTATTTGTATATGCCGCTGCCTTTTTAAGGTATGCAAATCCATAAACGATATCCAGGGGCATTGAGGCCGCTGGGCCTATTTTAAAATTATTGCGGGAACGTTCTGTTTGGGCCCCCCAGTACTTATCATCAGGTACCTGTACTTGGCCCATAGTATCTTTTTCTATCCTATATTCCATAATGTATTACATTTTAAGTATGTAAAGTTAAGCTATAGGGGCGAAGGCCGAAATACCGGGATGGTTTAAATTTTTTGTTGGTTATTAAATAATTTGACGTACGATTTGCAAAAAAGAATTCGATTATGGTATCTTTGCAATGCTTAAATAAAGGATTATGTTTGACTTTGACCAGTATCTTGGATTTTTATCTTTCTTGAGTATTTTGACCATTGGCTTTTGGTTGATGATTTTTTTATTATTATTTGTTGTGCCATATTGGTTGTTCGGTAATATTGTTGAGCTTCTAAAAGAAAAACGGGAAGCTAAAAGAGCAGCTCGAAACATATAAAAAAAGAAGCCAACTGGCTTCTTTTTTGTTTTTGATACCTTTACCTCTAAGATCGGTATTTGTATATTTTGATCAGGCTTTGTCCTTCTTTCGTTTTTTCTTTTTCGCCTTTTTCTTTTGCTTGATCGTTTTGGAGACTCCATTTTTTTGCAACGCTACAAAGGCCTCGTATTTTTCCAATGGCAACCCTGCTTTTAGCTCTTCATCCTGCCGTTTGGTAATGCTTTCATAGAGCTCTCTCATTTTGTCCGGAGGAAGTTTCAAAATTTGGGCCTCTATGCGTTCCTGAACATACTTTTTTAGTACAGAACTTAAAATAGCGGTTTCAAACTCGTTTAAGCCCAAGGCTTCCGTAATGGATGGCATTTCTGCGTCCACGATTTGTTCGGCGGTCTTAGGTTCGGGAGCTTTTGGTTCCGCTTGTGCCTGGGGTATAGGGTTGCGTTGTCTCCCATATCCGTAACCACCTCTTCCATATCCGTAACCGCCCCTGCCGTAACCATACTGGGCAAAACACTCGCTGCCCATAAAAAATAGGAGTAACAAGGGCAAAAATTTTAAATTACCGGTTTTTATTATTTTTTTCATAATGTTGGATTATAAACTCGTTCGAACTTAAATTGGTTTAAACACCCTGGATCAATTCTTTGTTAATATACTTAATTTATAAGGTTTTCTATATTTGATATAGGTCTCCCTATAACTGCTCTTGAGCCGTTAACAACAATAGGTCGTTCTATTAATTTAGGGTATTTGATCATCGCATCCAATATTTCTTCATTGGACAATACCTTGTGCTTGAATTTTTCCTTCCAGATAATTTCATTTTTTCTCAGAAGATTTTCAGGAGAAATTCCTAAGAAACCAATAACTTTCCGAAGCTCATCTTTTGAAGGGATGTCTTCAAGATATTTAATTACTTCAAACTTCTTGCCAGATTCTTCCAAAACTTTTAACCCATCCCTGGACTTGCTGCATCTTGGATTGTGATATATTTTTATCATGATCAATGATTTTTAATCTATTGTTATATGAATTTTATACTTCATTGAGAAAAATAAAAGCTTATTCCTCTTCCTTTTGCCCCATCATCATTAAATATCCTTTTAAAAATAAATCGATATCCCCATCCATTACGGCATCCACATTGCCCGTTTCCTTGGCTGTACGTACATCCTTAACGAGTTTGTACGGATGCATGACATAGTTCCGTATTTGGGATCCCCATTCTATTTTCATCTTGGAAGACTCTATTTCTTCCCGGGCCTCCATTTTTTTGCGGAGTTCAATTTCGTACAATTGGGACTTTAACATTTTCATGGCCGTTGCCCGATTGTCGTGTTGGCTTCTGGAATCCGAACACGAAATTTGGATTCCCGTCGGGTGGTGTACCAATTGTACCTTGGTTTCAACCTTGTTCACGTTTTGTCCTCCGGCACCACTGGATCTTGCCGTGGTAATGGTTATATCTGCAGGATTTACATCAACTTCTATACTATCGTCCACAAGTGGATATACATAAACCGATACAAAAGAGGTGTGCCGCTTGGCATTACTATCAAAAGGTGAAATACGTACCAATCTATGTACCCCATTTTCTCCCTTTAACCAACCAAAGGCAAATTCCCCGTCAATCTCCAGGGTAACGGTCTTGACCCCGGCAACATCTCCTTCTTGATAATTGAGTTCCTTGACCTTAAAACCGCTTTTCTCCGCCCACATCATATACATTCGCATCAACATGGCCGCCCAATCACAACTTTCGGTACCCCCTGCGCCCGCCGTAATCTGAAGTACGGCAGGAAGCTCGTCCCCTTCTTCGGAAAGCATATTTTTAAACTCCATTTTTTCAATGGTATTTACCGCTTTCTCGTATTGTTGGGCAATTTCTTCTTCGGATACTTCGCCCTCTTCTTGAAATGCTATCAATACTTCCAGGTCGCCTACCAGATCAGCGGCGGTATCATAATCGTCTACCCATTGCTTTTTGGATTGTATAAATTTCATATGGGCCTGGGCTTCTTGGGGATTGTCCCAAAAATCAGGTGCCAGGGTTTTCTCCTGCTCGTTCTCTATTTCAATAAGTTTGGCATCTATGTCAAAGATACCTCCTTAACGCACCAAGGCGATCAATAAGACCTTTGTACTGGTCTGTACCTACATTCATTTTTCACAAATTTTTTCAAAAATAATGTATATAATGGCCACCTCATTTGTTTTTCCATATTTTTAAAAGCTAAAATAGTTTCGGCACCTATGAAAATAAACTTGATCAGTGATACGGTTACCAAACCATCTCCCGGAATGTTAGAGGCTATGCTACGGGCAGAGGTAGGGGACGATGTCTTTAAGGAGGATCCAACCGTCAATGCCCTGGAAGCAAAAACGGCCAAAATGTTCGGTAAAGAAGCAGCATTGTTTTTTCCGAGCGGTACCATGGCCAATCAAACGGCGATAAAACTACATACCCGACCGGGAGAACAGCTTATATGTGATGCCTATGCCCATATTTTTAATTATGAAGGTGGCGGTGTCAGTTTTAATAGTGGAGCCTCCTGCAGGTTAGTGGATGGGGATAGGGGAATGTTCGTCGCCCAACAGGTGGAAGCAGCTATAAATCCGCCCGACTTTTACCATAGCCCTTTGACCTCTTTGGTCTGTATTGAAAATACGACGAATAAAGGTGGGGGTTCTTGTTGGGATTTTGAGGAGCTTGAGCGGATTAAAACAATTTGTTCCGAGCACAATTTGGGATACCATTTGGATGGTGCACGACTGTGGAACGCCTTAGTGGCAAAAAATGAAACTCCGGAGCAATATGGCGGATTATTCGATACCATAAGTGTTTGTTTGAGCAAAGGTCTAGGATGCCCGGTAGGTTCTCTCTTGGTAGGTTCCGAAGAGGAAATCCAGAAAGCGATTCGGATACGTAAAATATTTGGTGGTGGAATGCGACAGGCCGGATACCTGGCGGCAGCGGGAATTTACGCCTTGGATAATCACGTTGATCGATTGGTGGAAGATCATAAGAGGGCCAAAGAAATTGGTGGAGGATTGGATGCACTGGGATTTGTTAAAAAAGTGGAACCCGTTGAAACCAACATCGTAATTTTTGAAATCGACGAAAATTATATGTCCAGTGCCGATTTTGTTTTACGATTATCTGAAAGGGATATTCATATTATCGGTATGGGGCAGGGAAAGCTGCGCATGGTCACCCATATGGATTATACGGACGGGATGCACAACTTTTTTATGGAAACAATGAAAAGATTATAGTTTTGATCAACGGCTTAAGGATGATAAATTGTTCCTTAAGTTTTTAATGCCGTTCTCCATACCGGCTTCGGAAGAATAAAGCCCACTGCTACCTATTATCTTACCTTCGCGGTTCTTTAGGTTAAAGAGAAACTTTCCGTCAAAATCGGTTTTTCTTTCTATTTTGTACAACGGGTTATTGGAGGAGGCAAGACTACGGACAATTTTTTCCATTTCTGCCTTATCGTTAAAAGCAATACTCTTTAAGAGTATTTTACCCGACTTGGATTTTACTATAAATTTTAGTCCGTCACTGCCCTTCTGTACCACTTCGATCATAAACAGGTCTTTTTTCTAAAATACAAAATAAAGACGAGGCTAAAAAGTAAGCATGCGATCGATTTATTTGAAGAGCCCGTCCAATCCAGGAATATTGGGCATACCTTCTTTGGCAACGGCCGCTAATTCAGTTTCATTCACCTGGGTCGCTTTTTTTATTGCCTTGTTCAACGTTATTGTCAAATAGTCCTCTAATTGCTCTTTATCCTGCAATAATTCTTCGGAAATCGCTATGTTCTTAATTTCCCTATTTGCGGTAATCTCAACCTTTAGAAGCTCGTCGGATGATTGTTCCTCTATAAGGACCATGTCCATTCTTTTTTTAGTGGCCTCCACTTTTTGTTGGGTTTCTTTGAGCTTCCCCATCATACCCATCATGTCTCCGAACATACTATTTTATTTGTGTTATAGCGTACAAAAATAATAAATTGATCCCATTTTATAAGCTTATATGAAAATGCATTCACATGCTAAAAATACTTTTAACCATAAGTATTATTTTTGCCGTTGCCCGTAGAAAAATACGAATAGAAAGATGACTGAAACAACTGCTCCCAAGGCAAAAAAAATCGCTAAAGAATTATCGGTTCATAACGATATAAGAATCGATAATTATTATTGGTTGAACAATAAGGAGAACAAAGCGGTTATTTCGTACTTGGAAAATGAGAACGACTATTACCAAAAACGTACCGCTCATACCCGACCTTTTCAGGAAAAGCTTTTTAAGGAGATGAAGGGCCGTATAAAGGAGGACGACTCATCTGTACCCTATATGGAAAATGGTTACTGGTACAAAACAAGATATGAGGTGGGAAAGGAATATCCCATTTACTCCAGACATAAGGAAACTTTGGTTGCGGCCGAAGAAATACTGTTCAACGGTAACGAAATGGCAAAGGGATATGACTATTTTAATATTGGGGGAATTGCCATTAGCCCAGATAACAAACTTGCGGTTTATGGGGTGGACACGGTTTCACGCAGGCAATATACCTTACGGATAAAAGACCTGGTGACTGGTAAGTTATATGACGACACCATTAAGGATACTACCGGCGGGGGCGTATGGGCACAGGATAACAAAACCTTCTTTTATACAAAAAATGACCCGGTCACGCTGCGTTCAGATAAAATTTACAAGCATGTACTGGGGACCCCCGCCAGTGAGGATGAACTGGTTTTTCATGAGAAGGACGATACATTTACCACTTTTATTTATCGGACAAAATCAAAGAAATATTTGGTAATAGGTTCGGTAAGTACCCTGACCTCCGAATATAGAATCCTTCCAACGAATAATCCCAATGGAGCGTTTACGGTTTTTTCCGAGAGGAAAAGAGGGTTGGAATATTCCATTTACCATTATAATGATTCATTTTATATTCTTACGAATAAGGACGGGGCCACCAATTTTAAATTGATGAAAACGGATGAGAGCAATACATCGTCCGAACATTGGGGGGATTTTATAGGTCATAGAAAAGACGTGCGCTTGGAGGACGTGGATATATTTAAGGAATATTACGTACTGTCCGAACGTGAAAATGGTCTATACAAGATCAAAATCGTAAAATGGGACGGGACCAAGGAATATTACCTTCCATTTAAAAGTGAAACCTATACGGCCTATGTGGGCAATAATCCTGATTTTAGTACTGATACACTTCGGTATGTATACAATTCATTGACTACCCCTAGCTCGGTTATCGATTTTGATATGCGAACCAAGAAAAAAGAGATAAAGAAGGAGCAAGAGGTGTTGGGTGGCACATTTGATAAAGATAATTATATAGAGAAAAGACTGTGGGCCATGGCTAGGGATGGGAATAAAATCCCAATGTCTTTAATATATCACAAGAATACACCGTTAACATCCAATACGCCATTGCTGCAGTATGCCTACGGCTCGTACGGGCATACCATAGACCCTTCTTTTTCTTCCATAAGATTAAGTTTGTTGGACAGGGGCTTTGTCTATGCCATTGTCCACATTAGAGGCAGTGAATATTTAGGACGACACTGGTATGAAAATGGAAAATTGCTACAGAAGAAAAATACATTTACGGATTTTATCGATTGTTCCAAGTACCTGGTCAAAGAGGGAATTACCGGCCCCGAACATTTATATGCCATGGGCGGTTCTGCTGGAGGCCTTTTAATGGGAACCGTTATAAATATGGCGCCTGAACTGTATAATGGTGTCATTGCCTCCGTGCCATTTGTTGATGTGGTCACTACAATGTTGGATGATTCCATTCCCCTGACCACTGGTGAGTATGATGAATGGGGCGATCCAAATGAAAAGGAATATTATGAATACATGAAATCCTATTCGCCCTACGATAATGTTATGGAACAAGAATACCCTAATATGTTGGTAACCACGGGGCTTCACGATTCACAAGTACAATATTTTGAACCGGCCAAATGGGTAGCCAAACTAAGGGAACTTAAAACGGACGATCATTTACTTTTGTTCAATATAAATATGGATGCAGGTCATGGAGGTGCCTCCGGAAGATTCGAATCCTTAAAGGAAATCGCTAAAGAATATGCTTTTCTATTGGATTTGGAAGGGAAAATCCTGTAGTTAAAAAAAAATAGTAGTTTTGTAGCGAAATTTTAACAAATCAATAATTTGTTAAAATACCTAAATACCGCATTCCCCTTATGGAAAATAAGATAAAGGCTTATAACAATATCTTGGAACTTGTTGGCAATACACCGCTAGTTAAGCTTAATAAAATCACCAAAGAATTTACGGGAAACTTCTATGCAAAGGTAGAAGCCTTTAATCCCGGTCATTCCTCTAAAGACCGTATAGCTATTCATATCATTGAAGAAGCGGAGCGCAGGGGAATATTAAGGGAAGGTAGTACCGTTATAGAGACAACATCGGGCAATACAGGTTTTAGTATTGCTATGGTCAGTATTATCAAAGGCTATGAGTGTATCTTGGCGGTAAGCTCAAAGTCTTCCAAAGATAAGATAGACATGCTTAGATCTATGGGTGCAAAGGTATATGTATGCCCTGCCCATGTGAGTGCTGACGATCCCAGATCTTATTATCAAGTGGCCAAACGTTTACACGAAGAGACCAAAGGTTCTATATATATCAATCAATATTTCAATGAATTGAATATGGATGCCCATTATACATCTACGGGACCTGAAATTTGGGAACAAACAGGAGGTGAAATCACTCATTTAGTGGCTTGTAGTGGAACCGGGGGAACCATTTCCGGTACCGCTAGATTTTTAAAAGAGCAGAACCCGAATATTAAAATAATAGGGGTAGATGCTTATGGGTCTGTTCTAAAAAAATACCACGAGACCGGGAATTTGGATGTTAATGAAATATATCCGTATCGTATTGAAGGTCTTGGTAAAAACTTGATTCCTTCCGCTACGGATTTTGATGTGATCGATGAATTTATAAAAGTAACGGATGCCGAGAGTGCGCATACGGCCCGGGAAATCTCCAAGACCGAAGGTCTTTTTGTTGGTTATACCAGTGGAGCCGTTATGCAGGCCATAAAACAATTGGACGAATTGAACGCATTTGATCGCCACAGTAATGTAGTGGTCATATTCCCGGATCATGGTTCCCGTTATATGAGCAAGATATATAGTGATAAATGGATGGAAGATCAAGGTTTTTTGAATACGAATACAGTAGAGGAAACCCAAGAAATACAATTCATCAAATAACATAGAATTATAGCAATAGTGAAAAAAAGTGGGGTTGTGCCCCGCTTTTTTTATGGAATAAATATTTTTATGAATGCTTCTTAAAAATATTTACTTTTGCAGTTAGAACCAACGTAGGCGATGAGAGACTTATTTGATAGAATTATTGAGAATAAAGGCCCTTTGGGGAAATGGGCATCACAGGCAGAAGGATATTTTGTGTTCCCAAAATTGGAAGGCCCTATTTCCAATCGAATGAAATTTCAGGGCAAGGACGTTATCACATGGAGTATCAATGATTATTTAGGCCTTGCCAATCTTCCAGAAGTAAAAAAAGTAGACGGTGAAGCGGCTGCGGAACATGGGGCGGCTTATCCCATGGGCGCAAGGATGATGAGTGGACATACGGATCATCATGAACGATTGGAACGGGAACTGGCCGCTTTTGTCAATAAAGATGCCTCTTATCTGCTAAATTTTGGATATCAGGGCTTTATGTCGGTCATTGATGCTTTGGTCACTAAAGACGATATTATCGTTTATGATGTGGATTGTCATGCCTGTATCATAGATGGTGTTCGTTTGCATATGGGCAAGCGGTTCACCTTTACACATAACAATGCCCAAAGTTTAGAGAAAAACCTGGAACGGGCCACAAAAATGGCAGAGCAGACCGGTGGTGGAATATTGGTCATTTCAGAAGGCGTATTTGGAATGCGGGGCGAACAGGGCATATTGAAAGAAATTGTCGCACTCAAGAAAAAATTCAAGTTTAGGCTATTGGTAGATGATGCCCATGGTTTTGGAACACTGGGCAAAACCGGTGCAGGGGCAGGAGAGGAGCAAGGTGTTCAGGACGATATTGATGTGTATCTGGCAACTTTTGCAAAATCAATGGCGAGTATAGGTGCTTTTGTAGCAGCGGATCAGGAAATTATAGATTATTTAAAATACAACCTACGATCGCAAATGTTTGCCAAATCATTACCCATGGTATATGTAAAAGGTGCATTAAAGCGTTTGGATATGATGCGTACGCAACCCGAACTGAAGGCCAAACTTTGGGAAAACGTTAATGCGCTACAAAACGGACTAAAAGAGAAAGGTTTTAATATTGGGACCACTTCTAGTTGTGTTACCCCGGTCTATCTCAATGGAAGCATTCCAGAGGCCATGGCCTTGGTGAAGGACTTGCGGGAGAATTATGGAATATTCTGTTCTATCGTAGTTTATCCGGTTATTCCAAAAGGATTGATATTATTGCGTATGATACCTACGGCTACACATACCATGGAAGATATTGACGAGACCCTGGCCGCTTTCTCCGCCATTAGGGAACGCCTTGAGAATGGTACTTATAAAAGATTGTCCGCAGCCGTTGCGGCGGCCATGGGGGAGTAGTAATTAATTAAGGCTGAATTTTTTTGTGGATTTACCTACAGGGATTTTCGGTAGGTACGCCTTCTCTTATATATAACGGGGTTAAAATGTTTCCACATTTGCTTAATGGCTATATTTTCTTCCAGTTCCGGGGTGCGAAAGCACATTTCAATACCCTTGGCCTTAAAAGTTTTATAGTACTCGTTAAAAATAATAGCGGTAACGCCCTTGTTTTGATAATCGGGATGAATACCGATAAGGTAAAAGATAACATCCTTACTCTTCTTTTTGGCTTTCAAGAGATGATAGATGCCCAAAGGGAAAAGTTTGCCCTTTGCTTTTTGCAAAGCTTCCGAAAATGATGGCATTACAATGGCAAAGGCCACCAATTTATCCTCTTTGTCCTTTATGAACTTAATGTATTCCGGATTAATAAAACTGATGTATTTCTTCTTGAAGTAAGCTTTTTGAATATTGGTGATCGGCACAAAAGAAGAAAGTTTTGAATAGGTTTCGTTAAAAAGGTCGAACATTTCATCGGCCAGGGGCAATACTTCCCTTGTTTTGGTAAAATTGAGTTCCCTTAACCCATAACGGCGTTTGATCAGATCGTTTAATTTGATAAATAAGGCCGGATCGGCATTACTGGCCGGAAATTTGTTTTCCATGTATTCCTTTTCCCTGGAAAAGCCCAAACGTTCATAGTGGTGCTGATAATAAGGGTGGTTGTACCATGTGATCATGGTCCCTATGTGATTAAACCCCTCAATAAGAACGCCGACCTTGTCCAAATTGGAGAAACCTACAGGCCCTTCCATATAATCCAGTTTATTTTCAGCACCTATTTCAGCAACTTTATGAAGCAATGCTTCGGATACCGAAGTATCATCGATAAAATCGAACCACCCAAAACGCATTTTTCGTATATGTTGCGTATCCACTTCCAACCAATTGATGATAGCGGCTACCCTGCCCACAATGATATTTTCCCTATAAGCCAGAAAGAACCATGCTTCGGCATCCTTAAAAACGGGATTTTTGGATTTGTCAAAAGTCTCCAATTCATCTTTGATGATCGGAGGCACCCAATATTTGGAATCCTTGTATAAGGAGAAAGGAAAGGTTACAAATTGTTTTAACGCTTTTTGGGAATTAACGGCTTTGATTGTAATCATCGGTGTCCTTTAGAAGCACCAATATTAGGGATATTAATCAATACATAAAAGCTGAAGGATTTTAAATTTTACAGGGAATTGATTAAAACTTTTTAGTGAATTGAAAAAAATTAAACGAGTTTGGGTGCAGCGAATTTTAGAATTCTATTTCATCCTTGTCTTTTTTTTGCTTCTTTTTGGCCTTTTTCAATTTTCGCAATTGCTTTTTGGAGGGGCCGAGATCTATATCTTCCGCACCACTTCCGTTCTTTCTTTTCTTTTTCTGCTTCTTCATCGTATTCTTCCTGATGGCACCACCGTTCTCATCGGCATTTTGATCTTCTATTGGAACCAAGGTGTCTTTATGAAAGTCAAAACGATAGGAGCCACCTATACTCAGAAAAACCCGTGAAGGGGTATTTTTAAAATTGACGCCAAGATTCATGTCTACCTGTAGATCCTCTTTTAATAAATGGGCAATGCCACTACGCAGTAAAAAATCTGTATACCGATCACTTTCAATACCTTGATGTTCCAAAAAAAAGCTCCATTTGGGATTTCTAAAGGCATGGGATAGGGAAATGAGGTAGCTAAACTCTGGAAAATCCGTTCCAATTCTGTCATATCCCAGATTGGTTATGAGTACAAAACGAGGGGTCAACCTACTTTGTGTGGCTATCATTACCCTTGGTGATACGGTCGCTTCACCGGGGTAATAGGGGTTGTCCCCCAGAACAAAATTAGCTCCACCATAAATGGATATTGCCGGCAGCAGGTTTTTTAATTGAAATTTATGGTTTGCCCGCCAGCTATAAAGGTTCGGTTTATTGCGTTCCGGGTTTTTAAACGGGTCATAGACCAAAAACTTAAGCCCCAATCGGTTTCTGGAAAAATCCCTTCGTTTGGCTTTTGTGTCAAAATTTTCAAATAGAACATCCTGATCTTGGAATGTGCCCTCATAATTTAGTTCCAGACTTTCAAAAAACAGCCCGTACCGTAAAGAAATATCCGTTCCCCATTGATCGGATTGGGTATTTAAGATACTATGGTCCCGTTGTTCATAAAATAGCCCCAGTTCTGCTTGTACCACATTTTTTCCAACGGCATACGCACTAACGGAAAGTCCGGGCCGGTTGGAATTGATAACATCTGTATATTGTGCCGTTAAGGAAATTGGAACGGTGATAGTAAAAAAGAAAAGAATATTTACTATTCCTTTGAAAGTAAAGGGTATGCCCATGAAAACGACTTTATAATTATTTTAATACTCGGAATCTAAATATTACAACGTGAGAATTGTATTTTTGATATAGAACCTGTTCAAACTTTTTGGATTATATCAAAAATTAGTGATTTTGAATTTGGATAAAGGCTTTTATGAATTGCATAACTGTGCCAGAAAAAGAACAAAAAAAGGCTATAAAAACACAATTTTTTGGCAGATCGGATAGTTTGACCAAGTTCTATGATCTTATTATATTTGAATAAATGACTTTTTTAAGAACCATATTATTTATCCTTTTAGGGTACTATCTGCTGAAAATTTTAATGCGATTGTTCGCTCCCAAAATTTTGAGTTACGCCGCAAAGAAAACGGAATCCCATTTTAAGCAAGCTTTTGAGGGTTTTGAGCGACCCAATGGGTCCGTTCAAGAAAAGGTGGGTGATGTGATTATCGATAAAAAGACCCAAAGGAAAAAAGGTGATTCCAAAAAAGTAGGGGAGTATATCGATTTTGAAGAAATAGACTAGCTATCTTTGTGTAACCACCAACCACTGCTTAGCAAATGAAGAAAGGTCTAAAATTCTTTATAACCCATTTTTTTGTTATCGTATTTTTTATTGTAGCGGCTTTGGCCTATTTCCACCCTGTATTGCAAGGAAAGGTAATCTATCAGCATGATATTGCCCAATATACGGGAATGGCCAAGGAGCAGAACGACTTTAGAAAAAGTACCGAAACCGAACCTTATTGGACCAATAGTGCTTTTGGCGGTATGCCTACCTATCAATTGGGAGCTAATTATCCACACAATTATATCAAAAAGTTGGATAGATCAATTCGGTTTCTGCCCAGACCGGCCGATTATCTATTTCTATATTTCATAGGGTTTTATATTCTTTTATGTTGTTTAAAGGTCGATTTTAGATTGGCTGTCCTTGGTGCACTGGCCTTTGGGTTTTCTACCTATCTTATCATTATAATTGGTGCCGGCCATAATGCAAAGGCCCATGCTATGGGATATTTGCCCTTTCTTTTGGCGGGTATTGTACTCGTATTCCAAAAAAAATACCTGTGGGGATTTGTACTTACCGCTCTGGCAATGGCCTTGGAAATAGTGGCCAATCACTACCAAATAACCTATTATTTTATGCTCTTGGTGCTTATATTGGGTATAGTTTATTTAATTGATGCCATAACCAAAAAGCAACTGAAACACTTTTTTACCGCTGTGGGAATTTTATTGGCCGCCGTAACTTTGGGAATAGCCACCAATGCCACGGGTCTTATGGCTACCAAGGAATATGCGGATTGGAGTACCCGGGGGAAAAGTGAATTGACCATTGAACCTGATGGGTCCCCAAAGGATAATACCGGAGGATTGAGCAAGGAATACATTACCCAATGGAGTTATGGTATTTCCGAATCCTTGAACCTATTTGTACCCAGATTGTTCGGAGGGGCAAGTGAGGAGAATCTGGGAGAAGATTCAAAATCCTATAATTACCTTATAGATAAGGGCTTGCCCAGAAGCAGTGCTTTGAATTTTGTTAGTGGCGTCCCACTGTATTGGGGAGAACAACCAGGTACCTCGGGTCCGGCTTATATTGGAGCCATCATTTTCTTTCTTTTTATTCTCGGACTTTTCTTGGCTAGGGGCAAACACAAATGGTGGTTATTATCGGGTACCGTTTTATCCCTGGTACTATCCTGGGGAAAGAATTTTAGTGCACTGACCGATTTTATGATCGATTACTTTCCGTTGTACGATAAGTTCAGGGCGGTTTCCTCGATTCAAGTTATTTTGGAGCTTTGTGTTCCCTTATTGGCCATATTGGCCTTACATGAATTTTTTAGCAAGAAAGTTGATACCGATAAAAAATTGACCGCCCTAAAATATACCGGTGGCATTGTGTTAGGTTTGGGCGTATTGCTGTTTCTTTTAAAGGGAATGTTCCATTTTATTGGGCCTGGGGACGAACGACTTCGTATGACCGGTCTGGAAGAACTTCCAGAAATGTTGCGTTTGGACAGGAAATCGGTATATACAAGCGACTTATTACGATCAATGGGGTATGTTCTTGTAACCGGATTATTGCTGTGGTTCTTTTTAAAGAACAAACTTAAAATGAATCTCGTTGTTATTGCTTTAGGAACCTTGATCATATTCGATTTGGTCGGGGTGAATTTGAGGTATGTAAATAGCGAAGGCTTTGTATCCAAAAGGAGAATGTTACAACCTTTTCAGGCAACTGCGGCCAATAAGGCCATTTTGGAAGATAAAGGTGTATTTAGGGTCTTTGATCAAACAGATGGGTTTGATTCGGCCAAAACGGCCTATTTTCATCAAAGCATTACCGGATACCATGCCGCTAAGCCCGCGGGAATGCAAGATTTGTTCAATTTTCACGTGTATCGGGGAAACCTATCCGTCCTCAATATGCTGAATATAAAATATGTAATACAACAAGATGAAGAAGGCAACCCCTTTCCGATAGAAAATCCGAATGCCAACGGTAACGCCTGGTTTATTGAGAACCTTAAGCAAGTAAGCTCCGCAAATGAAGAGATCCGGATATTGGATAGTTTGAAAACAAAAATCACCGCTGCCGTAAATATAAATGCATTTAAGAATATTAACCGTTTTGAATATCGGTTAGATTCCACAGCTTCTATATCCTTAATGACATATAAGCCCAATCATTTGACCTATACCTCTGAAAACCCGAATGCGGGTGTAGCTGTATTTTCTGAAATGTATTATGAAAATGGATGGAATGCTTATATAGATGGAAAACGTACAGACCATTTTAAGGTAAATTATGTATTACGCGCCTTAAAAGTGCCGGAAGGAAGACATAAAATAGAATTTAGGTTTGAGCCAAAAGTGGTAACCGAAGGAACCCGGATAACCCTGACCAGTTCTATTTTGTTGGGCTTGGTCCTTGTAGGTGGAATAGGTTTTTCTTTTTGGAAATCGAGGAAGGAGGGAGAATCTTAATGAAAAAAGTCCTGGTCATTGCGTATTACTGGCCACCTGCCGGTGGCCCCGGGGTTCAACGATGGCTTAAATTTGTAAAATATTTTCGGGATTTTGGTGTAGAACCCATTGTATATGTACCGGAAAATCCTCATTATCCCTTAATTGACCGTACTTTTGAAAATGATATCCCAAAAGATATTACGATTTACAAACATCGTATTTTTGAACCCTATCGTTTGGCCGGTCTCTTTTCTAGAAAAAAAACAAAACGTATTAGTTCAGGTATTATCCGAACGAAAAACCAATCTGTTTTAGAGCGATTCATGTTATGGGTCCGTGGCAATCTTTTTATTCCCGATGCCAGGAAATATTGGGTACGTCCTTCCATTCGGTTTTTATACGATGTACTGGAACAAGAGAGGATAGGGACTATTATTACAACAGGTCCGCCCCATAGTGTGCACTTAATAGGTCATTACTTAAAAGAGTTTAAAAAGGTAAAATGGATTGCGGATTTTAGAGACCCCTGGACCTCCATAGGGTATCATAAAAAATTAAAACTGACCTCATTGGCCAAAAACAGGCATAAAGAACTAGAGCGTTTGGTACTGACGAATGCGGATAAAATAGTAGTTACCAGTAAAATCACCCAGCTTGAATTTCAGCGGATTACCAAAAAACCGATTACCGTCATCACAAACGGCTATGACAATGAAAGGTCATTCCATACTAAATTGGATGAAAAATTTACACTTTCACACATTGGATCTATGCTTACCGGTAGAAACCCAAAGAACCTATGGAAAGTTTTGGCAGAACTCATTAAGGAAGATACCGCTTTTGCCCAGACACTTCAGTTGCAGTTCATTGGAGTGGTCGGCAAGGATGTTTTGGAGAGCTTGACCGAATATGGGCTAGAGGATTTTGTGGAGTTCATAGGATACCTGCCCCACAATGAGGTTGTCCCATACCAGCAAAAATCCCAGATACTTCTTTTAACGGAAATAGATAGTGAAGAGACCAAAGGGATTATCCCGGGAAAATTGTTTGAATATATGGCCGCTAAACGCCCTATTTTAGGAATTGGACCAGAAGGGTGGGAAGTAGCCGATATGGTTGCAAGGACCAAAACCGGAGCTATTTTTGAGCATAGCTCTTATTTTCAATTGAAAAATGTACTTTTAAACTGGTACCAACAATACCAAAGACAAGAGCTTAGCGTATCTTCTGAAAATGTGAAAGAATACAGTAGACGGGAACTTACTAGAAAACTGGTAGAATATATCTAATGGGTATAGTACTGAAACAATCGCTCAAAAATGTAATTGTTACCTATATAGGTTTTGCGATAGGAGCGATCAATATTCTTTTTCTGTACACCAATTTCATGACCGATGAAAACTACGGATTGGTACAGGTGATACTTTCCGTATCGGCGATCTTAATGCCTGTTTTGGCTTTTGGTGTTCCCAATACCCTGGTGAAATTTTATTCTGGTTTTACCGATGCTAAGGAACAAGAAGGTTTTTTGACCCTAATGTTGTTATTGCCCCTGGCCTTGATACTTCCCATAGCGGTATTGAGTTATAGTGCCAATGAAATCATAGGTGGTTTTTTGGCCCGCAAGAACCCGATAGTACGGGATTATGTTTGGCCTATTTTTTTGGCCGGAATGGCTATGGCCTATTTTGAAGTTCTTTATGCCTGGGCACGTATTCAGATGAAATCGGTCTTTGGAAATTTTATGAAGGAAATATTCTGTAGGATCGGCCAGACCCTTCTTTTGGTATTGTTTTGGTTGGATTATATCGGAATCGAATTTTTTATCAATGCCCTGGTCGGATTTTATTTGTTGCGTACCCTCATTATGAAATGGTATGCCTACCGGTTGCGAAGGCCAAAATTGGAATTCAGTCTACCCAAGAACACAGGTAATATCTTAAAATATAGCCTGCTCATTATTCTTGGCGGATCCACGGCTATTGTATTGATGGAAGTGGATAAAGTAATGCTAAACAGTTTTTTAAAAATAGAAAACGTAGCCTATTATGGAGTAGCGGGCTTCATAGCCATTACTATTGCGGTCCCAGCGCGGGCCATGCACCAGATTACGTACCCCTTAACGGCCCAATATTTAAATGGCAAGGATTCCGCTAAACTCAAGGACCTATATCAAAGAAGTTCCTTGACCCTGTTTATTATATCCGGTATCCTCTTTTTATTGATACTTTTGAATTTGGAGAATTTATATGCTTTATTGCCAGATGAATATAGCGGTGGTTTCTTAATTGTTTTTTGGATAGGTCTGGCAAAGGTGTACGATGCACTTTTGGGGAATAACAATGCCATTCTCTATAATTCCGATTATTACCGTTCTATCCTTTTGTTGGGTGTTTTATTGGCCTTAATGGCCATAGGGTTCAATCTTTGGCTTATTCCCAAATATGGCCTTAAAGGTGCTGCCATTGCCAGTTTTTCGGCTTTTTTTGTATACAATACCTTAAAACTACTATACGTAAGGTCGAAATTTAAAATGCTTCCCTTTACTTCTGAGACCGTAAAAATCTTCGCTTTATTGATTTTACTGGGTACGTTGTTCTATTTTCTGCAGTTTTCATTTCACCCTATTTTAAATATACTGTGCAAAAGCATGCTAATAATAGTAATATACGTAGGTATCTTATATCGTTTTAAGTTATCGGAAGATGTTTACGGTATACTTTCCAAATGGTTAAAGAAATAAGGTGAAACCACGTTCGATAGAAACCCATACGGCCATTCCGCAAGAAAAACCGATTCGTTTGCAGGAATACGGGATAGGTATCTTCACCACCATTTCTACCAAATCGGCTCTGAAAAAGGTACTTAAAAAGAATTTAATCGCAGTGAACGGTAAGATTGCCACGAGCGCGACCTATATTCATGGAGGAGAATATATTGAACTTAAGGAAGAAACCGGAAGTACGATAAAGAGAGAGTTCCAACTTCAGTTAGAGGTGGTTTATGAGGATGATCATCTAGCGGTCATTAACAAACCCGCAGGTATTTTGGTCAGTGGCAATTCTTTTAGGACAATGGCCAATGCCCTGCCCCGAAATCTAATGAAAAGCGATCAGGAAGATGCAGTTGTCCCTCGACCTGTACACCGATTGGATTACCCGACCACGGGGCTTTTATTGGTAGGGAAGACCAGTACGGCTATTTTGACATTAAATCAATTGTTCCAAAAGAAACAAATTATCAAAGCCTATTATGCGGTGACCCATGGTAAGATGCAATCCCAGGGGCGTATTATACGGGCCATTGATGGTAAAGAGGCAATTTCCGATTATGAAGTCTTGGAAATCTTACCATCCGAACGATTTGGATTTTTGAACTTGGTAAAACTATTTCCCATAACGGGAAGAAGGCATCAATTGCGAAAACATATGGCCTTCATCGGAAATCCTATTTTAGGAGATGCAACTTACGGGCTTTCCAATTTAACCTTAAAAGGAAAGGGACTTTACCTCCATGCCCAGGTTTTGGAATTTTGGCACCCAATAACTAAAGAAAAAATGTTGATCGAAACAGGATTCCCCAAAAAGTTTGTAAAGTTATTTGGAACCCTTGCGAAATAGATTTCCGAACCGAATTTGAAGGAGGGCAAATTTTTGGCCGTAATAAGAAAAAGCCCCGTAACGGATTCATCCGGTACGGGGCTAAACAACTAACCAACCTAAAAACTACTTTTAATGTCTTCTACTGCTTCTTGTAGTGGCTCTTGAACTATTACCTCTACTACTCCTTGCAGGAGCTTTTTTTACAGATCTAGAAGTTGTACTTCTGCTCACTGTTGATCTGGACCTTGGTGTCTTACTAGCGGACCTGTAATTAGCACTTTTTTGTGTTCTGCCCTGGCTGTTACGTACCGTACTGGTCCTATTGACCGGCCGCTTGTACGTGGTAGTGCTTCGCTTTACCGTAGTACTTCTTGGAGTACGGGTTACCTGTCTTTTGGTCACCGTTCTGCCTTGGTTATTACGGACCGTATTGGTTCTATTGGCAGGCTGCCTGTACGTGGTAGTGCTTCGCTTTACCGTAGTACTTTTTGGAGTACGGGTTACCTGTCTTTTGGTTACCGTTCTACCTTGGTTTCCCCGTACGGTACCGTTGTTACTTCGCTTTATGGAAGTAGACCTTCTTATGGTATTGCCCCTATTGGAACGAACCGTATTGTTCGAAGCTACATTTCTTCCCGTTCTGATTACATTGCCCCGTTTGGAAACAGTTCTATTGTTTCTATAGGAATTACCTCTTTTGGTCACCGTTCTATTGCTGCGGTAAGCATTGTCCCTTACCGTAACCCTTCGGTCATTTCTATAGATACTGGCTCTTTCCCTGCGCACTTTGTTATATCGATGTGTTTTTCCCAAGGATACATATGCTCTTCGTCTATTATACCTATATGGGTTGTAATACGTGTACCTGATCGGGGTATAATACCTTCTATACGGCCTGTTGTACACTAGGCATAGATTAATGGACGGTCTCACAAACCACCTGTGGAAAGGGCGATATACATAATGCCTGTTGTATATGTTTATATAACCCGTATGGTAATCAAAGATTCCTCTGTTATTGTAATACACGTACATACCGCCTAATCTACGGACCCTACCGTTTCTATAGGCGATATCCACATCTCCTATCTGATTTACACGGCCATAATAGTCATAGAATATGGGGATGTTTTCCACTTGGATTACGGCACCGTAATCATCATACTGTGCATACGGACTATAATCGTAACCGGAATTGAAAGTAACCCCGTTTCTGCGTCCGGTCACGTAATCTTCAATATAAAAATCGAACTCACCATCGGGGTAAACGGAAAACGTAATGCCATTTTCAACAAAAATGAACGAGTTGTTGTATTTGTAAGCATTGCGTGTTGCAACCTTATCTTTTGTTGTACTTGTGGCCAAAACACCGGAGGTGCCTAAAAGTAGTGCCGTAAAAAGGAGTACTAGATTTTTCATATTATAAGGTTTTACCCTGCCAACGGGCAGGTGGGTTCTAAATGCAATTATTTACATTCCCTTAGCTAATACCAAACAGCGTGCCAAAAAAATAGAACAATTATTAAATGTCTGATTATCATAATGTTGTATAATTGTATTGTTGAAAACACAATAATTTTAAATTGGATGGATGGATTGTAAGTATAGGATAATCTTAATTATCCATTCAATTTTCGGAAAGAAATATACCTTCAATTTTAAGGCCGAATATTTATTTGATACTGAAGAGTGATTTTTTGGAACTGCTAACTACCCATGTGAATCGAGGACTATATTTTTTCCTTCAGGTACTTTGCTGTATGTGATTTTTTGATTTTAATAATTTCCTCGGGCGTTCCCTCTGCCAATAGATATCCTCCGTTTTCACCACCTTCGGGGCCAAGGTCGATGATGTAATCGGCACATTTGATCAATTCTATATTGTGTTCGATGACCACAATAGAATGCCCTTTTTTGATCAAGGCATTGAAGGATGTGAGCAACTTTTGAATGTCATGAAAATGGAGTCCTGTTGTAGGTTCGTCAAAAATAAACAGGGCTTTGTCCTTTGTACTGCCTTTTACCAAAAAGGATGCGAGTTTAATGCGCTGGGCTTCACCACCGGAAAGTGTAGAGGAGGATTGTCCTAAAGTTACATAGCCAAGACCTACATCTTGCAAGGGTTTTAGTTTACCCACGATTTTTTTCTGCTCTCCGGTTTCAAAGAAGGTAATGGCATCATCAATGGTCATGTTCAGGACGTCGTCTATGTTCGCGTCCTTAAAAGTGACTTCCAGAACATCTTTTTTAAATCGTTTTCCTCCGCAAGTATCGCATTCCAGATGAACATCTGCCATAAACTGCATTTCTACGGTAATTTCACCTTCGCCCTTGCACTTTTCACATCGCCCTCCATCTACATTAAAAGAAAAATGTTTGGCCTGGTAATTTCTGATTTTGCTCAGTTTTTGTCCGGCAAACAGATTTCTGATATCATCATAGGCCTTGATATACGTAACCGGATTGGAACGTGAGGATCGGCCAATGGGGTTTTGGTCTACAAACTCTACGTGTTTTATATGCTTGTATTTTCCGGTAACGGAAGTAAAATGCCCCGCTTTTTCACCATACCCGCCCACTTCTTTCAGGATAATAGGGTATAACAACTTTTTGACCAAGGTACTTTTTCCACTCCCGGAAACCCCCGTAACAACGGTGAGCATATCCAAAGGAAACGTAACCTCAATATTTTTAAGGTTGTTTTCACGGGCCCCCGTTATCGTAATATGGTTTTTGGAGGTACGGCGTTCATTGGGAACGGCTATTTCCATAGTGCCGTTCAGATAACTGGCCGTGAGGGAATCTGATTGTAATACTTTTCCAAGGGTTCCCTGTGCAACTACATTTCCACCGTGAGTACCGGCTTCCGGGCCAATATCAATGACCTCATCGGCAGCCTTCATAATATCCTCATCATGTTCCACTACAATGACCGTATTACCCAAATCCCGAAGGGAAATAAGGACTTCCACCAGGTTTTCCGTATCCTTTGGGTGGAGGCCAATACTGGGCTCATCCAAAATATACATGGAACCCACCAAACTGCTTCCCAACGATGTTGCCAGGTTTATACGCTGACTTTCACCTCCGGACAGGGTATTGGATTTTCTATTCAAGGTCAAATAGCTTAGGCCTACTTTATCCAAAAAACCCAATCGTGTATTGATTTCCTTTAATAACCTATCCGCAATATGGGCATCATGCTTACTCAGCTCTAACCTACTGAAAAAAACGATTAATTTTTCAATGGAAAGTTCTACCAATTCTGAAATGGATTTCTCCCCCACCTTTACATAATCGGTATCCTTGGTCAACCTTTTGCCCTTGCAAACATTGCATTTTGTCTTTCCGCGATAGCGGGATAGCATGACTCTATTCTGGATTTTATAGCTCTTCTCTTCCAACGTTTCAAAGAACTTGTGCAATCCAGTAAAATGGTCATTACCTTCCCATACCAGCTGTTGTTGCGCCACACTGAGTTCGTACCAGGGTTTATGAATAGGGAAATCAAAGGTGTAGGCAGAATTTACCAGTTGGTCCCGGTACCAACCCATGCTATCGCCCCGCCATGGGAAAATTGCATTTTCATAGATGGAAAGTGCCGTATTGGGCACGACCAGATCGGGATCAATGCCGATAACATCTCCATATCCTTCACATTTTGGGCAAGCTCCATAAGGGTTGTTAAAACTGAACAAATGAACATTGGGTTCTAAAAATTGCATTCCGTCCAGTTCAAATTTATTGCTGAACAGCGTTTGGTCGGAATTTTCCAATACTTCGATCACGCATTGCCCCTTGCCCTCAAAGAAAGCGGTATCCGTTGCATTGGCCAAGCGGTTGTAAAAGTCCTCATCGTCTTTGGTGATGATCCGGTCAATGACCAGATCGAATTTCCTGCCAATATCTTCGGGTGCCTGATCTATCCGTAACACTTTTCCCTTATACTTGATTCGGGCGTAACCCTGTTTGGAGAACAATTGCAATGATTTTAAGGTATCCCTATCCTCACGGATAACAATAGGGGCCAGGAGCAACAATTTTGTGTTTTCGGAAAAGGTCTTTACGTGTTCAATAACATCCGTTACCGTATCCTTTTTTACCTCCTTACCTGAAATTGGGGAAAAGGTCTTACCGATCCGTGCGTAAAGTAACTTTATATAATCATAGATTTCCGTGGTGGTCCCAACGGTTGATCGCGGGTTGGTAGCGTTTACTTTTTGCTCAATGGCAATGGCCGGGGCAATCCCTTTTATATAATCTACCTTGGGTTTGTCCAATTTTCCCAAAAATTGTCTGGCGTAGGACGAGAGACTTTCTACATACCTTCTCTGACCTTCGGCATAAAGGGTATCAAAGGCCAGACTGGACTTTCCGGAACCCGACAGCCCGGTAATCACAACTAATTTATTTCTAGGAATAATAACATCTATATCTTTTAGATTGTGCAGTTTTGCACCTTTTATGATGATGTTCTCCTTAGGGTCTATCTCGGTAATTAAAGGCATACTATTTTCTAGGTCTGCAAAGATACAATATGGGTTTTTCATTAACCAAGAAAAGCCTTTCTTCTAACTTGATAGACTCCTATTTTTCACATTTTTTTGGGAATATAATTTTTTTTCTATCTTTGAAATTCAATCTTAAACCTCAATAAGCCTATAGCACTCCATTACTTTTAAGTTAAGATAATAACGAAAAAGACCCTTCTTCTCATGAAAAAGGGCCAAATTTTAACCCCATAAAAGTAATATAGCTATGAACCTACAGATTGAGGATTCCCAACTCGTTAAGCAATACATTTTAGGCAATGAACAGGCCATTGAACAGCTCATTAATAGGCATAATTCCCGTCTTACGGGTTTTATATATTCTAAGGTAGGAGACCGTGAATTGACCGAAGACATTTTTCAGGATACCTTTATGAAGGTTATTCGTACCCTTAAAAGAGGAGCTTATAACGAAGAGGGAAAATTTCTTCCATGGGTCATGCGTATAGCCCATAACCTGATTATAGACCACTTTAGAAAAAATAACCGAATGCCGATGTATGAAGGTAAGGATAGTTTTAATATTTTCTCTTTAATGGGAGATGAACGCCTAAATGCGGAAAAACAATTGATAAAAAATCAAATCGACAACGATTTGATCAATATGATCAAGCAATTACCGGAAGATCAACAGGAAGTATTGCAAATGCGTATTTATAAAGGCATGAGTTTTAAGGAAATCTCCGACAACACAGGAGTTAGTATCAATACCGCTTTGGGCAGGATGCGCTACGCCCTGATCAATCTTAGAAAGCTAGTGGAGGCCAATAGTATTGTTTTAACGAATTAATAGGTCACAGGTCGATTGAATCTACTATATTTAATTCCGTTCCGTTCTAATATCAAATCAAAACGGAAGAATATGGAAAATATTTACGTTAAAAGAAACGATGATAAATGTAAGTTGGTCAAAGCCAAACCGGAAACGATCAAGTTTTTGTTGGATTATTCCAAATCATTGAAAATAACGGAAGCAAAAGGAATCAAGTTTGAAGGCAACCTAAACTAGTTCCTAATAATAATATAAAGAAAGGCCCTTGGTAGAAATACTAAGGGCTTTGTTTTTTTGGAAGGTAGCCATGGGTGACCGATCGCCCCTTTCCCTATTGATTCCATCTATATGATCGGCCCCGACATATTGATAATTGACTATCAAAAAAATACTACATGACCGTTATCGGGTAATTGTCCATTGAATTAATACATGGGTATTGTTCCATGGGTGGCTTAATGATTACTACAATGCTCTCCCGCTAGTCCTGAACCATTGCAACTATCAAAATACAGGTTTATTGTATTGAAAAATGGGTTTTCGTTGTTTCACATCATAAAAAGGCAGTTTTACAACATAGTTTTTTGCACGGGAGGGCTTTTATCTAGTTTTATATCATAATTAACAGCAAAACAGAATTACTAATCAAGATTCCCCAAATCTTTAACCAACAAAAAGAAATGACTGATATGGAACTACAAATTGAAGATTCGATACTAGTAAGGGATTACATAAGCGGTGATGAAAAAGCACTGGAAATATTGATCAATAGACACAATCAACGTATTACTAGTTTTATCTATTCCAAGGTATTGGACAGGGATATTACCGAGGATATTTTTCAAGATACGTTCATTAAGGTCATTAAAACCCTTAAAAAGGGTACTTATAGTGAAGAGGGGAAGTTTTTGCCATGGGTCATGCGGATTTCACATAACCTGATCATCGATTATTTTAGAAAGAACAAGAGAATGCCGATGTTCGAAGGTAATGATGATTTCAATATATTTTCGGTAATAGGAGATGATAAATTGAATGCCGAAAAGCAATTGATCAAAAATCAAATTGATACCGATCTTCGTTATTTGGTAGAAGAATTGCCGGACGATCAAAAAGAAGTACTGTTAATGCGTATCTATAAGGATATGAGTTTTAAGGAAATTTCCGAAAACACCGGTGTTAGTATAAATACTGCTTTAGGAAGGATGCGCTATGCCTTGATCAACTTAAGAAAAATCATAGATAAACATAATATTGTTCTAACCAATTAATAGCGGTCTAAAATAGATAAAACAATATTTCCAATTTAGTTGCGTTAATTTAATGTAACAACATTGGAAGTATGGAAAAAATTTACTCTAACTATCGAGAACAAACCCAATTTAACAAAGTATGCCCTAAGACGATCAACTTTTTGTTAAGTTTTTCTCAGGCACTTTATGAAATTGAATATAAGAATTTAAGGTTTGAGACCTTTTTAAATTAAAACGATTCGCTATTGGCGGGTCTTTTTAATTTTATAATAATCGTTCAATACTTTTTTACGGCCGATGGTCTTTGTGATAACGTCTTTGTTCAAGTCCCACCCCCTGGCCGGGGAATAGTCCCTACCATACCAGATAATCTGTAAATGCAGGTCGTTCCACAATTCTTTAGGGAACAGTCGCTTGGCATCCTTTTCTGTTTGCACTACATTTTTTCCGTTGGAAAACCCCCAACGATACATCAACCTATGAATGTGTGTATCTACCGGAAAAGCCGGAATGCCAAAAGCCTGGGATACGACCACACTGGCCGTTTTATGGCCCACGGCCGGTAATTCCTCCAATAATTCTATTTCTTTGGGTACTTCGCCATTGTATTTTTCAATAAGAATTTTTGAAAGTCCGTGAATACCCTTGGATTTCATGGGCGACAGCCCAACAGGCCTTATGATCTCCCTGATTTCTTCTACGGTGAGCTTTATCATATCATACGGATTGTCCGCTTTTTCAAATAGAAGGGGAGTTATCTGGTTTACACGCACATCCGTACTTTGAGCGGACATCAGTACGGCGATCAACAAGGTATATGGATCCTTATGTTCTAAAGGAACCGGAATTACCGGATATAATTGTTGCAGGGTTGAAATTGTGAAGGATACCTTTTCGGCTTTCGTCATTTTAAGTTTAATTTTGGGAATCTATGTTTTAAACGATAATTAAATTTAAATCTACATGAATACGTTGAAAGTAGGAGATAAAGTTCCAGCATTTTTCGCTAAAGACCAAGATGGAAATACGATTAATCTCTCGGACTATGAGGGTAAAAAGCTGATCGTGTTCTTTTATCCGGCCGCAAATACCCCAGGCTGTACCTTGGAAGCTTGTAATTTGAGAGATAATTATGCGGAACTACAATCCCAAGGTTATGAATTATTGGGGGTTAGTGCAGATTCTCAAAAGAAACAATCCAACTTTAAAAAGAAGTATGATTTTCCTTTTCCATTGCTGGCGGACGAAGACCATACAGTGTTAAATACATTTGGTGTTTGGGGCCGAAAAAAATTTATGGGCAGGGAATATGACGGTATCCACAGAAAAACCTTTGTCATAGATGGCGATGGAACCGTTACCAAGGTAATAGATAAGGTAAAGACTAAAGATCACGCGGCTCAACTGTTGGATTAACGGACCTGAACCAAGAAGCGGCCTGAAAAATATTTATTTTTAATTTGTAAGATCGGGTTTGTCCGAATAAACATTTCTTAGGCCTTTTCTTTTTTAGTTTCCAAAGCTTTTCGTGTAAAAAGATTTTTTTCCTTGATAATTTCGGCAATGCCTTCTGGAAGCATTTCTTCCCAACCGTCTTCTCCGTTCATGATTTTCTTTAGCACGTCCCGAGAGAAAATATGCATGATTTCCGGCTCGTAGTCGATAATGTCCATTACCTTACCGTTGTACTTAAAGAACTTATACAATTCTTTCATTCTTGGATGTACCTTAATATTGTTGCTGGTCATTACCTGCCCGGTATCCGGGTCCTTCATCGGGTAAAGGTACACCTGCAGGTCTTTGAAAAATAGTTTTCCAAAAGCTTCCAAAATACCACCGCTTAAATGTCTATAATATTTTTCATCAAATATTTCGACCAGATTATTTACCCCCATGGTAAGGCCAATACGGTTTTTGGTATAATTATTAAAGTACTCCACCAGTTTATAATATTCCTGAAATTTGGAAATCATCACCGAATGGCCCAAGGAACAGAGCAGTTCCGCACGATCCATAAAATCCTGTTCGTCTATTTCCCCGGAAGCTTTAAGGTTGGAAAGTGTAATCTCAAAGATAACGATACTATTCTCTTGGTCCACTTGCGGGTCACGGATAAAAATATCATGTGATTTCTGGAACATATCCAGATTTACCATGGTCACGGGCCTAAAACTTCCGCGCAAAGCCAAAATATTCTTTTTGTAAAGTACGGTGGCGGGTAAAAGGTTATTCCCATCGGGGCCGAACATAACCGCATCGGTCATGTCATTTTTAATGAGTTGAAGACTTATAAGCCTATTGTCCACACCTTTGAAATCAGGGCCGGAAAAATTGATCATATCTATTTCAACGGTATCCTTATCGATATGGTCATATAAATATTTAAGCATTTTCTTGGGTTTATGATACTTGTAAAAAGCACCATAAATAAGATTCACACCTATTATACCTAAAGTTTCCTGTTGCAATCTGGCTTCGCTTTGTTTAAAGCGAATGTGCATTATAATTTCATTGAATTCCTTTTGTTCCGGATTTAATTGATAGCGGATACCTACCCATCCGTGACCTTTATAGCGTTTGGAAAAATCAATGGTGGCCACCGTATTCGCATAGGAAAAGAACAACCTTTCAGGATGTCTTTTTCTGCTGATGCGCTCCTCCATCAACTGCATTTCATGTTCCAGCATGGTCTTTAAGCGTGCTTGGGTTACATACCTGCCGTCTTTTCCGGCTCCGTAAATGGCATCGCTAAAATCCTTGTCATAAGCGCTCATTGCCTTGGCAATAGTCCCAGAAGCTCCACCAGACCTAAAAAAGTGTCTTGCCGTCTCCTGGCCTGCACCAATTTCCGCAAAGGTGCCGTATATGTCCGGATTTAAATTAATTCTCAACGTTTTTGCCTTTATAGACGGAATATTTTCAAAGGCGGTATCTTTCTTTAAGGCTGAAGCCATTCTTTGCGGGTTTGCTTTTGGCAAAGTTATAAATAACGGGACATCTAATGATCAAACGGCCAAAAAAAATGCATAGGCGGTTTTATCCCGTAATCAGTACCGTTACACGCAATTATAAAATTTCTTAGAGATACATATCCTTGCTGTTTTATTTAAATAAGGATTAAATTTGTTTGGATGGAACAAAGGCTTAAAATCACCTTTTTGGGAACGGGTACCTCACAAGGTATCCCTATTATAGGGAGTACCCACCCGGTTTGTCTGAGCAACGATGAAAAGGATAAAAGGCTCCGCGTTTCGGTGCTGTTGTCCTGGGGGGAATATAATTATGTAATTGATTGCGGCCCCGATTTTAGACAGCAAATGCTTACGCATAAGATTTCAAAATTGGACGGAATACTTTTTACACATGAACATTCCGATCATACGGCCGGTCTGGACGACATTAGACCGTTTTTCTTCAGACAGGGAGATATTCCCATTTATGCCCGTAAACGGGTAATCAAATCCCTGAAACAAAGATTCGATTATATATTCAGTAGAAAGAACAGGTATCCCGGGGCCCCTGCCGTAATAATCAATTTAATTAAAAAGGGTATATCCTTTAAGTTGGGTGATAAAGAAGTCGTTCCCATTGAAGCGGACCACAATAGATTGAAGGTTTTTGGTTTTCGGGTGGATGGTTTTACCTATCTTACCGATGTAAAATCGATAAGGCCAAAGGAGATCGAAAAGATCAGGGGAACTAAAATATTGGTCGTAAATGCGTTACGAAAAGAGCCGCACCATTCCCATTTCAATTTAAAGGAGGCTTTGGAATTTGTTGAGACCATAAAGCCCCAAAAAACCTATTTTACCCATATTAGCCATTTATTGGGTTTTCATAAGGAAGTGGAAGCCCAACTCCCTAAAAATGTATATTTAGCATACGATAATTTAGAAATGACGTTATAAATAGATATCGATATAAACAAAAATGACAATAGATGAAAAATAAAATATTCTTGTACCTCTTTATTTTTGCCTCTCTCATAGGGCTATATCTCTTTATAAGCAGCGATAAAATAGTGACGGCCCATATAGAGAAAATTAAACGTCTGGAATTGGAAACGGTGGCACTAAAGGATTCCGTGCAAGAACTGAACATCAAGGTTATGGACGTGCAACATTTCTCTCTGGAAAATAATGATTATGCTTTGGAGAATTACGAGCATTTAAACCTCGAAAACCCCGAGAGGTATATAGCCGATAAATTATTGGAAACCAACGAAAGCCCCGGTAATAATCCATTGATACCCTATGAGGGAATGGAGGGCGATTTTAAAATAAACAAAATCAATGTTCTGAACCATAAGTGGATATTGGCCGAATTTACGGATGGCAAACATTGGGGAGAAATGATTATTGAGTATCGTTTAAAAGATGATTTAGGGGCCGATTTTACCTTGACCGATCATTTACTCTACACCAGTACATTTTAAATTCTATCCGTTAACCATTTTTTAAGGGCATAAAAATTTTGGGGGATAACGCCATGTCCCGAAGGAAACTCTTCATAAACGTGATCAATATCCAATGCAGTCATTATTTCCGGTGCTTTTTGGGCCCATTCAACCGGGATTACCTGATCCACCTGACCATGGGAGGCATAGATCTGAAGGTTGGAAAAATCATTGTTAGCATAACCTTCCAACAGGATTCCTTGATTGATGTAACCACTGAGCGCAATTACGTTTTTTACTTTGGAAGGATAGGACAATGCAATGGAATAGCTTAAAATAGTGCCCTGACTAAAGCCCAAAAGGGTACGATTGTCGGTATCCAGACCATAGGTTTCACAGGCCTCGTCCATAAAAGATATAATTTTATCACGGGACAATACCGCCTGTTCATCATCGCTCCATTTACCGTTTTGCGCATCAAAATTAATGGCATACCATGCATGACCAAAGGGTTGTAGAACATAAGGGGCCCTTACCGATATGATGCAAAGTTCAGGAGGTAGCTCGGAAGCAAAAGAGAAAAGATCTTCTTCATTGCTACCATAGCCATGTAGCATAAAAAGAACCGGGGCTTTTTTATCGGTATTATTGGATGGCCTAATAATATGTTCAAGAGAAAGTGGGGCAGTGGTCATGGGTTAATTAATAAAGGTGAACCATTTTTGAAAGTAAGGGCCTAGCACTGGAATCAACTGTTTTTTATTGTTCAACACCCCTAAAAAACCATAGATCAATAAGGTGAAGTAACATAGGTATAGTACGGGCAATGTATAAGGATTATACCAAACGCTATTAAAAATGGCAAAAGCATGAAACAATAAATGAATACCAAAAGCCTGACGGATATGAAACTTTGCAAAATCATGTTTGGGTTCCATATTCATGCTAATGGCTATAATAGCCCCAATTATGGTCAAATAAGTAATTATGGCCGTGTTTTTGCCTTTAATGGTGGAGGACATAACTTAGAAGTTCAAGGTCAATTTATCATTGTTAAAAGCTCCAAGTACCCTTCCTTTTAGCTGGTTTCCAAGGAAAAGACTATTGTGCGAGGTACTTGCTATATGTTCTTGAGAAAAATCGTATTCCGTTACTGGTTCAAAAAACGTAAGGGAGGCAGGATTCCCTGCTTTCAAGGAAGGGGTTTTCAAGCCGAAAACCTCTCGCCCCCTGGTTAAGGTTTCTATGGTTTCCTCCGGCCCAAAAAGTTTGTTCAAGGCACCGAATGCACTTTCCAGCCCCAAGGTTCCGTAGGAGGCATTGTCAAACTCCACATGTTTTAGTTCTATATTCAATGGGCTATGATCAGTGGTTACAAAATCTATGGTTCCATTCTTCACGCCTTTGATCAATGCCTTAATATCCCTATCATTTCGTAAAGGTGGCTTTACCTTGAAGTTGGTATCGAAATTGGACAGGACATTATCGGTAAAGAGCAAATTGTGTATGGCCACACTACAGGTAACCTGTAAGCCTTTCCTCTTTGCATCCGCAATAAGTTTTACCGATCGTTCCGTAGATATTGTAGGAATATGTAATTTTCCTCCGGTGTATTCCAAAATGAACAAATCCCGGGCTACCTGTAATTCTTCGGCCAAAGCCGGTATTCCTTTAAGACCGAGCCTTGTACTTGTTTCCCCTTCGTTTACACTTCCTTTTCCTGCAATGTTTTTGTCCAACGGGAACGAAAAAACGGGACTTCCAAAATTTTGGGCATATTGCAGGGCTATTTTCAGTAAGTTGGGATTGCTGATCGGTGACTTAAAATCATAGAACCCGCGGGCACCGGAATTCATCATGTCATACAATTCGGCCAATGCATGGCCTTCGCCCTTCACCGTTAGATTCCCTAATGGGTATAGATTGGTCAATTGATCTTGTGCCGCATTTCGTAAATAGATAATATCCGAGCTGCTATCGGGAACCGGAAAACTTGTGGGATTGAGCAGAACATCCGTAAACCCGCTTTTAGCGGCGCAACGGAGTCCATTGGAAATCGTTTCACGTTCTTCAAAGCCCGGTTCTCCAAAACTCACGCCCGCATCGAACCAGCCAATGGAGACATGTAGGTCTTTGTGTTCGATTATCCGGGTTTTCGAAGGTGGATCAATAGCGGTGGCTATTTTTTCAATGTGGCCATTAGCAATTAAAATATCACGTTTTTTTAAATGAAGGTCCTTGCTGGCAGCATTTATGATTTTGGCCGATTTTAAGAGTATGTCCATTTGCCTGGTAGTTGTTCTTTAGGAGTTATTTTAGAAATCTTTGCAAAGCCGTTTCTATGAGAACAAACAACAATGCTAAAATAGCAAACCATTTCCAGAACTCATTTATACTATTGTTTTTTTGAGCTTCTTGAAAGAAATCGGAAATGGAAGTATAGGTACTATTGTCTTTGACCCCATTTATATCCAAATATAAAAGTTCACTTTCTTTTCTATGGTAATTAAAACCTATAGACCGCATAATGGTATCCTTATTCTTAATTTGAAATATACCGTCAACAATGGGGTTTTCTACAAAAGCCAGCCTTACTTTTTGGGGCAATACCTGTTGTTGGGGAATAAAATCATATATTCCATTTGAGGTCTTTAATATATTGTCCTGTGCCAAAGAGATAGGAATTTCAATTTTAGCACTGTTTCCAATGGTATGATATAAAGTAGGCAGTTTTAAGCTATGAAGGCCCATGTTATAAAAAGTGGGCACGATAAGGGGGGTGTTTTTAAAGTTTGAATTTTCGGTGGATAAGGAGGCCGAAAAGGAATAAAAATTGGGAGCACCTATTAAAAAAGGGGCTTTGTTCTGAAAATTCAGGGCAAAAGGTGCCTTTGAATGCAATCTATAATACGTTGAAACCTTTGGATATTGAAAATTGGTCACTTCCCCATCAAAGACATTGGTGTATAAGGGGTGTTCCGAAACGACATCGGAAATTGGAGTTTCCTGGGTAATCTTATCCGAATAAGAGGTATTAAAATAACCATTTGTCAATTGGTTATAGGAAGAAAGGTCGATATCCCTTGCCGGAATAATGGTTACGGTCCCGGCATTATCCAAAAAGGATTGGATTGCGGTTACCAGTGCGGACGGAATTTGATCTAGTTCATTTAAAATGACCAGGTTTTGGTTTTCCAATATCCCATAATTGAGCTGATCGAGCGGATAACCGGAAAAGTTAAATTCATCTGGTGTAAAAATCTTTTTAAGAAAACTTGTTTTTTCCCCATCAATAGAGAGTACGTTGATTTTTTCCCGTTCATTAAGGGTAAAATAGAATTGATTATCGTACTCCAATCCACTATCCGTTACAACAATTCTACCGGCAATAGCTTCTTTGGACGGAAGGGAGAAGATTACGGATGCCTTTTTGTCCGTATTGAATTTTGCCGAGGTCTTGGCTATTAATTTATCTCCATTGTATAGTGAGACAGGGGTATTCTCTAGTGCGGTATTTGTGGAAATTTGGACCATCAGTTCCAATGTCTCATTGTTCATGGCCTGTAAATACAAGGAATCGATAGAAACATTTTCGATTTTTGTGATGGAAGGACGAATAAAATGGATTTCTCTCCCATTACTCCCCATAGATGACGGATTGCCCATTCTTTGTTGAAAATCCGACATAAGGACCATATTTTTTTGAGAACCTTGGATATCCTTAAAATAATTTTTGGCCTTTAAGGTAATTTCCCCTAAAGATAATTGTTCGGTCGTGGTGGAGAGGTTTAAGAGTTCATTTTGAATGTCCTTTATAGTTACGTTCTTAAATACCTGATTGTTGGTAAACAAGGTGAATTCTTGATTTTCCGGAATGTATTTGATAAAGTCTTGTGCTATTTGTTGAACGAGCGTACCGTTGTTCGTTTTGGCCTGCATACTAAAGGAGTTGTCCAAATAGAACACATTTTCCTTTGGTTGCAAGGCTATTTCGCCAGCACTAAAAGGTTGGGCGAAGGCCAATACCAAGGCAGTCAACAACAACAATCTAGACAAGAGTACAAGCCATTTTTTAATAGTGCTGCTTTTCCGTGATTCGCTAACGACCCTTTTTAAGAATTTTACATTCGTAAAAGGTGTTTTCTTAAATCGTCTAAGCTGAAAAAGATGGATAATTATAGGAACAAGGAGAAGTAAAAGAGCCCAAAGGATTTCTGTATGTTTAAACTGCATTCCCTTTTTTGATTGTACAAAGATAGTTAAATCTTGGGGATGCCTTGTAACTCAGGTTAAATAAGAACGGTTGTATTCTCAGCAAAAGAAAAAATAATCGTTCATGTGGGTTTGCCCAAGTTTATTAAAAAAGAGTATTATATCTTCTTGGGCTTTTTCGTTGGCCACGGTTATTATGCTTTGTGGCTTCTCCAGCTTCGATAAGGTTTTGAACGAGAGCATTTGCTGGCCATATATTTCTTTTCCTATTTTTTTAGGATTATCACAGAGCCAATAAAAGGGGATATTCCTCTCGACCAATAGTTTGGCTATGGTCTTGCCCTTGGCTCCCGCTCCCCAAATGGTCAATGGTCTTTTTGGGTTCCGCTCCAATTTTAGAAAATAATGCAGTTTTATGTCTAAAAAATAATTTTGGGCATAGTGTTCGCTGGTGCGCGAAGTGCGGTTATCATAGTCCCGCCAATAATGCACTATGATATTACAGGGAATACACTTTAACTTATTTTCATAAAACCGGAAAGTAAGATCATAATCTTCGGGGTATCTATTGGGATAAAAGGCATTGCAATTCTCCAGATCTTCCCGATAGGTCATCCAACAGGGTGAGGGAATGACACATTCTTTGTAGATTTCAGAATAATTGGTGCCGTTGATGGTAAGCTCGTTCAGCCATTGTTCATAACGTTCGTATCCGTTGCTGATGCCCCTGTCCGAAAAATACTTTACCTGCCCTATGGATACGTGACCTTTACCGTATTTTAATAGAGAAGCGACCATGATTTCCAATTTATCGGGTGTCATAACATCATCGGAATCCATTCGGGTAATCAATGCTCCTGTACTATGGGAATAAGCCAGGCGCAATGCCTCTATTATTCCTTTTCCCCGGTTGGGCAATACTTTGAACCGGGAATCTTTTAGAACAAATTCTTGAACAATTTTTAAACTTTGATCAGAAGAATGATCATTAACGGCTATTACCTCCCAATTTTGGTATTGCTGTTGGTGTATAGACGCTAAACATTCCAAAAAATATAGCTCCGTATTCTTAAATGGAATTAAAATACTTACCAATGGCCCGTTCATATGGCTTAAAATAGTTTTGAGCGAAAAATTACGATGGATAAATCAAGTGGACAATAATTAATACGATTAGTTTACAGGATAGAAATGGAAGAAATTAATTTGTAAAAAAGCCTTTATGGAATAGAAAAACCTTGCTATCTTTGCATCCGCATTAGGAGAAATGGCAGAGTGGTCGAATGCGGCAGTCTTGAAAACTGTTGAGGGTCACACCTCCGGGGGTTCGAATCCCTCTTTCTCCGCACTATAAAACCTCAACTAATTGATATTTAATATGTTGAGGTTTTTTTTATTTCCAATATCCATCAGACAATATGAATTATGAAGGGGCAAGATCAATTGTTGTGTTTAGGCAAAAATCCATGTTAACCTGAAGAGGGGAAAAATCCTTTGGAACGTATTTCTTCTACAGAGTATTTAACTCCACAAATAATGATGTACCTAATATTAGTGAATTTTCGAAATAACCAGCCCTATACTATATTTCTTTAGAATCCATGACATAAATGTTTGTTGAATATGTACTATATTTTTAGTCATTTACACATATTATATATGAGTTCATATAGTGAAATTTAAAATTGATCATTCCTTATTGTGAATATTCAAAAATAAAATTTAATATCTTTTGTATAGTTTTGTTTCATCCAAAAGAATCCGAATAATTAAATGAACCTTATTATTGAACAAATAAGAAGAGGTAATCGTAAGGTTTATGAAAATTTCTTTAACAATAATTACGAATCATTGGTAATTTATGCCAACGGATATCTTTTTGACCAACAGGCCAGTGAAGATACGGTTCAGGATGTGTTTATTTACGTATGGGAGAATGCGGCCCGTATGAACATTACCACCTCATTGAGGGCATATATGTACACTATGGTACGCAACCGGTGTTTCAATTACCTGAAGTCGATGAAGATTACGGATAACTATGATTTTCTTGATTTCAACATCAACCTGATCACCGAGCACGTTTTTGATTCTACCTCTACCGAAAATAAAAAGATCGTCCATCATCAAATCTTAAAAATTGTCGATTCGTTGCCGGACAAAATGCAACAGATCGTTAAGCTAAAGTTTTTGCACAACTACAGGTACAAGGAAATTGCTGAAGAGCTCAACATTTCGGTCAATACGGTAAAGACCCAGTTAAAAAGGGCCAAGATTAAGATTACCGAGTCGGTCACATCCATTCTTATCTTATTGGATATGTTGTAACCAATTACTGTTATGTTGCCCCGCTAAAATATTATTGCCCAATACTTGTCTTCTTCATGGGCATTTAACTTTTTTTTAATGTTTTGTCACCCATAATGATATTTGTCTTGTCTTATACAAAAAGCCTCATAAAAGGATGTTAAATGGAGTTTAAACTTATCATAAAAAAAATTAACGAAACGCTTTCTAAAGAAGAGGCGACCATTTTTGATAAATGGTATGCCGAATCTCCCGAGCATGGAAAATTCTTCAACAATGTAAAGGAGAATTATGGCCAAAATCTAGATCATATTAATGTGCGGAAAGGGTGGGAACGGATTGAGAAAAGGCTACAAGAACACAAGAGTAAAAAATTCCAATGGAAATATGCGGTGGCCGCTTCCATGGCCCTCTTGGCCGCTTTGGCCTATTTTTACAAGGACGGTTTTGGTATCACATCACCGGCAACACCATTACCCGTGGTGTTTAAAAATGTACTGCCCGGTACGGACAAGGCCACTCTTACCCTGCAAGACGGTACTCGAGTTGCTTTGGAAAAAGGGAGACACTATACCAATGACAAGCTCGATAGTGATGGGGAGAATATAGTATATAAAGCAGGCAAGACCGCAGCGCCGGAAATGGCCTATAATTACCTGACCGTTCCCCGGGGAGGACAATATTTTGTACAACTTTCGGACGGTACCAAGGTTTGGTTGAATTCCGAATCCCAGTTGAAATATCCGATAGCATTTGCAAAAGGCAGATCCAGGGAAGTGGAATTGTTGTACGGTGAGGCCTATTTTGAAGTGTCGCCGGCCAATGAACACGATGGTGCCAATTTTAAGGTAGCTACTCAGGGGCAGACCGTGCAGGTATTGGGTACCCAGTTCAATATAAAGGCCTATAAGGAAGAGTTGCGTATCAATACCACATTGGTAGAGGGCAGTGTCTCGGTAAATACTCCTGTTCGTTCAGCACTTTTAAAGCCTAGCGAACAATCCCGTTTCAATGTTGAGACCAACGGAATGGTAGTTTCTGAAGTGGATGTTTATAACGAAACCTCTTGGAAAAAAGGCATTTTCAGTTTTAAGGAAAAGGAATTGGCCGAAATCATGAAGGTGTTGTCCCGATGGTATGATGTGGAAATCTATTTTCAAAACAAAAATTTAAAGACCGTTAAGTTTAATGGCGTGTTGCGAAAGAATCAAAAACTGGAAAAAATACTTTCGGTGATCAAGATGACAAATGCTATAGACTATGAAATACAAGATAACGAACTGATCATAAAATGATCGTAAAAATAAAGAGGGAATGGGGTCAGATCTCTCACAATACGAACCTCATCCCTCTTGGTGCTAATTAATTTAATAACTAACAAACATGTAAATTTATGGAAATTAACACGTATGGGTCTCTTTTTTATACACAAAAGAGGCTTCTGAAAATGCTTATGAAGACATTTATTTTTTTATGTTGTACCATTGCGTTGGCCATGGGTCCCAATACGGGATTCTCACAAGATGCCAAAATTGTAATCGATTCCGATAGGGAGGTGACCGTGGATCAGGTATTTGACATTATCAAACGCCAAACAGATTTTACGTTCATCTACCGGTCCGACCTGTTTAAAAACCACCCTAAGGTGCAGTTGAAAAAAGGAACCGTTAAAGTGGGCAAGCTTTTGGAAAAAAGCCTTTCTACCAAAGACTTTGTGTTCAACTTTGACACGGACAATATCACCATTCGGGAAAAAACAAAGACTTCCGAATCGGATGTCGCACAAGAAACCTTTCCTATAAGTGGTACTGTGACCGATGAATATGGTACTCCTGTGCCTGGCGTCTCTGTTTTTGCCTCTTCTAATGATCCAGAAGGTAAAATTCCTTATTCTCCCGACTTTGTAGTTCGGGGTACTGCTTCTGATTTTGATGGTAATTTTACTATAGAGGTGTCTATGAACGATTATCTTTCGGTATCCGGGCTTGGCTTTGAGTTTTATACCACACAGATTACCTCTAGACAAGGGGTATACAACATTGTGCTTAAAGAATCGCAAAGCAGATTGGATGAAGTAGTGGTTGTAGGGTATGGACAAACAAAAAGAACGGACCTTACGGGTTCTGTCGCTACGGTAAAAGCAAAGGATATTGTCAACACCCAACCGGCCTCATTAAGTGTAGATCAGATTTTAGGAGGTCAGCTGGCCGGGGTCAGTGTAGCACAAACGGGATCACGACCAGGGCAAGGAGCTATTATCAATATTCGAGGACAGGCTACCGTTAGAGGAGCCAACCAACCCTTATATGTTATAGACGGAATTCCTATTTTGGTTGATGAGCAAGTACCCGACAGTTTTGGTGGTAGAGAGGACCAAACAGCTATTTTTTCTCAGCAAAACCCGCTACTCTCATTAAATCCCAATGATATTGAAAGTGTAGATGTGTTGAAAGATGCTTCAGCTGCAGCCATTTATGGGTCAAGAGCGGCTAATGGGGTTATTTTAATTACTACAAAAAAAGGAAAGAAAAACAGACGGGGAACTTTTAATGTAGATTACAACATAAGTGTACAATCGGCTATTAAAGAATATGAATTGATGGATAGGGCACAATTCATTGCCTATCAAAATCAAATAGCACAGAATACATTGGATGTGAATGCAATTGACCCTTCTGCTTCTTTTAATCTTAATTCAGCAAATGTTGTATTGAACAACAATAGACGACATAATGATTTTGACCCAACGCTTCAAGCACCGTATTTTGGTACGGGAGAATCGGATTGGGTATCGGAATTATTTAATGACAATGCGATCAACCAATCTGTTGGGGTCAATTATTCTGGTGGAACCGATAGAACAACCTATTATGCCTCTTTAAACTATGCCGATCAAGAAGGAATCAATAAAGGAACCGATTTTAAGAACTACAGTGTTCGCTTGAATGTAGATTCTGATGTGTATAAAGGCGTTAAAATAGGAACAAATATAGCATACAGTAGAAATGAATCATTGACAAATGGAAATGGCACTAATTATCGACCTGCTTTTTTCTATCAACCAACTTTTGACGTGTTTAACCCAGATGGTACATACACTTCTTTTGTTAACTTCTTTGATCCCTTTACTCCTTCTACTACCCCAACATTTAATCCAGCTTCAAATCTAGAAATAGAAAATGAAAACAGTGGTAATAACTTTACGGGATCTGCCTTTATAGAAGTTGAACTGTTAAAAGGCTTAAAATGGAAATCTAATTATAATGTTGGAATTTTAGGTTCGGATTCTAGGTCTTATTCCCCTGTATTTTTATCAGTAGGTTTATTTAGCGAAGATTTGAGTTTATCGTCTAGCGAGAGTATAAATACTACTTGGGCACATACTTTGTCGTATAATAATACATTTGCGGATAAGCATGCTGTTGATGCGGTTGTGGGCATGTCATTTGAACAGCGAAAAATCAGTCAAAATGGTATTGCTGGTAATGGTTTTGCAAACGATGTTTTTAATAATATTAATGCTGCGGATAACATTTTAAGACGTTTTGAAGATCAACAAACGGGACGTTTAAATTCCTATTTTTTACGTACCAATTATAATTTTGATCAGCGATACTATCTCACGTTTACTGGTAGGGCAGATGGTTCCACCAAATTTGGGCCTAACAACAAATGGGGTTTCTTTCCTTCTGGTGCGGTAATGTGGCGTATTTCCAATGAAAATTTCTTAAAAGATAACGCTACGTTCTCTGATTTAAGATTACGGGCTTCGTATGGTCGCACAGGTTTGGCAAACCTGCCCGAATTCCAGTTTCGATCAGCTTACCAAACAATCACTGGAGCATCTAGAACAACCTACGATGGCACTCCTATTATTGTTACCAACGGTATTCCTAATGCAGATTTGCAATGGGAAACTACGGATCAATTGGATTTAGCCTTGCAATTTGGTTTGTTTAATAATAAAGTAACTGGTAGTATTAACTATTACGATAATAAAACCAAAGGCTTGTTACTATTTGGAGGTATTTCGCCAACGACAGGTTTTGCTACTCAATTGCAGAATGCTGCTGATATTACGAATACGGGATGGGAAGTTGAATTGGGTACCAATCTTGAATTTGGTAAATTCCGTTGGAATACCAGATTTAATGTTTCGGCGAACAGAAATACCTTAGATCGTTATAATGGTGGGTTTATCAATATAAATGGCTCAAACCCCAATACGGTTCAAGAAGGAGAGCCTTTGGGAAGTATTTTTGGATATGAGGTAGAGGGTATATTTCAAACTCCGGAAGAGATTGCCGAGTTGAATGCCAACGCACCAATAGAAAACACTGAATTTCCTGGCGAGTATCAAGATCCGTTCGGAATGAGCGTGGGGAATTATAGATTAAAAGATCAAAACGGAGATGGACAGATTACTGCTGCAGATCGTAAAATATTAGGTAGTGTACAGCCTGATTTCTTTGGTGGATGGAACAACACCTTCACTTATAAAGGGTTTGACCTAACGGCTAATTTTCAATTCTCTCAAGGAGGAGAACGTGTTTTTCAAGACAATATTGCCTTTAATCTCTATGGTTTAGATCGGAGTAATATTGTAGGGGCCTTGGATAATACCTGGTCATCGACCAACACCGGTGCAAGGTATGAATCAGCCATATTCAGTTCTTTTAGATCCTTTGCCAGGGAAAGAGATGCTTCTAGTACGAATGGCGGAGAATTAGACGTAAATGTGTTCAGTACAGATTATATCCGATTAAAAACAGTACGGTTGGGGTACAATTTACCTACCAATCTAATTGATACCCTAGGGATATCCAATATTAACTTATACGTAGTGGCCAACAATGTGTTTACCATTTCTGATTGGCCCGGTCTAGATCCCGAGGTAGTAAATGCAGATAACTTAGGAGGAAACGTAAGCTCTCTTAGTACGGATTCTGGTTTTGATGCCAGCCCATTGACAAGAACTTGGTCTCTTGGAGTACGCGTTGGATTTTAAGTATAACACTAAACAAAAAACAGATGAAAAATAAATTTTATAACATACTATTTATAGTTACAGTATTATTTTTTAGTGCATGTAATAGTATAGACGATTTAGAACCCTCATTTCGATTGGATCTGGACAAGGCCATTACCAATGAGAGTACAGCTGAAAATGTACTTGTAGGAGTGTATTCAAAACTGAGGAATACCAGCTTTGTTTTTGCGGTAAACGGAATTGGAAATCAGATGGGAATTACCTTTAGGGGCTTTTCTAATTTTGATTTAGAAAATAATGAGCCGCTTACCAATAACGGTCTCTCATCGGGGCTATACACAAGCAGTTATGAACTTGTGCAAGAGGCGAATGTATTTCTTGAAAATATTGAAGCTGTAGATGCTAGTGCCCTCGGAGGAGAAGACAATAAAAGTAATCTAATTGCTGAAGCGCGTTTTCTTAGGGCATTAGCCAATTTTTACTTATTACGATCTTTTGGAGAGTTTTACGATACGGGTTCAGATTTTGGTATTTCCTTACGTAGAGTATCTGCTATAGATGGAAGCCCTATTGCCAGAGGCACGGTAGCGGAGACTTATGCTTTTATTAATGAAGATTTGGATTTTGCGATTGCCAATGCAACACGCCCTGAAAATTTTAGGGCTAATGTTTTTGCTGCTAAAGGATTAAAGGCCAAAGTAAAATTATACGAGGGAGATTATGAAATGGCAGCTCAATTGGCAGCTGATGTAATTGCCGATTCAGGTGGTAGATTTTTTCCTGATGTATTTGCAGAAACCTTTAGTTATCCAGATAGGGATACGGATGGTAACATTATTGTAGGAGCCGATGGTAATGCCGTTGTTACCCCATCGCACGAGTCTACTTCTTTGTTATTTGGTCCATTTGCAGACAACGCTACAGAGCGTGTATCTACTGCAAACTCATATTTTTCGTTTAACCCTCCTATCTATGCCGGTATTGCAGCAGGGGATCCAAGGGAAGTAAATGGGTTTAATGGTATCGATAAAGGTTTGCAGTTTTTTAATAGCGGTTTTCCAAATTTTGAATTTCTTGGTTCATCTGCACCAACACTGATGTTGTTGCGATTAGCAGAGGTATATCTTATTCATGCTGAAGCGGAGTTAAGACGTGGAGGAAGCGTAGCCGAAGCACTCGGTAGCCTTAATGCTGTGCGTACACGTACTGCAGTTGGCCTGCCAGCGATTGTATCTTCCGATGCAACGGAAGTATTGGAAGCAGTTCGGGCGGAGAAATTATTGGAATTAGCTTTGGAACAAGGAGAAGATTATTTTGATTTGGTACGTTATCATATAGCAGGAGATTTGGTAGCATCAAGTATTAAACCAACGATGACCAATGAAGATTTTTTCATCTTACCTATACCGGATGCAGAATTATTAAATGAAGGAGCAAGTGATGTAATCGTTCAAAACCCGGGATACACTAATTAAAAGAAATCATAGATATTATTTAAATAAAGAATATAGAAAAGCTGCCCGACATCATAAATAACAATGATAGGGTAGCTTTTTTATTTTGAACGACTTTTAAAAATCGATTTTATGAAGAAGTCCATTATATATTTAATGAGCGTTTGTTTTTTGGTATTCATATTGTCGGCATTCTCGTCAAAGTCCGATAGCGTATATGATCACGGACCTTTAAAGATAGGCGACTATGCACCTAATTTTATTCTCGAAGGTTCGGATGGAAAAACATATCAGTTATCCGATTTTAAAGGAAAGATTGTTGTGCTCGACTTTTGGGCCATGTGGTGTGCACCCTGTAAAAAGAAAATGCCCAAAATTCAAAAATTACATGAAACCTATAGTGACATGGGCGTAGCGGTCTTGGGAATGTTAGCTATGAACAAAGGGGCCGAAGAAAAGGCAAAAACCTATTTTGCCGAAAATGAATACAGTTTTAAGTTGTTGTATGGAAACGATGAATTGACCAAAAACTATGAACTTAAGTTTCTTCCTACCGTGGTGGTTGTAGATAAAGAAGGAAAAATCGTATACCTCACTACAAAGCCCAATCCCAACGAATTTGAAGACATTACGGCGATTGTAGAAAAATATAAATAACGTGAGTTCGACACTTGTATTTCAGAAATTTATAAATCTTTGTTGGGTCTAATGCAGTCGAAAGTACTCCTCAAGGATACGCTTTGATTAGCTCAGCATGACATTTGTGTTCCCAATTGTTTTTCTGGGCAAATGAAATCTAAGTTGTCAGTCCGAGCTTCTCGAGGACGCTTCGACAAGTTCCTTTAATTTGTGTTCTTAGCTGTCTTTTGGTAAATCAAATCTATAGTGTCAGGTCGAGCGCAGTCGAGACCTCCTTGAAATATAGGCTTTTGAAAACCTCTCGACTTTAGCCTATCTTGAGCGAAGCCGAAAGGCTTGAGGAGACATTTACTGATATTATTGACTTTTTCACATCAAACAATGGATTTTTAAATCGAACTCACGTTAATTATTTAATAAGTATAAATTCTGATCATGTATAATCTAAAAACGATGGTCAAAATGGTATTAAAACAAAATACCCGTTGAATGAAAACCATGCGGTCGAAACTATTAAAATACTGACTCTCCTGTCATAGATTGAAATTTGGGTTTTTTTTAAGAATTTATATGTAACCCATTTTTTATGAATTACACTTATATATATATAACTAAACTAAAAAAATATTCATGAAGTTAATTTATGTTGTATTGAGTTTGTTTTGTGTAACGGCAGTAGTAGCACAAGATTTACGAGAAGACAAAATTAAAACCACCAACTTTCCCAAATTAAAAGAATTGGTCAATACCAATATTCCTGGTGCGATTACATTTTCACAGCCTCAATTAATCACAGGAACTAAACAAGAAATCCGTACAGAAAAACATGGATTAATTTACCCTGCTTTTTTCGATTGGAACAAAGACGGTAAAAAAGATTTGTTACTAGGGGAGTTTGAAACAGGCGAAACAGGATCATACGTTAAAGTATATTTAAACGAAGGCTCTAAAAAGAAACCAAAATATTCGGGAGAATATTTTTATGCAAAAGATGTAAAAGGCGATACCATTAGCAATTTTCAGTGGTGTTGTATTGGTATCCATCCGCGTATTGTAGATTTAGACCAAGATGGTTATGATGATATCTTGTCGGGACAATACAACCCTGGTGCAATTTCTTGGTGGCGAGGTTCTAAAGAAGGCTTTTTACCTAAGCAATTTATAGAACAAGAAGGGTATATAGACACACAAGAACAAAAATATAACGTAGCCCCTTGGAAAACGGAGTCCAATTCCTATTGGAATTATACAACAGCAGACTTTGCCGATTTTAATGGCGATGGCTTGTTGGATTTATTTGTAGGTGGTTCTGGAGATATGCGTGTAGCCTTAAACACAGGTACCAAAGAAAAACCAAAATTTGGATATAGGAATTATCTACGTCATATAGATGGAAGCCATTTGTATGTAAAAAAACCAACACAAGCAGATATCGATAAAGCGACCGAAGAAGATCGTTATACGGAAATGTCTGGTGTTTGGAAAAGTTATATAAAACCTACAGACTGGGATAAAGATGGCGTGCTAGATCTATTAGTGACCTATGAATATAAAAAGAAAGGCCATAATCCCGTAGATTTTTATAGAGGGGTAAACACGGATAAAGGACTCCGTTTTGAAAAACGAGTACCGTTGTTTACTGCAAAAGACGGCTCTAAAGCATTACCAGGGGTACAACCCATGATGACCTTGACCGACCATAACAATGATGGTGTAGAAGATATGGTTATCGGTCTATCCATACCCACCATTAATGGTTTTGAGGTGGTCGATGAAATAGCATGGGCATGGGCAGGAGATTTAGGTATTGAAATGCCAGGGAAAGATGCAGGTCGTCAAATACAATATTACAAAGATGGCCTTAAGGGAATTATAGCCAAAATGGAAGATCCTGAGCAAGGAAAATATTTTAAACGGGCTATGCTTGGAAATCTAAAAGATTATAAATATTTAACTATGCGTCATAGGGGTTACGTTTTTGTAATGTACGGTAAAAAAGCTACAACAAAAGCTACTGTGAAAACGGTTAAGGCAGCACCTGCTATAAAACAAAAAGAAATAATCAGAGAGATTGTTGTTGGTAATAACAATGAAGGCGGTCCTGTAAAATATGAGATAAGGGTACCAAAACAAATAGATCAATATAATTTTTCAACGCCTTTTGTAGTAGAAGTAACCATTGCTTTTGATGAAGGTTGGCATGGTTATGTGAACAATGAAGCGAATAAAAAAGACGGTTTTATTCCTACCACAGTGGCCGTTGAACCTTCAGAATACTTGGAAGCGACCAGCGAAATGATACTTCCCGAAGCATCTTTTAAAGGTTTGGCAAAAGTGTACAAAGAGTCCGTAACCTTTAGACAGCAGTTTAAATTTAAATTACCGCCCGCACCGGCAAAACGTCCGAATTTTGATAAAATGACTCCAGAAGAAATTAAAGAATTCGTTAAAGAAACATCTGAAAAGTTAGAAAAAACGGTAGCGACATTCCCTGAAAATCTAGGATTAAAAACGAAAATAACCTATCAAACCTGTGATGATAACATCTGCTTACCGCCAAAAACAGTAGTAGAAGATTTAAAAATAGCATTTAAACATTAAAAAAAATATTATGAAAAATTTACTGCCCCTATGCTTATTTGTACTAGTTACAAGTGGTCTTTTTGCACAATACGAAAATGCGGTAACCGTACCAAGGGTAAGCCAACAGGCCGAGGTAAAACAAACCATTGGTATTACAGATGTTCATGTTAGTTATAGTAGACCTTTAACCAAGGGCAGAACTATTTTTGGAAAAACAGTATCTTACGATAACGTATGGAGAGCTGGTGCCGATGAAAATACGGTAGTCACCTTTTCAACAGATGTGACCATTAATAAGCAGTTGATAAAAGCGGGGTCTTACGGCTTACATTTTATTCCTACAGAAAATGACTGGACGGTTATTTTAAATACAGAGATAGATGCATGGGGTAGTTATTTTTATGAAGAAAGTAAAGATATTATTCGCTTTACAGTAAGCCCAAAACAAATAAACCATCACGAAGCCCTTACGTTTAGTTTTGTAAACATTACCGAAGAAGGAGTGGATTTGCAATTGGCCTGGGCAGAAACAAGTGTGGCATTTACCATTGGGGTAAATACCCCTGAACTGATGGTTAACAACATTAGAAAAGAGTTAAAATCGAGGTTAGCGTTTGGTTCCAATGGATATTATACAGCAGCACAATACTGTTTAAATAATGATGTGAATTTAGAAGAAGCACTGACTTGGGCAGACCGAATATCACAAAGAAACAAAACATTTAAAAACCTAATGCTTAAAAAAGGATTGTTGGAAAAGTTAGGCAAGTCATCAGAAGCCAAAACAACGCAAGAAAAAGCCTTAAAAATAGCATCATCACGAGAGTTGTCTTCTTATGCCTTTTCATTGTTGCGAAAAAAAGAAACGTCTAATCAAGCCATAGAATTATTAAAAACGCTCACTAAAAAAGAACCTAAAAATTATGAATATTATAATTTTTTAGGACATGCTTATGAAAGACTAAACAATAAAAAAGAAGCTTTAAAAGCTTTTCAAAAAGCATTGAACTTGGCACCAAAAGATCAAAAAGAATACATTCAAGAATCTATAGATAAATTTAAAAAATAGATGATAAAATTAAAAGTCACATATGTTCTTTTTATACTAGTTTTTAGTGCGCTACAAGCATGTGGCGGCAAAGAAGAAATTATTGCCATAGATAAAGAAGCACCTAAAACAGGAACGACAGAAAGTGCCAAAAAAGTAATTGCCTTTGCAGAATCTAAGCTAAAAGACATTCAATCTATTCATGCTACTGTAATTGAAACCGCAAATTCTGAAATGTACGGTTCTGAAGAAATTTACACAGGAGATATTGTAATGAAATTTGGAGGCAAACCAGGAACGGCAGGCGATCAATGGTTTGAGTCAAAACAATCGGTAAAAGGAAAAAATAAACATATTAGAGGTGTTTTTACTTCAGAAGGCTTAAAAGAGCTCCATCTAAATAAAAAAAAGGTCATAAAAGGTGATAAAAACGCAAATTCTGCGGCGTGGATTACCGGTGCATTTTCTTGGATTTATAGAGATGCTGATTTTTATACGAAAATGAAGGGCATATCATCAGATAATAAATCTACTCAGAACAATAAAAATACGCATCGCATTTGGTTAGAAGCTATTGAAGACGTTTATGGAACTAGATGTTATGTCATCGCAGAAATTAATCCACAAATAGAAAAGTTCGTACAACGCTATTATTTTGGAGCAAATGATGGATTTTACTATGGTAATACTTCTGAGGCAACAACTAGTGAAGGTTATGGCATTAACAAAACTTTGATTAAAAAGTTGAGTATTAATGACGAGCTACCCCAATTTGATGTAGAAGTGCCAGAGGATTTTACAGTAGAAATGTATGTTGCACCTTGGGATGCAAAAAACATTGAAGTTGGTATGCAAGCACCCGATTGGACTTTGCCAAACCAAGAAGGAGGGGAACAAACCTTATCAAAAGAATATACCGAAAATATTGTATTACTGGATTTTTGGGCAACTTGGTGCGGGCCTTGTAAAGCAAAAATGCCTTTCGTACAAAAAATGTACGACAAATATAAAAGTAAAGGGTTTAAAGTCATCAGTGTGCTGTCAGGAGATGTAGGACATGAAAAGGAAGCCGCAGAATACATCAAAAAGCATAACTATACCTTCGACTTGGTATTTGGAACCAATGCACTTTCGGATACTTATAAAATACGATTTTTGCCAACGGTGATGTTACTGGATAATACTGGAAAAATTGTTCATTTTAGAGATACACCAGGGGTAAATGATAACGTAGACGAAAAAATAGAACTAGAAAACGCGATTAAAAAAGTATTGAAACTATAATGCTGCATTAATTAAAATCAATTACGGATAGATGAAACATTTTTTAATCATGCTAAGCTTAAGCCTAATGCTTTTTACGGCATGTAAAGAAAAGGCAATTAAAAGTAATGATGGGGCAATAGAACAACCTATTATTTCCGCAGATACTATAAAAGCTATTGATACTTCTAGAAAAATAGTACCGCCTACTGAAGAAGAGATGAAAGCTATGATTAAGCAGTCAATGCTTAGAATTCATAAATCGGCAGGGAGAGTGGTTGCAAAAACTATTTTTAAAAATGTAACTATTGTTAATGCTAAAAAAGAAGCATTACGCCATAATATGGCAATTGTTGTAGAAACAGAAAGAATACAAGATATTGTACAAGTTTCTAAACTGTCAGAAAAATATCTTGCAGAGGCTACAATAGTAGATTTAAAAGGAGCTTATGTAATTCCCGGGTTAATAGATTCTCACGTGCATTACACAACAGCGTATTCAAAAAACACACATGAAGCTAATAATCATGCTAAATTAAATCGTCAAATATATAGTGGAATTACAGGGGTTAGAGACATGTGGGGCGATGGTCGTGCCGCAGCACAATTGGCGAGAGAAACGTATATGAACGAAATTAATGCCCCAGATTTTTTCTTTTCAGCAATGATGTCCGGTCCATCTATGTTTCAACAATCTGGTAACGCTTATGATAACGAGTTTTCTTTTGCAGGTTATGGTTCTAAAAGAGGGAAATCTCCTTGGGCACAAAAAATAACAGCAGAAACAAACATTCCTTTAGCTGTAGCTATGGCAAAAGGAACCGGGGCTACAGGAATTAAATTGTATGAAGATTTCACCAAAGAATTGGCAAATGCAATTATAAAAGAAGCAAAAAAACAAGGCATAGCTACTTGGTGTCATTCACAATTATACCCAGCATCACCGTTTGATGTTTTAGAAGCTACAACCGTTTCACATATTGGTAATATAGCGCGTTTTTTTGTAGCAAAAAATAAAGAAGAATTGTTACATGATGATCCCTCGAACTATGACAATGTTGATATTACAAGTTTACCAGAATTTAAAAAATATGTAAAAAGTGCTGTTAAGGCAAATACTATTGTAGAGCCTACAATATGTTTATATACGATGAAAGACAGCTTAAACGAATATGGATACCCTCCAACTTTTAGAGGCACTTCACCTACAAAAGAAATAGGAAGTAAAATGGTTGCAGCTCTGCACGATGCAGGTGTGCCAATTGTAGCAGGTACAGATAAGTTTGCTAAAGCTAACGAGCAGTTCCCTATGCTATTTTCTGAATTAGAAAGCTTTGTGAAACTATCTAAAATGACTCCAGGAGAGGCCATAATATCAGCAACTATAAATGCTGCCAAAAGTTTAAAGAAACAAGATGAATTTGGTTCTATAGAAGTTGGTAAATATGCTAATTTAATGTTTACAGAAAAAAATCCGTTAGAGGATATTGAAAACTTAAAAACAGTGGTATTAACTACAAAACGAGGCAAACAATTTTATAGAAAAGATTATACACATCAATTTAAAACAAACAATTTTAATTAACTCAATTATAAAAAATGAAAAAAGTAGTTCTAGTAATTGCATTCTTAAGTATAGGTATTACCATGAATGCACAGGGCGTAAAATTTTTTAAAGGAAGCTTTGGTGAGGCACTTACAAAAGCAGAACAAGAAAACAAGTTGGTTTTTGTAGACTTTTATACCGTTTGGTGCGGGCCTTGTAAAATGATGGATAAAGATATTTTCCCTTTGCCAGAAGTAGGTGCTTATTTTAATGAAAAATTTGTAGCCATAAAAATAGATGCAGAAAAAGGGGAAGGTATTGCTCTGGCAGAAGAATATAAAGTACCAGGTTACCCTACTATGGTGTATTTAAATCCAGATAGAACGGAAAAAGGACGTTTAGTAGGCGCAGCAGATACAGGAGCATTTTTTATTAACTACTCTAAACAAGCTATAGGAGAAGGAGTTAGTTTTACAGAGCTTTTTAAAGCCTATGAAAAAGGCGATAGGGATTTAGATTATATTGCCGAAGTCTTAACAAAAGGACCTGTGTATGCACAAAGTGTAAAAGATGATAAAGAACAAAGCAATTGGTATAATCGTTTTTCTGAAATATCTAAATGGTACTTTGCAGCAAAGCAACCTAAAAATATGTTGAATGCACAAGATTTTGCATTGATCAAGCAATATTATAACGGAGGTTTTAATACAACTCCTGTAGTAGAGTTTGTGTACAATAATTATGAAAAATTTAAAAAAGTAGTATTACCTGGAGATGTATCAAGATTTGTTCAAAGCACTAATAATCAGTCTATTCATGCTGCTTCTGGTAAAGCAGACACTTCTTTTAGAGAATATGTTGAAGCAATTAACGGAAGATTAGCCAATGCGTACCAAGATGGAAAAAAATACTTTCCTGAAGAATCTAAAGGAGATTCTTATAAAATCATGAAATCTGTAGGAGAAGCAAGTTATGCTAAAGCAACTAATAATTATGATGCATATTTAGATTGGAATGATAAGTACAGAGCCTATTCTGCAACTTATAGAGATTTAGATGAGAACGATTATTTAACAGCAGTTAATAATTTAATGTATCGTATAAATCATAATAAGGATAAAGACGTTAAAAAAACATTAACGAAAACACAGTCTAAACGTTGTATTAAAGTATTAAAAGAAAGCATTAAAAATTTCCCTGAAAGTGCTTCTACAGCATATAGTCTTTTAGGAGACATATATAGTTTAGAAAAAAATAATAAAGAAGCTATCAAAGCCTATACTAAAGTAAAAGAACTGGTAATAGGAACACGAGGTGAAGATTATTTTACCAAACAAGTAAACGAAAAAATAGAAAAATTAAAATAATACAGTTATGTTAAAGAAACTAAGTTTTTTAGGAATATCCATAATGGTATTAGTTTTTACTTCTTGTAAAACAGAAAATAAAAAAACAGCGAGCAATGAAGTTGCAGATGTAAATGACAATACTTACGAGCTAACTATAGAAATTGAAGGTTTAGATAAAAATGCCAAATACAATTGGGATTTTTACGAGTTGTCACCAGCGAGTGGAGAGCGAAGAATTGATTTAAACACATGGGAAAACAAACCATATAGAGATAGCCTTGCTGAAAAAATAGTTTTTAAAAACGGTTCTTATACGGTAAATGGCGAAATTAATCACCCTCGATTGATCATCCTTAAAGATTTTGAAAAAAGTAAATCCTTTCCTTTTATGCTAGGAAAAGGAAAGCAAAACATTAAAGTCAATTTTAACGATTTTAACGATGAATTGGCCTATTATGGTTATGTGCCATTTACTTATAAAGGACAAACTAAAGAAAACGATATCTTTAAAAGTTTAGCAAATCATCCAGAATTTGTTACTTATAAGAATGCCGTGAATAAAGCTAGAAATGCTTATGAAAAAAGTGTGAAAGAAGCATTAGGTTATTCTATGGAAGAAGTTTTTGAAATGACAAAATCTTCAGACCCAGCATTAGTAAAAAAAGGAAGCGAAATCTTTAAAAGTTTATCAAAAAACGAAGCATATAAAAAAGCAAGAGCACTAGACGATGCCCTAAGGCCAAAACTAGATGAGCTAAAGAGTGAAGCTTATATAAGTTTTGTACAAGCAAACCCAGATAGCTACTTAGCTTTTGAGCAAGTGTTAGCTAATGTATTTATGTTCAATTCCAAAGGAGCCAGTTACGAGACCATGGCACCTTATATGGATATTTTAGGAAGTGATATTCGTAAAACCGAAAAGTATGCGGTTATGGCAGAAAAATATAATATTGAAAAAGGCTTGGTAAAAGGTGAGCCAGCAGTCGATTTCGATTTGCCAACACCAGACGGCAAAACCTTAAAACTATCTAGCCTTAAAGGAAAAGTCGTTATCATAGATTTTTGGGCATCCTGGTGCGTTTGGTGCAGAAAAGAAACACCAAACCTTAAAAAGCAATATGCCAAATATAAAGACAAAGGGTTGGAAATAGTAAGTGTATCTTTTGATAAAAAAGAAAAAGCTTATAGAAAAGCATTGGAACATGACGATATGCCTTGGTTACAGGCCTGGGACATAGCAGGTGTAGATGATTCTGAGGTTACCAAAGCCTATGGCGTTAAAGCCATTCCGTTTATTGCCATTATAGACCGTGAGGGTAATATATATGCCTCTAATGTAAGAGGACCAAAATACACAGGAGGGTTTGAAGACAAAGACATCAACAAACACCTAGAGAAGATTTTTGGATTTTAAAAAGAACTGAAAAATACAACAGGACAGTACGTTGTTTAAGCGGTGATTATTCTTGCATAAGCTTCCATTGTACTATAAAAGGTTTGTGAAATGTCTATACTGTTCATATACAAAACAGATTAGTTTTAACGCCATTACAGAAATTTACTTAAAATCAAGATAATCATTTTGGGTAAATTATTTGAATTAGCCAGACACCCCCGGTATCGGGGGTGTTATTTTTAGGTTTGTTTTGTAAAATAAAGATGATTTCGATTTATAATGAAAAGAGTTGATGAGCCTGAGCATACTTAAAATCAACAACTTGTCATTATTGTAAAAGTCAACTAATTCGAGGATAGTGTGAAAAGTATGAGCGACGAGAAATCTCGATAAGAGAGAATCCCTCCTTATTATTGTCCCTTTATTTTGAATCTAAATGGGGTCCATGGCGAACTAAATAATAAAAATAAGATTGGCTTTTGGTTTCTTAGTTTTTTATTTAATATTTTAAAGGCACGCGCCATATGACCTTCTATTGTTTTTACGGAAATATTCAAATACTCGGCTATTTCCGCATGGGTAAGCCCTTCTTTTTTATTTAACAAAAAAACCTTCTTGCATTTAGAAGGTAAATTATTGATTTCCTCGTTTACCACTTTTATCAACCGGTCCAAATCCAATTTTTCATTTTCTACAATTGCATCTACGGCTTCTAAATACTTTTTCTCTAGATAGACCACTTTAGCCCGTTTACGGTGTTGATCTATAAATTCATTGTATACCGCTCTATACAGATAATGCCTAACGGAAATATTAAAATTAAGCTTCTTGCGCAAAACCCATATCCTTACCATGACATTTTGAACAATGTCCTCGGCTTTACCCAAATCATTGGTAAGCGTAAGTGCATAGGAACATAATTTCTGATAATAGTTGTCCATTAAAAAATCATAGGCTTTTTCATCCCCAGACTTTAAACGTATTGACAAAAAACTATCATTATTATAATCCATGAATCAAAAAAAATCACGTCTATTTGAAGTAAATATTATCAAATCTAAAAAAAATCATAAAAAAAAAGAGGGGGTGCACTATTTTTTACGTCATTAATTATAAGATGGATGAAAAAGAAACGAAACGAATAGAAAAGATCATAGTCAAATTCCTCAATAAAGAAATAACTGCGGAGGAGTTGACAATACTTGATTTTTGGTTAAGGAACGAACATAATGCACCGTTTTTTAATGAATTTGTAAAAACACATTATATAACTATGGTAAGTATGGATAAATTTGACTTGGAAAAAGCAAAACTATCCGTTAAGGAAAAGCGTAGGGATAATAGAAGGAAGACACTTGTAAGAAAGATATCCCTTTATGCCGCTGCAGCCGTGGCAATAATATTGATTACGCTCCCTATGGTGCCCAAAGAATTGCGCACCGATCCCCAAATTCCAGCGGTCATATTACAGCAGACGATAATACCCGGTACGGATAAGGCGATCCTTACATTGGAAAATGGTCATCAGGTTGTTTTGGGAAAAGGCAAAAAACACAATTTAGCCCATAGAATAAGTACTGGTGAAATATTGATTTATGAGGCTGCTGAAGAACACTCAAATAAGGTTGAATATAATTACCTGACCATTCCACGAGGGGGTGAATATTTTGTGCAACTATCCGATGGTACCAAGGTGTGGTTGAACTCCGAATCGCAATTAAAATATCCAGTGGCATTCGTGGACGACCAGCCCCGGGAAGTGGAACTGTTGTACGGCGAGGCTTATTTTGAGGTATCATCGGCCAGTGAGCATGGTGGGGCCGAGTTTAAGGTCATCACCCAAAACCAGACCGTACAGGTACTGGGTACCCAGTTCAATATAAGGGCCTACAGGGAAGAACCGCAGATCAACACCACTTTAATAGAAGGCAGTGTTTTAGTAAACGCCCCTACCCGTTCAACCCTTTTACAGCCTGGCGAACAGTTGCGTTTCAATATTGAAACCAGTGGAATGGAAGTTTCTGAAGTTGACGTTTATAGCGAAATCTCGTGGAAAGACGGCATATTTAGTTTTAAGGGCAAACCGTTAAAGCAGATTATGAAAACCTTGTCCAGATGGTATGATGTTGATGTGGTTTTTACAAATAAAGAGTTGGAACAGGTAAGATTTAAAGGCGTTTTAAGAAAAAATCAGAACATCAATGAAATTTTATCGGTCATAAAGTCCAATGCAATAAACAATTATGAAATAAATGATAAGACCATTATAATAAAATAACCTTAATCAATATAAATTATATGATATAGAAATAACCAGTAAAAAATAAAGGAACAAAGTCTAACCCGCTAAAGTTATACTGCTTTGTTCCTTTGTAAATGATGTTATCAATTAATAATAAATCAACTAATAACACTCAAATTTATGAAAAATGAACTAGAAAATGTTTTTACCTCACGAGGTAAAAATCAATTTATCAGATACGTAATGAAAGCTTTTATTTTCTTGTGTTGTACGACCGTGTTTAGCTTTACGTCCAATAATGTTCTGTCCCAAAACTCAAAAATTGTCATTGATGCAGATCAGACGTTGACCGTAGATCAGGTTTTTGACCTTATAATGACACAAACCGAGTATAATTTTATATATGAAGAAGGAATTTTTAACAATTTCCCTCTGGTTTATGTAAAAAAAGGAAGAATACGCACGAATAAATTGTTACAGGAAAGTTTGGGCAACGAGAACTTAAATGTCATTGTTACCACGAACAATACAATTTTGATTAGAGAAAAATCAAAAAGAGACAAGGCAATTCAACAAGTGGTTTCAGGAAAGATAGTGGATGAAGCCGGTTTACCGGTTCCGGGGGTTACTGTGCTACTAAAAGGAACCAATTTAGGGGTTGCCTCTGATTTTGATGGTAATTATTCTATTCGGGTTCCCAACCCGGAAAATGTTTTGGTGTTTTCAGCCTTGGGGTTTAAAAATGTTGAGGTAACCGTTAAAAACCAAACCGTAATCAACGTTACCATGGTTGAAGATGCGGCCGAACTGGAGGAGGTTGTATTAACGGGATATCAAAAAATCGCTAAAGAAAGGGCTACCGGAGCTTTTGAAAAAATCGATGATAAGATTTTAGAGCAGAGAATTACAACCAACCTTATTGATCGCCTGGAAGGTTTTGTTCCTGGTCTAACGGTTAATCAAGATAATGAAATTGTAATTAGGGGACAAAGTACTTTATTTGGAAATAGAGCTCCCTTAATCGTTGTTGATGGTTTTCCAATAGAAGGTGATATTTCTACCATTAACCCAACGGATATAAAATCTATTACTGTATTAAAGGATGCTGCCGCCGCTTCTATTTGGGGGTCAAGAGCAGCAAATGGTGTTGTTGTGGTTGTTACCAAACAAGCAGGTAAAAGTAGTGGAACAGAAATAAGTGCCTCTACTTATGTGACTATTGGAGAAAGAGGGGATTTTAAAGACTTGCAGTTAATGAATGCAGAACAAGCTGTTGATATGGAACGTCAATACACTGAATCTTTATCTGCTAATTCTCATAGTTTTGTGCCATTTAGACCATATCAGTCACAGTCTACATACTATGAAGTATTCTTAAGAAATTATTTCTTTAATAACCCCAACCCAGCTTTTCCGGCAAATTTATCATATACAGACGCTCAAGCTAATGATGCTTATGCACAATTAGCCAGCAACGATGGTTACGGACAGATAAATAAATATTTATACCGTAGCCCTGTACAAAAACAATACAATATTTCACTCTCTAGTGGGGGCGAGAAAAATCAATTCTTTGGATCTATTGTATATAATAGTGACGAAGCTTCAGCTGTGGGTAATGATTCTGATAGAGTGATTGTTAATTTAAAAAATGATTTTCAAATAAATAATTGGTTAGCTATGCAATTAGGGGCTAATGTTACTTTTGATAGTAGTACTAACAATGCGCCCTTAGATTTGTCACCTACTAATGCTGTTTCTTTACGTCAAAACAGACCTTACGATAATATTGTTGATGCCAATGGTAATAGAATACAACGTGCTCAGATCGGGTTTTTTGAATTGGCCAATAAAGAGGCTGAAGGTTATTTACCTTATACGACCAATCTGTTAGATGTTTTAGAGAATAATGATAATACATCAACAGGTCTTGCTACCCGATTTAACATCGGTTTTGAGGTGGACATTTTAGATGGACTAAAATTTATCCCACGTTTTCAATACGAACGTAACTTTTCAAAAAACTTAGATCATAGAAAATTATCAAATCCTGAATGGAGAAAAGTAGTAAACGATTTAACAACAATTGAAGCAAACGGTTCACTAAATTATAATGTGCCATTTGGAGATGCCTTGGCAACAACAAAAAGCGATTCAGACTCTTGGACTGCTAGAGCCATGTTTTCTTATGATAAAACCTTTAATGAAGGACTGCATAAAGTGAATGCTATTGCAGGACTTGAAAGAAGAAAAGTATCATTTTTTGGTTCTACTCATACCATTTTAGGTTATGATGAAAATGCGTTAACAAGTGCGTTATATGATTTAGAAGGCTTGGCCACGGCTTCATTAAGAGGTTGGCATAGGCGACTCCTATATAGAGGGCCAAGTTTATTGCCAACTAGATTTGAATCACAAGGAAGGGAAATATCCTATTTTGGTAATATGGCTTATACCTATGCTAATAAATATACGGTATCCGGTAGTGCACGTTTAGACAAAGCCAATGTTTTTGGAGTAACTAAAGATGCTAAAAATAATGTATTATGGTCTGTAGGAGGTAGTTGGAATATTTCTAATGAAGATTTTATTGCCAACCGAAATTGGATCGATAACTTAAAACTAAGAGCTACCTATGGTGTTAATGGTAACAGACCGCCTTTAGGACTTACTTCTTTTTTAACAGGTTCATCAGGGATAAACCCATTTACGCAAATAAATGCTATTAGTTTAACTAATCCTGCAAACCCAAGTTTGAGAGCAGAAAAAGTATTTACAACCAATGTTGGTTTAGATTACGCTTTGTTTAATAATAGAGTACGTGGTTCAATCGACGTTTATAATAGAAAAACAGAAGACGCTATTGGGCCTTTAGATTTAGATCCAACAAATGGTTTTCCTAGAACCTTTGTTAATTATGCTGAATTATCTAATAAGGGAATTGAGTTTGCCGTGAACATTACACCAATACAGTCAGATGATTTTTCTTGGGATTTAGGGGCTGTTTTTAGTTATAATGAAAATGAAGTAACCAGAATGGACATAGCACCATCTACTTTTACTCAAATATTAAATCCTTATGGACGTGATATTAATAGTTTTGGCGGTGGCGGAATTCCTATAGTAGGGCAGCCAGTAGGTAGACTTTATGCATATAGATGGGGAGGCTTGGATAACGAAGGGCAACCGCAAATTATTGATGGGGACGGTAATACGATTGGTTGGAAAGAAGCACAAGCCAGAGGGTTCGATGAGTCGTTGATTGATTTTAAAGGCACTTCTATCGCACCATACTTTGGTAGTCTTTCAAATACCTTTAGATATAAAGATTTCAGTTTAGGAATCATTTTTAATTACAAATTCGGACACAAAATGCGCCATGCAGTTGCACGAAGTAGCAACAGTGTTTATAATGCCCAATTTAGTAATACGCATAGAAGGGTAGCGGATAGATGGAGACAGCCGGGTGATGAAGCCACTACAGACGTACCCGCATTTTTAGGTGCTTTTAATCTAGATATGCTTAGAAACTGGATCTATTATGGTGCTGCTGATATTAACGTGTTAGATGCAGGGTACGTACGCTTAAGTGATGTGAATTTAGATTATGCTTTGCCTACAACTGTAGCAGAGAAAATTGGAATGAAAGGCATAAACGTAAAGTTCCAAGCTAAAAATTTATGGTTGTATACCAAGAATGATGAAGATATTGACCCTGAGGCTAACTTTAATGGTTCATTAAACTTACCTAGAGCAAAATCTTTCATTTTTGGAATCAATGCTAACTTTTAATTAAAAGAAATCATGAAAAAATATATTATATACAGTTTTCTAATAACATTATTGTTCTTTTCTTGTAATGATGACAGTTTTTTAGATGAGACTCCCAAAGGCGTAGTAATACCCGAAACGGTTGAAGATTATGATCTGATGCTTAATAATTTGCAAGATTTAATAGGGAACAATCTCCCATATCTTGACCCTGATAATGGTGCAGCACATGCTGGTATCTCCTTTCTAGGCCAACTTGCTCTAAATGTATTTGAATGGAAGGATTTTTTATATACTCAAGAACAAGATGATGGTGATTGGAACAATGCATATCAATCTATATTTGTTGCTAATGAGATTTTGGCAAATATAGATGATGCCCCAGGTTCGTCTGAAAGTTTGAGAGCTTTTGTAAAAGGAGATGCTTTAACAGAGCGAGCGGCCGTTTATTTTTTATTGGTAAACCTTTATGCTAAGCATTATAATGCTGCCTCTGCTAGCACGGATTTAGGCGTGCCTATTGTCTTAAAAGCAGACGTTTTTCAAGAGCCACAAGCTAGAGCTACAGTACAAGAAGTGTACGACCAAATTATTGCTGATCTTATGGCAGCTAAAGATTTAGTAAGAACTGTTAGACCTAGAGAGGCAAAGCGAGGTTCATTAGCAGCTGTTAATGGTCTATTAGCAAAAGTATACCTATATATGAGTGATTTTGAAAAAGCTCAGTCGTATGCTGATGATTCATTTACAGATCATGGACAGTTAATAAACTTTAATGATTTTACATTACCAGACCCGGCAGATAGCTCTACTTTTCCTGATCACCCTTACGCAGGTATAGAAAATGATGGTGCTTATTTAAACAATGAAGAAATTGTACTTCATAGAAACACAACTCGTTTCATTTTTGGAATTGCGGGTTATTCTGCTGGTTTGGAAGCTCTATATACCGACAAAATAAATGATTTAAGATGGAGACATTATAGTGACGTTTCATTCTTTGGATCTTATTTTGCCTATGGAGGGATTAATAGCTTTGCTCTTAACGGAGATAGACGTTATGACAGGACTATATTAGTATCTACCCCAGAAACTCTATTAATAAGAGCAGAAGCTAAAGCAAGAAATCAAGATAAAGATGGAGCTATTGCAGATTTAAACTTGTTAAGAGCAAAACGTTTTACTACAGGTACAGGTCAATTGGATCCTATGGATTATGCAACCGATGAAGAAGCTTTACAAGAGGTATTGAATGAAAGAAGACGTGAGTTAGCTTTTACAGGTTTAAATTGGTTTGATTTAAAACGATATCATACAGAAGGTAGAACCATACCAACCTTTACAAGAGATGCAGCAGGAACAATTGTTACTTTAGAACCTGGATCTAATAGATATGTAATGGCCATTCCACCAAAAGTGGTATTACTAAACCCTAATTTAGAGCAAAACGACAGATAAATATTAATAAAGAGGATATCAATATCATTATAACATTTGATATCCTCTTTATACTATTGAAAGGGTTTATTGAACATAGAATAAGGTAAAATCCTTATTAATATTACAACTACAATAACTTCTTTAAAAAGTACTTGTTCACCCTTCTTAACATCGTTTATTAAACCTATAGAGTACTTGTTATATGTATGTAGAAGAAAAATCAATATTATTATAAAAATAGAAGATTGAAAAAACATATAGTATTAATACCAACGATTTTAATTCTAGTCTTAGTTTCCTGTAAAAATTCTACTAAAGAAAAAGTTGCTAAAGAAAACAACACCCAATATACCATAACAGGTTCTGGTTGGGAAGCATTTGAAGGAGATGAATTTAGAATAACCATAGCCGATACCGTACCAGGAAATTCCAGACAACTATTTGCACCTATTATTAAAAACGGTTCGTTCACTGTTAAAGGCAATATAGCACATCCACAATATGGCTATTTTGGAATTTACGATCAGAAAGGAGAATGGAAATATTATAAAGGAGACTTTATTTTTGAGGCTGGAAAAATCAACATTGTTTATGACACCTTAATAAAAAGTAATGTTGTTGCCCAAAATACTCATAGAATAGACGGAGGGCATTACAACCAAATTATACTCAACCAAGTTAGAAATAACCCAATACGATTAAAAAAATTAAGAACCTTTAGAGCTTTTGCCGACAAACAAAATAAAGAAACTTATAAAGATACAGCCATAGTAAATCATTTTTTTAAACTTCAAAACGATTACAAAGACTATAATTTAGCCTTATTTGAAGACATTAGGCATAATCATAAAGATCCTTACGCTCGTTTATTGGCAATGTCTCAAGGTCATATAAATGTGGATCCGAGTTTTGAACTCAAAGAATTAGAAAAAGAAATAGGAGCATTTACGCCCGAAATGACCAATATACTTTTTAATTATAATTCAAGAGTTCTTCGAAGTAAAAATAGTAAAACAGTGGGCATTGGTAAGGTCATTAAGGATTTTACCGCCAAAAACTTAAGTGGCGATGATTTTCATTTAGCCAATGTATTGAAGAAGAATAAATACACGTTAATCGAGTTTTGGGCGAGTTGGTGTAGCCCTTGCAGGGCAGAAATACCACATATGAAAAAAGCATATGAACGATTTAACGATAAAGGTTTTGAGATAGTTTCTTTCAGTTTGGACCATAAAAAAGATCGGTGGATTAAAGCTTCAGAAGAAGAAGATTTCCCTTGGGTAAATATAGGTGATTTATTAGCTATGAAAAGTCCGGTTGCAAAAATGTATGGGGTTAGAAGCATTCCAGATAATTATTTAGTAAACTCAGAAGGCATCATTATAGCGGAAGATCTTAGAAAAGAAAAATTAGATAAAAAACTAGAAGAACTTTTCAAGAATTAATTATAAATACAGTTTTAAAATGAAAAGAAATGTACTAATAATGATGGCAGTAATTTTCTTTATTTCCTGTAAAGAAATTAAAAAAAGTGAAGATACTATTGTTCAAAAGGAAGATATAAAATATACGATAACAGGTTCTGGATGGAATGTTTTTGAAGGCGATGTTTTTCAAATAGCAATTCAAGATACGGTACCTGGAGGAACTAAAGTTATTCATGAGCCTATTATCAAAAATGGATCGTTTACCATTACTGGAGATATAAAGCACCCACAATATGCATATTTTGGTCTTTTTGACCAGCAAGGTGAATTTAAGTATTATAAAGGTGATTTTATTTTAGAACATGGTATCATTAAAGCGGTATATGACACCTTAATTGAAAGTTATGATCTTAAATCTAGATCTCATAAAGTAACGGGTAAATACAATGATTTGATACTTAATGATGTTAGATATAAAAAAGAACGTGTTGCTAAATTGAAAGCTTTACGAATAGCACAAAATGAAGCTAGTGAAAAATATAAAATATCTAAAAATACAGACGATACCAAAGCGTATTTTGAGTTAAACGATGCTTTTAACAATTACACCAAAGAACTTTATGAAGACATAAGAAACAATCATAAAGACCCCTATGCCAGAATGTTGGCAATAGCTAAAGGATTACCACTTATTAATCCAGAATTGGAGCTTCAAAAGTTAGAAAAGGAAATAGGGGAGTTGACACCACAAATGACAGCTATTCGTTATGACTATAAAAACCGTATGGAGATTATCAATAATGATAAGACCGTAGGTGTAGGAAAAGCTATTAAAGATTTTACAGCTAAGAATTTATCTGGAGAAGAATTTCATTTAGCAGATGTATTAAAGAAAAACAAATACACTCTAGTAGAATTTTGGGCAAGCTGGTGTGGTCCATGCAGAGCAGAAATACCTCATATGAAAGAGGCATATAAACTGTATAATAAGAAAGGTTTTGAAATTGTCTCCTTTACTTTGGACCACAAAAGAGAATCTTGGGTAAAAGCATCTAAAGAAGAGCAATTACCGTGGATAGACACAGGCGATTTGTTAGCTCGTAAAAGTCCAGTTGTAAAAATGTACGGCGTAAATGGTATTCCTGCAAATTTTTTAGTAGATCAAACAGGAAAAATTATTGCACAAGATTTAAGAGGTAAGAAATTAGATAAAAAACTGGAAGAGTTATTAAAAAATTAAAAATAGATAGTTAAAAAAATAAAATAAGAAAAATGAAAAAATTTTTAATATTCACTTTATTAGGAGCATTGTTAATGTCTTTTAATAATAAAAAAGAAGAAATTAAACATGTTGCTAATATTTCAGCGGAAATAACCCAAAGCAATATAGCTACTTTAAAAGGGAAGTTTTTTAATTATAAGAAAGATAGCACTTATTTTCAGATAAAATTTAATGGCAAAGGTAGAGAAGCATTGGATGTTACTGTAAATGATGATTTTACTTTTGAATTAAATTATGAAATGGAACGCCCAGGGTTTTTTACTATGACCACTGCAAAAGGATCATACGATATCTATTTAGAGCCAGGGAAAACAGTTGAGTTCTCTATGGATCCCAATGTTACAGATCCACCACAATACGCTAAAAGTCCTTTTAATAACTATTATTTGCCTAATAATTCGACATTAAAATTTACTGGCGATTTAGTAAAAGAAAACACCTTTATAAACAAACACAAATCAGTTGAAATTATTGGTTTGGTAGGCTTTCATAAAGTTATGAAAGAAGACAAACTTAATGATGGTGTGCTTTACAAAGAAAAAATCACAAAATTATATAATGAACAATTAGAAATAGTAAACAAGTTCATCAAGAAAAACCCAGATTTACATGATGACTTTGTGTATTTAAAACGAAAACAATTAGAATTACAGAAGGTGTCTTTGTTAAGTTGGTTCGAAATGAGAACAGTATATTATTATAAAGAAGACGCAAAAAACATGCCAGCGGATTATTATGATTTTGAAAAGACTTTTAATTATAATGATGACTTTCTATACAAATCGGAATCTAAATTCCCAGAATTTTTAAGCATCCAATGTGGGGGCAATGATTGGAAAAAATCAGTAACGAAAATAGAATCATTATTTACAAGACAAGATTTTAAAGATAAGTTTTTGGCTAATTTAAAATATCACTTTACAAATCTTGATAAAGAAAAAGAAGCTCCAGAACTTTTAGCAGTACTTAAAGGTAAAATAACGGACAAAGAATTACTTGCAAAAGTAGAAGAAGCCTACGGTAATTCGTTGCTAGTTGCTAAAGGCACCCCAGTAGAAAACTTTACCTATAAAGACGTTAATGATAAAGACGTATCCTTATCGGATTTTAAAGGCAAGTTTGTATATATAGATTTTTGGGCAACTTGGTGTGGTCCTTGTAAGGTTGAGATTCCGCATTTAGAAAAACTTGAAAAAAAATATCACGATAAGGACATTGTGTTTTTAAGTATTTCTTCTGACAAAAGTATTTCAGCTTGGAAAAAAATGGTTGCTGATAAAAACCTTAGTGGCGTGCAGGTTAATATTGGAGAAGACAATTCTTTAATGGATTTTTTAGGCATTCGTGGTATTCCTCGTTTTACTTTACTTGATAAAGAAGGGAAGATAGTAGCTGCCAATGCACCAAGACCGTCACAAGAAAAAGAAATTGCAACACTTTTTGCTATTTCAGGTGTCAATAAATAGAAAAGAATTAAATAACTAAGAATGAAAAAACAAATTTTATTAATTCTAGCGGTTATAGCCCTTTTTTCTTGTAAAAATGAAAAGAAAGACACTCCTAAATCAAAAAATACATCATACACAATAACAGGTTCTGGTTGGGAGAAATATGAAGGAGATTATTTTCATGTTTCTGTAAATGACACAGTACCTGGTGGATCCAAATTAGTTAGTAAACCAATCATTAAAAATGGAAAATTTACTATAAAGGGAAATATAGAGCATCCTGAATATGCTTTATTTGGTATCTATGATAAAGAAGGTGAATGGAAATATTATAAAGGCGATTTTATATTAGAACAAGGAAACATAACTGTAGTTTATGATTCACTTACCCCTAAGTTTAGTGTTAAAGATGTTAGTCATAAAACCAGTGGAAAATACACTAATTTAATACTTAATGATGTACGATATAATAAAACACGTATGGAAAAGTTTGAAAAAGTAAATACCCATACTGAGCAAATGATAGCTAATCGTAAATCTCAAAAAGACACAACTGGTACAGCTATGTATTTTAAGTTAAATGATGATTTACAAGATTATACGATGAGTTTATATGAAGACATAAGAAAAAATCATAAAGATCCTTACGCTAGATTATTGGCTATTTCACGCTCAAGAATTCAGGTAGATCCAAAGAGTGAATTAAAAGCGTTAGAAAAAGAAATAGGAGCTTTAACATCAGAAATGATACATGCACAAGTTCGTTTTGAACAATATTTATCTAACACAAAAAACAAAAAAACGGTAGAAGTAGGAATGGCTATAAAAGATTTTTCTGCCAAAGATTTAAATGGTACAGAATTTCAACTAGCCGATGTTTTAAAGAAAAATAAATACACTTTAGTAGAGTTTTGGGCAAGTTGGTGTAGTCCTTGTAGGGCAGAAATTCCACACTTAAAAAAAATATACAAACGCTTTAATAATAAAGGCTTTGAAATAGTGTCTTTTACATTAGACAGCTCCAAAGACAGTTGGGTTAAAGCATCAAAAGAAGAAGATATGCCTTGGATAAATGTTGGTGACTTGTTAGCCAATAAAAGTCCAGTTGTGCAAATGTATGGGGTTACTGCTATTCCAGATAATTTTTTAGTTGATAGTAATGGAGTAATCGTTGCTAACAAAATTATATCTGAAAAATTGGACAAAAAATTAGAAGAATTATTGGGCGAATAAGCTCAACTTCTTCATTAGAAAAAATGATAAATTCATAAAAAATGAAAAAAAATATATTGCTTATTTTAATAGGAGTAATTGCAATTTCAATAACTACTAAAATTTCAGCTCAAACTAAACCAGCCACTTTAAAAGGACAATTTTTAAATGTAACTAAAGATAGTTTATTATTTCAAATTGTATTTAAAGGAAATAGTTCAAAACCTTTAGATATTACGTTAAATGAAAATAAAGCTTTTGAAATAAAGCAAGAATTAAAACGTCCTGGTTTTTACGTTTTAACCACAATGAAAGGAGCGTATGATTTGTATCTGGAACCAGGAAAAACAACACAATTTTCTATGGATGTAGAAACAACAAATCCAAGTAAAAATGTATTGGGTAATAGTGCTTTTTTAATACCTAACAACCCTACTTTAAAGTTTTCAGGAGATTTAATAAAAGAAAACACGTTTATTAATAAACATAAAACTGAAGAATTGATGGATGCTTACTGTTTTTATCAATTTGTAAGTAAAGATAAATTAAACGATGCTACATTATATAAAGAAAAAGTAACAAAAATTTATAATGAGCAACTTAATGTGTTAAACGAATTCGTTACAAATAATCCAGGGTTGCATAAAGATTTTGTGTATTTAAAACAACAGTTTTTAGAGTTTAAAAAAGTATCAATGTTAAGTTGGTATGAGATGAGAACAGATCATTATTTTAAACAAAAAACAAAAAACATTCCAACAGATTATTACGATTTTAAAGACACTTATGATTATAATAATGAATTCTTATTTGCGTCTAATGATGCTTATACCGAGTTTTTAGCTATTGAATCTCGTGATGCAGATTGGAAAAAAGCAGTTGCTAAGATTGATAAAATGTTTACCAATCAAGAATTTAAAAACAAATTTTTAACCAATTTAAGATTCAATTTTTCTGAAATAGAAAAGCCAGAAGCAAAAGCATTATTTGAAGCATTAAAAACTAAAATAACAAATAAAGAATACCTTAAAAAAGTTGAAGAATCGTATGCTAATTCTCTATTAGTAGCAGAAGGTGCTCCAGTGCCTAATTTTACATATAATGATGTTAATGGTAAAAAAGTATCCTTATCAGATTTTAAAGGAAAATTTGTGTATATAGATTTTTGGGCAACTTGGTGCGCACCTTGTAAAGCAGAAATACCGTTCTTAAAAAAGCTTGAAAAGAAATATCACGATAAAGATATTGTATTCTTAAGTATTTCTTCGGACCAAAGTATTTCTGCTTGGAAAAAAATGGTAGCTAGCGAAAAGTTAGGTGGTGTTCAAGTAAATATTGAAGGTGACAGAACCTTAATGGACTTTTTAAGTATTAGTGGCATTCCTAGATTTACCTTAATTGATAAAGAAGGAAAAATAGTAAGAGCTAGTGCACCAAGACCATCTCAAGAGCGAGAATTGGCAATCCTTTTTGCTATTTCTAGTGTCAATAAATAGAAAAGAATTAAATAACTAAGAATGAAAAAACAAATTTTATTAATTCTAGCGGTTATAGCCCTTTTTTCTTGTAAAAATGAGAAGAAAAATAGTGTAGAAGAAAAAGAAACCATAAAAGATATAACATATACGATAACTGCTTCTGGTTGGGATAAATATAATGGCGATCATTTTAGAATTTCGGTAAAAGACACTACGCCTTCTAGAATTAAGTTGGTTCATGACCCTATTATTAAAAATGGAGGCTTCACTGTTCAAGGTAAAATTGAACATCCGGAATACGCGTATTTTGGTATTTACGATAAAGAAGGAGAATGGAAGTATTATAAAGGTGACTTTATATTAGAACATGGTGAAATTACTGTAGATTATGATTCACTTGCGCCTAATTTTAACTTTAAACCCAAAAGCCATAAAACGAGCGGAAAATATACAGACATCGTTCTTAACGATATAAGGTATGATGTGACACGTATAGAAAAGTTTAATACCCTTAAAGCATATGCGGATCAGATGGCGGCCAATCGTAAATCACCTAAAGATACCACAGGTACAGGTGCTTTTTTTAAGTTAAATAATGATTTAAACCGATATACTCAAGGTTTATATGACGATTTAAGAGCAAACCATAAAGATCCTTATGCAAGATTATTGGCTATAGCGCATTCAAGAGTTCAAGTGGATCCAGAGAGTGAATTAAAAGCCCTGGAAAAAGAGATTGGAGCCCTAACACCAGAAATGACAAACGTTAGAGATCTTTATAAAAGTTTTGTAACGATGAATAAGAATAAAAAGACGGTTGGCGTTGGTATGGCAATAAAAGATTTTTCTGCTAAAAATTTAAATGGGGAAGAATTTAGGTTAGCGGATGTACTGAAAAAAAACAAATATACCTTGGTAGAATTTTGGGCATCTTGGTGTAGCCCATGTAGAGCGGAAATTCCACATCTTAAGAAGACCTACAAAAAATTTAACAATAAAGGATTTGAGATAGTATCGTTTACATTGGACGATAGTAAAGATCGTTGGGCCAAGGCTTCTAAAGAAGAAAATATGCCCTGGATAGATGTAGGCGATCTATTGGCACATAAAAGCCCTGTTACTAAAATGTATGGGGTGAGCAGTATTCCAGATAATTATCTAGTAGACGGTAATGGTGTTATTGTAGCTAACAAAATGAGACATGAAGAGTTAAATAAAAAGCTAGAAGAGTTGTTAGATAGATAAAATGTACAATGTGTACTATAAAAAACCGTATTGAAAATGAGGTTTTTGAGAATTAAAAAAATAGCTCTCAAAACAATATAGTTTTTAAACAATACTTTGTTCTGTTTAAGAACATTGGGTAGATTATTTGAATTAGCTAAGCACCCCTGGAAATCCTGGGGTGTTTTTTCTATCGACTCCCTCTTAACATTAATAACGGCTTTTTGTATTTAGAACATTATATTTTTGCAATGTTTACAAAGCAACCTGAACTATTTTAAAAATTGGAACAAAAGAAATTAAACTTTTTTCATGTTGTTAAATATTAATAATAATAACTGTTTTAGCTTAGAACCGATCTGTTTTCTAAGTAAATTATAGGCTTTGGTAAGATGGCCCTCTACAGTTTTAATGGATATATTCAAGTGTTCGGCAATTTCAATATTTGTAAGCCCTTCTTTTTTGCTCAATAAAAAAGTTTCTTTGCATTTTTTAGGTAACTTACTAATACCTTCGGCAACTAAATTCATTTTATGATTTAATAATTTAGCATTACTATCATCGAGTGTTTGATCAAGGGTATCTATATAAATGCGTTCTAAAGAAGATAAAGCTCTATTTTTATGGTATTGGTTAATAAATTTATAATAGGTTGCCTTATGCATATAACTTTTTAGGGAAATAGTATTTTTTAATTTCTTCCTATCCTTCCATATGTCTAGATATACATTTTGTACAACATCTTGGGCCTTGCTATAATCATTGGTCAGGCTGGTCGCATAACTAAGAAGCATTTTATGATGCGTTTTAATAAGGTGTATATACGCATTTTCATCTCCATTTCTAAGATGAACGATTAAATCATTAGTGCTTTCAAATTCTGATGACATAACGCAGAAAAACTAAATCTAAGCAAATATCACTGCCAAATATAAAAAAAGAAAAAAAAAGCAAGGGTATTCGATTTCGGCTTGGTTATAGGTAAAACCACACTAAATAGAATATGGCAAAAAATATAGAAAAATTGCTAGTGAAATTCTTCACGGATTCAGCTACTCCGGCAGATCTGGAAATCTTAACAGAATGGGTAAAAGACCCTAAGAATAGAGTGTTGTTCCAAAATTTTGTTGAGACACATGTGGCAATAAATTATAACATTAATGCTGCTAAAGCTCAGAATGCCGTAGAGGATTTTCTAAAAATAATTAGAAAAGAGAAGACCTTGGTCTATAGAATAAAACGGAACCCGATATACAAACTGGCTATTGCTGCATCAGTATTGATAATTGTGACACTCTCATTGTTTTTAAATAGTGTAAATGATAGTGAGTCCCAAATTATAGCTCCTGTTATCGTAAACAATCAAATTGAATCGGGTACTGATAAGGCGACATTGACTTTAGAAGATGGTTCACAAATTATATTAGAAAAAGGAACCTCATTTCAAACTCAAAATATTGATAGTGATGGCGAGCAACTTGTGTATGAGGCCGATGTTGATAATGAAGAAGATGTAGAACTGGTGTATAATTACCTGACAATTCCGAGAGGGGGTCAATTTTCTATTAATTTATCGGATGGCACCAAGGTTTGGCTTAATTCAGAAACCCAATTGAAATACCCCAAAACTTTTATTGAAGGTCAAACACGGCAAGTAGAATTGCTTTATGGGGAAATTTACCTTTCAGTTTCGCCTAGTTCGGCACACAATGGGGACAAGTTTAAGGTAAAGACTAAATTTCAGGAGGTAGAAGTTTTAGGAACTGAGTTTAATATTAAGGCCTACCAAGATGAGCATCATGTATATACAACTTTGGTTGAAGGAAAAGTTTCGGTATCTAATGCCCATGATAAAATGCTCTTAAACCCTAGTGAACAATCTATTGTTGGTACAGATAAAGGTTTTCAAAAACGAAATGATATTAATGTGCATGATATAATATCATGGAGAAAAGGTGTTTTTAGTTTTAATGGAAAGCCTTTAAAAGAAATTATGAAGGTGCTTTCTAGATGGTATGATATGGATGTGATTTTCGAAAATGAAGATATAAAGAATACCAAGTTTATAGGGGTATTGGGAAAAGAACAAGAAATTGAAGACATACTAAATAGTATTTTAGGATCGGGCTTTATCAATTCTTACCAAATAAAAGATAAAACCGTACGATTAAAATAAAAAATAAGCCAAAATATTTGGCTCTAGACATCTTGCCCTTTTTTGAAATATAACTAACTAAAAATAATGTTTAACCAACTAACTCTAACAAATTTATGGGAATTAAATTTACGAACACCCCTGCTGCCGGTAAGAATAGATTATCGTTTTTTGCCATGAAATCTATACTGCTTTTTTTCTGTTCATTGGCCTTCGGGACTACCACAAAGATGAGTTTTTCTCAAAATCCTGAAGTAATAATCGAAAGCGATTTGGTTTTATCGGTCGATGAAGTCTTTGATTTAATTAAATCACAAACCGATTACAGATTTATTTATCAAGAAGCTCTTTTTAAAGATTTTCCCAAGGTGCATCTTAAAAAAGGAAAAATCAAAGTTGAAAAACTGTTAAAGAATAGTCTGTTGTCGAAAGGCTACAATTATTCTATTGATAAAAATATAATTACTATAAAATCGAACAAACCAACAATTGACAAACAAGACACATTTACAATAACCGGAACGGTTGTAGACGAGTTTGAATCACCGTTTATAGGTGCTACGGTTTATACGTCAACAAAAGCTTATCAAGATAGTCATGCCAGTTCTTTAATTAATGGTACACAAACAGATTTTGATGGAAAATTTGAAATAAAGGCAGAAGAAGGACAATACCTTATTGTGACTTTTATCGGGTATAAACCTTTTAGTCAAATTATTGTTCCAGATCAGACAATCTATAATGTAGTTTTAATAGAAGCTCAAAATCAATTAGAAGAAGTTGTAATTACAGGTATAACAAAAACACAAAAAATACAATCTGCTGCTGCTGCAAACAAAATAGATGTTAAAGCAGTTAATAGGCAGATTACTGTAAATTTAGATGAAAAACTACAAGGTCTGTCCCCTGGTTTAATTTTAAATAGTGTGACCCCTCCAGGTGGTCAAGAACGTATTGAACTTCAATTACGGGGGCAAAGTACTTTTGCTTCATCAAGTACAGATCAACCGATAAGTTCGGATATTGAATTGTTAAATAAGCAACCACTTATTGTTTTAGACGGTTTTCCTTATGAAGGACCTTTTAATGATATTGACCCACAAACCATTGAAGACATTCAAGTTTTAAAAGATGCTGCAGCAACTGCTATTTGGGGCATTAAAGCATCTAATGGAGTTTTGGTAATTACGACTAAAAGAGGAAAAACAGGAGAAGTCAATGTGTCATTTAACACCAGCCTTTCTGCGGGGTCAAAAATTGATTTACATAAATATAAGGCTGCTTCCAGTAATACTTCTTTAGATATTTTTAATAATAGTTTAAGGTTAGATCCTTTTTTCTCTAATTTGTTTACAACCGGGGTTCCACTTAATGCTACAGATCCATCGTTGGCCTCTTTGTACCGTCCTATAAATGCATATGAAAAAGTATGGGTTGATTTTAATGCGGGGCTTATTTCCGAAGCAGAGCGCGACCGACAATTAGAAGCATTTAGAGGAGTGGACAATTTTTCTCAATTTGAAGATAACTTTTTACGGGGAGGATTAATTTTTCAAAATTCTTTAAATGTCAATGGCGGTTCAGGCATAGCAAAATTTAGTCTAACAGCCACACATACTGATGAAAAACGCCCTAATATCGGAGATGAGTTTGAACGTTTAAACTTGTCATTGACTTCTGACTTTAAGCTAAGTCAAAAGTTATCGGCCGTGGCCGATGTGTCTTATGCTACTTCAGAACAAAACGATAATGGCATAGGAGTAGCAAGAACCTATACCAGTAATGCAGCTGCTGGCGACCCGCTTTTATTTAGGTTTTTAAACTTAGAAAACGCTGATGGCTCTCCGGCTACGGTATATAATGTACATCCTTTAGTTAGAGATCAATTTTTGAACCGTGGTTTTGAGTCTAGGGCCTATAGCCCTATTACCGACCGTAACCTTATAGATGATTCTGCTAAAACCACAAACTTACGTTTGGCGGCCGGGCTTACCTACAAACCGTTTACTTGGTTAAGTGCCAATGTAAAATACCAGCACAATATTATTGAAACTACCCTACGCAAATATTTGGATCCCAGATCAAATATCATGAGATTTTTAAATAATAGATATATTACTGGGTTTGATACAGGAGCGGGAGTTGCAAGAGCGGTACCTTATGGAGGAGAATTACAGGTACAAAAAACGCAACGTACAAATAAAAATTTAAGAGGAACATTAGAATTTAATGAAACCCTGGGAGCGATACATTCTGTAACAGTTTTGGTAGGTGCAGAGTTTAATGAAAGTGCAGACAACCAACTGCGTTTTCGCCGTTTGGGTTATAACGACGCATCAGGAACTTCAGCATCATTATTATCATTACAAGGCACTACAGATAACCGAGGAAATTTAATCGGCAGCCAATTAGGTGGAACACTGACCTTTGGAGATGCGTTTAGGCCTGATGAAATTTTTAGGACGGTATCTAGCTTTGCAAACACCGTATATAGTTTTGACAATAAATACAATCTTAATGCATCCTTAAAGTTAGATCAAGCATCGGCATTTGGAATCAACCAACGTTTAAGCAAGAATAAATTATGGTCTGTAGGTGCATCATGGAATATTGATAGAGAATCGTTTTTTAATGTAAGTTTTATCGATCAGCTAAAATTAAGGGCATCATACGGTATTAACGGTAATTTCAGAAGACGATTATTTACAAAAACCACAATAGGTATCAGTAGAAACCCAGACTTTATCAATGGAGGCCCAAGCGCAAACATTACGGATCCCGGTAATAAAAATTTAACCTTGGAGAAAACAGCAAATACCAATATAGGGTTAGACTTTGGTTTGTTTGGAGATCGATTGAGGGGAACCGTAGATGTTTACAATAGAGAATCCGATGATTTAATTGCATTAACCAATATAAACCCGACTACTGGATTTTCTAGCCTTTCAACCAATACAGGTGTTATTAATAATAAAGGAATTGAGGTTTCACTTGGTACAGAGCTAGTAAGAGCTTCTGATTTTTCATGGAATATTAATCTTAATTACTCTTATAATAAAAGCAGGGTAAAAAAATTTAATTTAACAGCTCCCTCAGACATATTTAATTATGTTGGATTTGTAAATGACGGAAGTTTTGAATTAGTAGGAGAGGACATAAGTACCAGAGTTCGGTTTCCATGGGCCGGTTTAGATAACGAAGGAAACCCACAAGTATTTAATAGAAACGGAGATAGAGTTGGCTATGTAGATTACAATACACTAACCACAGATGATTTAGTAGCGACCAAGCCCTTTGTTGCACCACATTTCGGTGGATTCACAAATTCTATATCTTACAAAAATTTCACTTTGTCTGCGTTAGCAACGTATAAGTTTGGTCATGTATTTGAAGAAGATAAAACATCAAAATATGCATACCCTATAGACGAGCTTAAATTTGGATTTCATAAAGATGTAGAAAGAGCATGGAAAAATCCTGGAGACGAAGCTTTTACGGACATCCCCGCACTACCTAGAACGGTTGACGATTTTTTTACTCCCGGTGAAACAAATTTCAACAGATTTGAAATTTTCAACAACTCAAACTTTGCAATACATGATGCGGCACATGTACGTCTACAAGATATAACCTTAGCATATAATTTTAATGAAAACGTATTGGAAAGGCTGAATATTTCGGCTTTAAAAATGCAATTCCAAGTAAGGGATCTAGGCGTTATATGGTCTGCCAATAAAAAGAATATAGACCCGGAATCTGTTCCATTTTCTAACGATGCGAATTTATTTTCAGCATTTCCTAGAGCATTTAGGCCCGGTGTGAAAATACCACCAACCTATGTCTTATCATTTTCAGTTAACTTTTAAATAAAACGAAATGAAAAATATTAAACAATATATAGCCTTATTAATAATCACCATCATTTTTAATGCTTGTGATGATTTTGTAGATGTTGACCCTAGAGGTGTTCAGGTAGCGGAAACTCTGGATGATGTCGATTTATTGCTCAATGCCACCGTAGAACTTTCAGATGCAGCATCTGGGTTTTCAAATGCTATTCCAGCTATAATCAACGATAATATCGTTGTAGATGAATCTACGGTAAATGCGTTTATTACCCAAACAACAGAAGAATCACAATACGGGCAAATGTATAAGTTGAGCGAGCAGTTTTATATCAATGGAAAAAGAGATGAAACATGGGCTAGATCTTATGCTGTTATAGGAAGTGCTAACCATATCTTAAGTATTTTAGAAAAAATAGAACCTGAAACCGAGAGAGAAATTTCGATTAAAAATAGATTTACGGCAGAAGCCCTAACACATAGGGCATTCAGCTATTTTTGGCTAGTAAACATTTATGGGCAACACTATGGATTAACAGGTGCAAGTGAGGCAAATTCTGGTGTGCCTATAATAAGTGAGTTTGGTGACTTTGATTCGCCCACTCCAAGAGCTACTGTGAATGAAGTATATGACTTTATTTTAAATGATTTAACAACGGCATTGCCTCTAGCAACTACCTCTATAGATTTTACACATAGAGTTTCAAGATTGGGCGTACAAGCGCTTTTGGCAAAAGTGTATTTGCATATGGGTAGGTATGATGAAGCTTTAACGGCCACAGAAGATGCTTTAAGCCTTAACGATGTTTTATTGGATTATAACGACGAAACATACTGTGCGCTTGATTTTGATGGAAACTGTGAATTGGATTTTGATGGTTTACCTCTTCAAATACAGTTACCTATAGAAATAGAAAATCCAGAATTTGCTTTATTTAAAGATGGTCTTCCAATAGTTGCTTTCACCAACAGTTTTGTTTTTTTAACAATGGCAAGCCTCTCTGATGACCTATTGGATTTATACGATTTTGATTTTGATTTGCGTTTCAGAACTTTTTCTGAAGATTATGAAACAGGAAATACTGTTTTTGGAAATGAAGAAAATATTTTCTTTTTAAGAAGTAATGATGGTGTTACAGTACCTGAACTTATGTTAATTCAAGCAGAGTGTTTAGCTAGAGATAATCAGTATGGCACGGCTATTGACATTGTTAATGCATTGCGTGCAACACGTTTTGCAACAGGGTCGGACTATGAGCTTTTTGCAGCAGATGGTGACGAAGCATTAGTTCATATTAAAGAAGAACGCCGCAGGGAATTTCATGTAAATAGCAAACGCTTTTTTGAGATTAAGCGTTATAACGCGCAAGATAATGATGGTATCGAAATAACAAGAGGTTCGGTAACATTGGCTCCTAATAGTATAAACTGGGCAATGCCTATCGGTCAAAATGTAATCGACTTTTCACAAGGTTCCGTTGTTCAAAATCCAAGAGAATAATAAAAAGTATTAACTTTTTAAACATAAAAAATGACATTAAAAGCATATCTAAAAAATACGGCATTTTTTGTACTATTAGTAGGATTGATGTCCTTTGCCCCTACATCTACAACCCCCATGTCTAAAGATCATGGTGGTATCAAAGTAGGTCAGTACGCTCCTGATTTTAAATTAGAAGGCGCCGATGGAAAATCATACCAATTATCAGACTTTAGAGGAAAAGTAGTCGTATTGGATTTTTGGGCAATGTGGTGCGGGCCATGTAAAAAGAAAATGCCCAAAATTCAAAAACTACATGAAATGTATAAATCTCAGGATGTTGAGGTTTTAGGTGTGCTTGCAATGAACAATGGCGCTGAAGAAAAAGCAAAAACATATTTTGCTGAGAACAACTATAACTTTAAACTGCTTTATGGCGATAATAAGTTAACACACGATTATGAGCTTAAATTTTTACCTACGGTTGTGGTCTTAGATAAAAAAGGAAAAATTATTTACCTAACCACTAAGCCTAATCCCAATGAATTTGAAGATATAAAAGCATTAATAAAAAAACATAAATAATGAAAAAGATATTATGCACAATCTTAGGGCTGACCACAGCACTAAGCGGTTTTGCCCAAAACCCGGAAGAAGATAAAATTAGGGCGACCAATATGCCTAAGTTCAAGGCTTTAAAAATTGCAAATATACCTGGTGCAGTTCAATTATCACAACCACAATGGATTACAGGTTCGGAGCAAGATGTTCGTGTAGAAAAACATGGGCTTATTTACCCAGCTATGTTTGATTGGGACAAAGACGGCAAAGAAGATTTACTGTTAGGGGAATTTGAAACCAGCGATACCCTGAGCAACATAAAAGTATACTTAAACAAAGGCACAAAAGCACTACCAAAATACACAGGAAAATATTTTTATGCGAAAGATGTAAACGGTAATCGTATAGCCAACAGTCAATGGTGTTGCATAGGTATTCATCCTCGATTTGTAGATATTACCGGTGATGGGTATTTAGATATTTTATCAGGACAGTATAATCCAGGAATTGTTTCGTTATGGAGAGGATCTAAAGATGGTTTTTTACCGCGCGAAATTGTTGAACAGGAAGGTTGGCAAGAGGATGAAGAGCAACACCCATTAGTCATAGAAAAAAGACACGGTACTAAAAGAGGGTCGGCACCGTGGGAGCCGGATCATCTAATGTATTGGAATTATACAACAACCGATTTTGCCGATTTTAATGGCGATGGACTTCTCGATCTTTTTGTAGGTAGCTCATCAGGTATACGTGTGGCATTAAATACAGGCACTAAAGACACGCCTAAATTTGGAATCCGCAAAGATCTATATCATGTTAATGGTGATATTTTATATGTAAAAAAGCCTTCTAAAAAAGAAATTGAAGCCGATAGATCTAACGGGATTTATCCGAATTTGGCAGGAGCAAGTAAAGCTTATATTAAACCTATAGATTGGGATAATGATGGCGTATTGGACTTATTGATAACTACGGCTTATTACAAAAATTATCACCACGGGGTATATTTCTATAAAGGAATACAGACCGATAAAGGATTACGATTTAATAAATACGTTCCTTTATTTGAAGCCAAAGACGACTCTAAATCATTACCCGGCACACAACCTATGTTAACAGTTACTGACTACAATAATGATGGTTTTAACGACTTGGTAATTGGCACCTCTATTCCGACAACTAACGGTTTTGAGGTAGATGATAAAATGACATGGAACTGGATAGAAGATACAGGTATTGAAATGCCAGGAAAAGATGCAGGAAGACAAATAGAATATTCTGGAGGACTAGAAGTTGTCAAAAAAGAAATTGAAGAAGACCCCAGTAAAACCGCAATGTATTTAGGGCAACAAAAAGATCTTAAATATTTAACGCTTAGACATAGAGGTTATGTTTTTGTAATGTATGGAAGCAAACCAAAAACTAAAGCTAAAAAAGCTAAAACCGAAATTGCTGGAGAAGGGTTTATTCCAGAAAGAATATCAGTTGACAATAAAGTAACCAATACTTTTGATCATGTTTCTTTTGAAATTTTAACTCCAAAAAGAATCGGATACCATACAGTTCATGAAGCCGTGGTCAATATAACATTTGAAGATGGCTGGCATGGTTATGTAGATAACGAAGCTAACAAAAAGGATAGTTTTATACCTACAATGGCCAATATTAACTTGCCGTACTGGTTGGAGCCCGTAGGAGAACTTCAAATGCCAAAAAAATCTAAAAAAGCTGGTGCAGAGGTTTATAAAAACACCATTTCTTTTGTTCAAAAGTTTAAAATGAGACTATTAGAACCAGAAAATGTTAAAGAACCAGAAGAATTGGACTGGGATAAGGCAACAAAAGAAGAGACGGACGAATACGACAGAAAATATGCTATTTATGAAGAAGCTGTAATGAAACTTCCACAGCCAACAAAAGAATTTAAAATAGAATATAAGGTAGTATGGCAAACTTGCGATGATAACATGTGTTTGCCCCCAAAAACCGTTGAAGAAAGTGCAACTGTAAAGAACGCCTACTTTTAATCGAAAAGAAAAATTCTAAGCTAGATGTTACTAGGTTTTTGTTAAAGCTATTATATAGAATTCTAATAAGTTAATTCAGGTTTTAACTTATAGATTAAACCAAATAAGTACAATACCTACTTTATAAAGATGGTTGATTTATAAGTTTCCATTAAAAAATAAAAAAATGACCCATTATAAATCCATAAAGAAAATAACTGTGCTAATAGCTTTTTTTGCTCTTAGTATTACAGCAAATGCACAAGGCATTCAATTTTTTAAAGGCACCTTTGATGAGGCCATAGCTAAAGCAAAGGAGGAGAATAAATTAGTTTTTGTCGATTTCTATACTACTTGGTGCGGCCCATGTAAAATGATGTCAAAAAGAGTATTCCCTCAAAAGATTGTGGGGGATTATTTCAACGAAAAATTTGTGTCGATAAAAATAGATGCCGAAAAAGGAGAAGGTATTGCTTTGGCAGACACCTATAAAGTAGAAGCATATCCTACCTTGGTCTACATAAATTCAGATAAAACGGAGAAAGATCGTTTTGGCTCGGCCACATCTTCCGGTCAAGAATTGGTTGATTTTAGCAAACAAGTTTTAGGCGAAGGCATTGATTTTCTTGCGTTTTTTGAAAATTATGAAAAAAATGGAAATCGCGATTTAAATTATGTGCGTGAAATAATAAGAAAAGGAGCCGTTTATGCTCAAGGGCGTAAAGATGTGAAAGAACAGGGCAGATGGTTTAGTCGTGTTTATGAAATAGCCATGTGGTATTTTATAGCTAAAGACCCAAAAGAAATGATAAATACGGAAGATTTTAAGTTGATTGCGCAATACCTTGAAGGGCCGAACAATGGCAACCCTACAGTAGAATATGTGTACGATAATTATGATGCCTTTAAAAAAGTAGCACCATTAGAAGATTTAAGCCTATTTGTACAACGTACCAATAATCAATCTATAAATGAAAGTGCTGCTAAAGGTGATTTGGTTTTTAGAACGTATGTTGATGCTACAAAGGGAAGATTAAGGCAAGCTTATGAAGATGGAAAACAGTTTGATGAAGAAAGCGCAAAAGAAGACATTCATACCACTATGAAATATATTGGTGAAGCAGCTTATGCCGAATATCAAAACGACTATGACGCCTATTTAGATTATGCCATAAAAAGCATAAACCATACAAAAACATATAGAAAGCTTGATGCAGAAGATTATTTTTATCCGGTAGGAGGTCTTTTATATCGCATTTCAAATCCGGAATTAAAAAATGCAAAAAAGACATTGACCGAATCGCAAATAAAACGTTGTCATGAATTATTGGCTAAAAGTTTAAAAGATTCACCAAAACAAATAGAAACCTTAATAGCACAAGGTGATCTGTATGCCTTAGAAAATAAAAAGGATAAAGCAATTCCTGTATACAATAAAACAAAAACCTTATTGAAAGGTGACCAAGATGAAGATTATTTTGTTGAAATGTTAAACGACAAAATTAGAAAACTTAGGGGTCCGCAACGTAAAACATTTTAAATGAGACTGTTTATATTGTCCTTGCTTTTTGTTTTTGCATGTAAAAATGATACAACGCAAAATACGGATAAAAATATTGCTTCAATAGATTTGAGCACACCATTACCGGCAGATGAGACCATTAAAAAAGGCGTTTTACCTAACGGATTGACCTATTATATAAAAAGTACCGATGTCGTAAAAGATGCAGCTAGTTTTTATATTATTCAAAATGTAGGTTCTATTTTAGAAAATGACGACCAACAGGGGTTGGCACATTTCCTAGAGCACATGGCATTTAACGGAACCGAAAATTTTAAGGGCAAAGGTATTTTTGAAACCTTTGAAAAAGCTGGCGTTCTAGATAGGGAAATTAATGCCTATACCAGTTTTGATGAAACTGTATACAATATTGATAATGTACCGACCGAGCCAGAATTAATAGATAAAGGCTTGTTGGTATTGCACGATTGGTGCAATTACTTGTTGCTTACCGATGAGGAAATTGATGCAGAACGTGGTGTAATAAAAGAAGAATGGCGGTCAACTTTAGATGGACAATCACGTTTATACGAAGTGTCTTTGCCCATAACGTTCAATCATTCGAAATACGCAAAGCGTTTACCTATTGGGTTAATGTCCATTGTAGAAAACTTTGAATATAAAGCTTTACGTGATTTTTACCACGATTGGTACCGTACCGATTTACAGGCAATCGTAATCGTTGGCGATATTGATACAAATGAAATTGAAGCAAAGATCAAAGCATTGTTTTCAAAAATTCCGGCCGTAGAAAACCCCAGAGAGCGTTTTACCGTAGAAATCCCTGAAAATGATGACGTACTATATAGCTTGGGCATGGACAAAGAAATTTCTACGCCTATGATTGAATTTGGTATTCGTCATAAAAAATCAATGGCTGATCAGACGATCAAAGATTTAAAAATGACTTTATTAGAGTCAATGACCATTAGTATGATTTCTTCTAGAATAGCTGAAAAATCTCAAGATATCGAAGCCCCTTTTCTTTTTGCTCAACTGGACTATAAACAATTGTCTAAATTAAATAATAATTTAGGTATAATAATAGGCCCTAAGCCAGAACGGCAACAAGAAGCATTTGCCGCAATACTAACAGAAATGGTTAGGGCCGTTAAATATGGGTTTACTTCGTCAGAAATAGAAAGGGCTATAAGTGAGCTGTCAAGTTCTTATGAAACACAAATTGCTCAAAAAAATGATGTGCCACATGGTGCTATTATTAATGAGATACAAGAAAATTACCTTAATAATAGTACTATTTCAGATATTGAAAAGGAGTATGGTTACGTGAAGCGAATTTTTGTCTCATTAACCCCTGAAGACGTACATAATACCATTAAGCGGTTATATGCAGAAAAGAATAGGTATGTAAACGTAACAGGTGTAAAAGGAAGAAATAACTTGACCGAAATACAAGTTAATCAAATAATCGATGAGGTTGAGAATGATGAAAGTATAATTGCCTATACAGAGGCCTTTGCGGGTAAGACCTTAATCTCCGGATTGGATATTGAAGAAGGAACTATTGCAAAAACCGAAAAAAATGAGGCTATAGACGCTACAACCTATACGTTGGGCAACGGCATTAAAGTACACTATAAATTTGCCGATAAACAAAAGAACACCGTTAATCTTAATGCGATCAGTTATGGTGGTAAATCATTGATACGACCAAAAGATTTGCCTTCGGCTGAGTTAATAGGAGATTTAATTCAAGCCTCTGGACTAGGAAGCTTTTCAGCAACCGAGCTACCTAAAGTATTAGCAGGTAAAAGCGCGAATGCTTCACCTTCTTTATCGGAAACCACAGAAAGTATAACAGGAACATCATCAACGAAAGATGTAGAAACGATGTTACAACTGGCATATTTATATTTTGAAAACCCAAGATTTGATGAGGAAGCCTATGAAATAGTTCAAGACGGTATTGATAGCTATTTAGAAAGGCGTAGCAATGATATAAACGAACAAATGAATGATGGTTTGACTACAACCCTATATGGATATAACCACTCTAGAAAACGTGTATTCGATCAAGCATTCGTAGATGAGGCTTCCTTTGAGAACATTAAAGCCATATACTTGGATCGTTTTGATAATCCGGCGGACTTTGATTTCTATATCGTGGGCGATATAAAGTCAGCACAATTAGAGCCGTTGTTACTTAAATATGTAGCGAGTTTGCCTACTACCGAAGCTAGAGAAAGCTTTAAGGACAATAACGTAACATGGAAAGCCGATAAAATTGATGAAGACGTGTTTTTGGTTATGGAAGACCCTAAAGCCAGTGTAAACATTACATTAAAAAAGGATATCGATTATACGGTAAAAAATAACTTTGTTACTAGGGCGCTAGGCAATCTTATGCAATTAAGGTTAACCGAAACCTTACGAGAAGAAGAAGGTGGCGTGTACAGCCCGAGTGCATGGGCATATTTAACTAAAGTACCTAAACCGCTGTCTTATGTATCGGTAAAATTTGATTGTAATCCAGATTTAACAGAAAAACTGATCGCTATTGTTCATAACGAATTATCGGAAATAGCAAATGGAAATATTAAACCAAATGATCTTGAAAAAACCTTGATCAGTTTTAAAAAAGTACGTGAGCAGGCAAAAAACACCAACAAATACGATATGGATTTGTTGACCACTTTTTTTAGGGATGGCTATAATATGAACGAAGCCCAAAACTTTGAAGATGTTATAAACAGTATTACCCCAAAAGACATTCAAACTTTGGCAAAGACATTACAAAATGATGGAAAATCATTTGAAGTAGTATTTAAACCTAAAAAATAGAGCTACGGTCACAATACACGTTTGTGCTTATTACATCTATCGATTCCTTTAGAGCTTGTCCTAAAGGAATTGATATTTAAAATTGAATTGAAAATAAAAAGAATAAATTCCCATAAAATGAAATCATCGATTATAAAGAAAGCAATAGTATTTAGTTTAGGCATTTTTACTGTTTTACTATATGCGAATACAGATACCCACGAACGAAATGGGGTGGCGGTAAAATCATCAAATCCGGGTAACTGCATAAGAGTGCCTAATCAACCACCTAATGAAGAAAACCAGGCCAAACAAATACAAAATAGAATTTTAGAACTATATGATAAGCTGTTGGAGCCTACGGTAAGAGTACAAGTTGGCAGCATGTGGGCAAGCGCAGTAGTCGTTTCTGAAGATGGTTATATACTAACGGCCGGCCACGTTATTGATGCGGTAGAAGGAAAAGAAACCAATGTTACCCTATCCGATGATACGGTTTATAAAGCAATTTGTTTAGGAAAGGATGTTGATGCGGATTATGGTTTAATGAAAATAGAAACCACAAAAAAGTTGGCATTTGCAGAAATGGGCAATGCAGATGGGTTGGCAAAAGATGAAACCTGCTTAATGTTCGGTCATCCGGAAACTTCGGAAAAAGGACATCCTGCCATAGGTAGAATTGGCTTTTATAAAGGAATTAACAAAGGTGATTACCTTAAGACATCTTGCCTTATGATGCCCGGAGATTCAGGAGGACCTTTATTTGATTTAAATGGAAAGTTGATAGGTATTTGCAGTTATATTGATAGTGGATTAGGGGAAAATTACTATGCTTCTATAAAGAATGTAAAAAAGAATTGGAATAAGTTGATTGAAGGTAAAACGTTTAATAATGCACAGGAGTATTATGATGATTCTATAATGGAAGCCCCTATAAAAAACAAGCCATACGTGCTTAAAGGGGGTAAAAAAACATTGGTTAAACTGTTAGCCAATCATAAAAATAAAATATATAGGTCTATTGTCACTATAGAGAGTAGGGTCAATGAAGAAACGGTCTCTACTCAAGGAACTATTTTTAATGATGTTGGTTATATTGTTGCTAAATCTTCACAGATAGGAGATGCCAATGTCTATTGCACTTTATCCAATGCTCAAAAAATTGATGCAAAAGTTATTGGTCGCAATGAAGATAATGACTTGGTTGTTTTAAAAATAGAATCGCCCGAAAAACTTCAGGCCATAAATTTAGGCGACCAGAAAGAAATAAAACCAGGACAATTGTTAGGTACAATATCCAACAACGATAATATCATTTGGGCGGGTATGCTAGGTTTGGGTTCTCGGAAGATATCTTCAAAAGAAACAGGATATTTGGGCATACAGTTTAAAGAGTCGAATAACGTTATAGTTGAAAGTATCGTAAAGAATGGACCTGCAGAAAAAGCTAAATTAAAGGCAGGTGATAAAATTATAGCGTTCAATAATACTAAAATACCAACGATAGAGGATTTAATAGAGAAACTTTCAAAAACACGCCCAAATGAAACGGTGAAAATAACCATATTGAGAAAAGAAAAGGAGAAAAAACTTGATGTCGTAATGGGGAGAAGAAATCCTAATGTTAATTCAGAATATAGTGAGCACCCTGCAGATCAGGTGAAAGTATCTAAAATTAGAGATGGCTTTACTAAAGCATTTACTCATGATATGCCCTTAAAGTTAAATCATTGTGGTACTCCGGTATTTAATTTAAAAGGAGAGGTGTATGGTATTAATATCGCACGAAAGGGTAGAACTTGCTCATTGGCTATTCCATCAAAACAAATAGAGGAAATTATCAATACGATCCTATAAAAAAACCTATGATGAAAAGAACTTTTCATGTCCTATTATTTTGCCTGAATATAATATATTCTTTTGAAGGTATCGCTCAAAAAACTGTTTGGAAAATAGATGATTTACATTCAAAAATTGGATTTAGCGTTACACATATGATGGTTTCGGAAACCGAAGGCACTTTTGATTCATATGAGGCAGAACTAAAGTCGGACGCTAATGATTTTTCAGATTTAAAAGTCGATTTTACGATTAAAACAGCCAGTATAAATACAAGAAATGAACGTAGGGATAATCACTTGAAAGCAGAAGATTTTTTTGATGCCAAAAAGTATCCCGAGATAACATTTACTAGCAGTTCAATAGAAAAAGGAGAAGGAAGCTTACTTTATATTACTGGAGATTTGACGATTAGAGATGTTACCAAACAAGTCACATTTGAAGGCGATCATAAGGGAACGATTAAAAAAGACGGGTTTGGGCTTACCAGAGCTGGTTTGTTTATAAAGATAACGATTAACAGACAAGATTTTGGTATAGCTTATAATGACAAAACAGAAGCGGGTGAATTGTTTTTAAGTAATGATGTAGACGTTTTGTGCAAACTTTCTATAGTAAAAAACTAGACTTTGTCGTGCAAATATTATTGCGGTTACATACAGGGAAACCCTAAAAAAGGATAACTTTTTAAAGGGCTATGATAAACTAAAGTTTTGTTAAAAATATACTTGTAGTAGATGGGTGTGTCACCCATTTGGGCATTTTTACGCTCTAAAAACAGAAGGGCGATTAAAATTATAACAAACGTCTTTTTTTTAACACCTCCTTAACAAGGAAGAGCGCCAAACAAAACGTCTTATTATCAAAATAAATCAACTTTATACATGAAAAACTTTTTTTTGTTTCTTTCGTTAATTTCCTGTCTTTTTGGCAACGCACAAACTTTTGATCTCGATCGGGCATTACCTGTGGATCTTTCTATCCGTAAAGGTGTTTTGCCCAACGGGCTCACTTATTATATAAAAAGTACCGACGTAGTAAAAGATGCCGCCAGTTATTATATCATACAAAATGTAGGGTCAATTTTAGAAAATGACGACCAACAAGGATTGGCACATTTTTTAGAGCACATGGCTTTTAATGGTACCGAGAACTTTAATGGTAAAGGTATCCTTGAGACTTTTCAAAAACAAGGCTTGCTTTTTGGTAGGGATATCAATGCCTATACCAGTTTTGATGAAACCGTATATAACATCGATAATGTACCGACCAAGCCCGAATTAGTGGATAAAGGTTTATTGGTATTACATGATTGGTGTAATTATTTATTACTTACCGACGAAGAAATCGATGCGGAACGTGGAGTGATAAAAGAAGAATGGCGCTCACGTCAAAATGGGCAAATGCGCTTATTCGAAACCTCATTACCCATTACATTCAACAAATCTAAATACGCGGACCGTTTGCCGATCGGTTTAATGCCTATTGTGGAGAATTTTAAATACAAAGCCTTGCGCGATTTTTACCACGATTGGTATCGTACGGACTTGCAGGCTATTGCCATTGTTGGAGATATTGATACAGATGAAATCGAAGCAAAAATAAAAAAGTTATTTTCTAAAATACCGGCGGTTAAAAATGCCAGGGAACGGTTTGTAGTAGAAATACCCGAAAGTACCGGGTTGTTATACAGTTTGGGGATGGATAAAGAAATATCGACAGCCTCGATAGATTTTGGAATCCGTCATAAAAAATCATTAGCCGATCAAACCGTTAAAGATTTAAAAAAATCGCTATTGGAATCTATGGCTACAAGCATGATTTCTGCCAGAATATCCGAGAAAGCCCAAAATCCCGAAGCTCCATTTTTGTTTGCCCGAATGGGATATCAATCACTGAGCAGGGTAAATAATACATTAAATGTAAGAATAGGACCTAAGCCGGGAATGCAGCAACAAGCATTTGCGGCAGTATTGGCAGAAATTGTAAGAGCGGTCAAGTTTGGATATACTTCATCGGAAATTGAAAGAACCATAAAGCAGTTTTCAAATTATTACGAGACACAAATTGCTAAAAAAGATGACGTTGCCCATGGTGCGATTATCAATAATATAAAAAGTAACTACCTTAACAATGTTACCATTTCAGACATTGAAAAAGAATACGATATTGTAAAGCAGCTATTTGTTTCAATGACTCCGGAAGACATACATAACACCATCAAAAAGTTATATTCTAAAAAGAATAGATATGTAAATGTAACAGGAGTGGAGGGAAAAAATAATTTAACCGAAGCACAGGCAAATCAAATCATAAAAGATGTAGAAAACGATCCTAGTATTACTGCATATACCGAAGAATTTGCAGGTAAGACCTTAATTTCGGGATTAGAGATAAAAAATGGGAATATTGCAAAAACCGAAAAGAACGATGCCATAGGTTCTACGACCTATACGTTGAGCAATGGCATAAAAGTACACTATAAATTTGCCGATAAACAAAAAAACACGGTTAACTTGAATGCTATGAGTTATGGTGGAAAATCTTTGTTGGATGTTAAAGATTTACCGTCTGCCGATTTAATGGGGAATTTGATTCAAATGTCAGGATTAGGGGACTATTCTGCAACGGAACTGCCAAAAGTATTAGCGGGTAAAACGGCAAGTGTTTCGCCAAGACTTGCGGAAACAAGAGAGAGTATTACAGGTTCTTCCTCAACAAAAGATGTGGAAACCATGTTGCAGTTAGCGCATTTATATTTTGAAAACCCACGTTTTGATCAACAAGCCTATAAAGTACTTCAAGGAAGTATTGATAATTACTTGGTTAGACGAAGCAAAGACATTGGTGAACAAATGAAGGATGGTTTGACTACGACTTTGTATGGAGCCGGCCATCCCAGAAAACGTGTGTTTGATCAGGCATTTGTTGATGATGTATCTTTTGAGAAGATAAAAGCCGTTTATTTGGATCGTTTTGAGAATCCGGGAGATTTTGAGTTCTATATTGTAGGTGATGTAAAAGCGGAACAATTAGAACCGTTGTTGGCAAAGTATATTGCAAGTTTACCAACGAGCGATACTAGAGAAAACTTTAAAGACAATAATGTAAATTGGAAATCCGATAAAATAGATGAAGATGTATTTCTGGCAATGGAAGACCCAAAGACCAGTGTGAATATTACATTTAAGAAGCCCATCGATTACACAATAAAGAACAAATATGTTTCAAATGCTTTAGGTGATATTATGCAGTTAAGGTTAACGGAAACATTACGTGAAGAAGAGGGGGGAGTATATAGTCCACAGGCTTCGGCATTTTTATCCAAAGAACCAAAAACATTGTCCCACCTGTCCGTAAGATTTGATTGTAATCCGGATTTAGCGGAAAAATTGATAGGAATCGTTCATAACGAATTGTCTAAATTGGCCAAAGGAGACATTAAAACGGAGGATTTACAGAAAACATTGACCAATTATAAGAAAGTACGTGAGCAGTCAAAAAATAAGAATAGTTATGATATGACCTTACTGACCACTTTTTATAGAGATGGTTATAATATGAATGAAGCCAAAAATTTTGAAGATGTTGTAAATAACATCACAAAAAAAGATATTCAAACCTTGGCAAAAAGATTACAACAAAAAGGAAAATCATTTGAAGTAGTATTTAAACCAAAAAAATAGAATAAACATACTATCTTTCATCCACTGAACATTGTTCTCATAGATTAACTTAGTTTTCAGGTTAATGAAAGAATTTTTTAAGGGCTGTTACCATATTATATTGATGATGGCCCTTTCAATACTCTAAAACACGATTATGAAAAATTTATTTACCCTTTTGCTTTTAACCACAACCCTAAGTGTTTTTGCACAAATTCACGATCCCGTAAAGTGGGAAACAACGGTTGAAAAAATTTCGGATTCGGAATATGAATTAGTCGCTACGGCCACTATTGAAGGAGAATGGCATTTATATTCACAATCCGTGCCCGAAGATGGTCCTATTCCTACAACGTTTACGTTTCAGAGTAATCCAAACTATTTAAAAAAAGGAAATACTAAAGAAGGGGAAGGAACTACGGTAGACGATAAGGTATTTGATATGCGTATAAAATATTTTGGTCACAAAGCAGCGTTCAAGCAGCGTATAAAATTAAGGACGAAGAATACATTTAAAGTTGACGCAACTGTTGAGTTTATGGTGTGTAATGATACACAATGTTTGCCGCCAACTGAGGTTGACCTCGAATTTGAAGTAAACTAATTGTATTGAAATTACTGTCTAAAATGAAAAGAATAATAGTTTTATTACTAGTCTTAATAGGTGCTGTTACTACCGGTTTTTCACAAATACTTGAACCTGTTAAGTGGACAACCTCTGTTGAAAAACTATCAGAAACAGAATACAAACTGATTTCCAAGGCGACCATCGATCAAGGGTGGCATTTGTATTCACAGGATGTTCCTGAAGATGGGCCAATTCCTACCTCGTTCATTTATGACGATGCCGGTGGAGCTATCAAAATTATTGGCAATACATCTGAAGAGGAAGGTCATACCGAAGATGATCCGGTCTTTGAGATGCGCATTAAATATTTTGATAAATCTGCTGTATTTGAGCAAAAAATAGAAATATTGTCAGATGACGTTACCACTATCAATGCTATAGTTGAGTTTATGTCATGTAATGATTCGCAATGTACCCCTCCGACGGAATTTGATTTAATTTTTGAACTACCAGGTTCTGGTAAAGATGCTGCTGCGAATACAACTGATGCAATATCTGACGAAGGACAAAATAGTTCATCTTCTAATCGCGGTTTATGGGGGATCTTTATCATTGCCTTTCTATCGGGCTTTGCAGCTTTGTTGACACCCTGCGTGTTTCCCATGATTCCGCTTACGGTAAGTTTCTTTACCAAACAGAGTCAAAACAAAGCGGTAGGCATTAGAAATGCCATATTTTACGGTATATGTATTATTGTTATTTACGTATTGTTAGGTACTGCCGTTACCGCCATTTTTGGAGCAGATTCTTTAAATGCCTTGGCGACCAACGTATGGTTCAACTTGATATTCTTTTTATTATTGGTAGTATTTGCAGTGTCCTTTTTAGGAGCCTTTGAGATTACCCTACCCAGTTCTTGGGCCAATAAAGTGGATGCACAATCGAATAAGACCGGTTTGATCGGTATCTTTTTTATGGCCCTGGCCCTGGCCATTGTGTCCTTTTCCTGTACAGGCCCTATTGTTGGAACCTTGTTGGTGGAAGCTGCCTCTAAAGGAGGGCTTGCACCCATCATTGGTATGTTTGGTTTTTCCTTGGCCATTGCATTGCCCTTTGGCCTGTTTGCCGCTTTTCCGGGTTGGATGAATTCCCTGCCAAAATCTGGGGGATGGTTGAATACCGTAAAAGTTGTCCTTGGGTTTTTAGAACTGGCCTTGGCCTTCAAATTCTTATCACAGGCCGATTTGGTATTGCAGTTGCATTTTCTGGAACGTGAAGTGTTCATCGCAATATGGATAGCCATATTCGGTGCTTTGGCGCTATACCTTTTTGGTAAAATTCAATTGCCCCATGATTCCCCCCTAAGTTATATCTCCGTGGGCAGATTGTCCCTGGGGCTTTTGGTGCTTTCATTTACCATTTATCTGATTCCCGGACTTTGGGGGGCACCTTTAAACCTGATCAGTGCTTTTCCACCGCCTTTAGATTATAGCGAATCGCCCTATGGGGTCGGCTATACAAAAATAGGGAGTGGCGGTACAGTATCCGCTAATGCCCATGGGGATTTGCCGGATGGTGCCCATTTATTGGCGCCCCATGATATTTTAGCATTTAATGATTATGATAAAGGACTGGCCTATGCAAAAGAGATAGGAAAACCGGTAATGATCGATTTTACAGGATGGGCCTGTGTCAATTGCAGGAAGATGGAACAGAATGTCTGGCCAAAGCCCAAAGTGCTTGATATCCTAAAAAATAAGGTCGTGTTGATCTCTTTATATGTTGATGATAAACGTAAACTAGAGGCCGATGAAGTTGTAGATTCAAGACTGAAACCGGGAAAGAAGCTAAAATATATAGGTCAGAAGTGGAGTGAATTACAGACCATAAAATATAAGGCCAATACACAGCCATTTTATGTATTGATGGATCATAACGAAGAAAATTTGATCGATCCCGTTGCCTATACCCCGAACGTAGATGAATATCACAATTGGTTGACGAACGGATTGGAAAATTTTAAGAATAAATAACAAAATACAATGAAAAAAACAGCAATATTATTTGGACTTATATTAATCATCGTTTCCGCTTGTAAAAAAGAGATTGTAAAAGATTATGTATCCCTGTCCGGTGTCATTACAAACAAGAAATCCGACTCCTTGACATTAGTGAATAGAGCAGGTATCATTAAAAATTTTCAACTAAAAGAAGACGGTTCCTTTAGCGATACTCTAAAAATAGAGCAAGGAAAATATGCTTTGTTCCACGGTAATGAACGCACAAGCATATATTTGAAAAACGGATATGATTTAAAACTGTTTTTGGACACCAAAGAATTTGATGAGACCATTACCTATGAAGGTAAAGGAGCTGAAACCAATAACTATCTGGTGCAAACAGCATTATTACAAGAAAAAATATTTGCTGATTCGGGGCTTTTTGATTTGGATAAAAAAGATTTCGACATTAAAATAGAGAACACTATAGGCGAGTTGTCCAACGTTTTGACCAATACAAAAAAATTGGACTCGAGCTTTATTGCCAAAGAACATGAAAGTATTGATGGATTAAAAAAATATCTAAATAATAAATACCAGGAAAAACAATACTTAAAAACAGTTTTAGGCAAGGGCAAAACATCTCCAAAATTTACGGATTACGAAAATTATGCGGGCGGTACGACTTCTTTGGACGATTTAAAGGGTACCTATGTTTATATAGATATGTGGGCTACCTGGTGCGGTCCTTGCAAAGCGGAAATACCATTTCTAAAAGAAGTGGAAAAAGCATACCATGGTAAGAATATATCCTTTGTGAGTATTTCGATAGATCGGCAAAAGGCGTATGATACCTGGAGAGGTATGGTAGCCGAAAAAGAGTTGTCCGGAATCCAATTGTATGCCAAGGAAGATGAAACATTTGCCGCTGCCTATAAGATTTCCGGTATTCCCAGATTTATATTAATAGATCCAGAAGGAAACATTGTCAACGCAGATGCCCCAAGACCTTCCGACCCGAAATTAAAGGCACTGTTGGACGATTTAATATAAACTATGTATTGATTTCTATGAGAGGTATCGGGCTGGTAGGTTAAGTAAACTACCTTGGGGCAGGCCCACAAGGCATTCGCAAGAAAACAAGGTTCAAAGTTTCGAAGCAAGCCTCAGAGCATTTAAATCTCGATTATCGAGTAAACCTGTACCGTTCATTATATTGAATTCAATGAGTACAGTACCTCGGAGTACTTCGAACAGATTTCATAATTAATAATTGATTTTTGTAAAAGAACATCAAGGCTTATTTTCCAAGATGATTCTCTTTTTAAAAAGAATTAATGGATTTATACAAGATAAAGCAAAGGGAAGAAGAGTTGACTACTTCAAAAAAAGACAGCTTGGAATCACACTTTCAAGAGTTTAGGAAGCATATCATTGGAAGTACTACAACTTTTAATTCCGTTTACGGAGAAAAGAAACTATTGTATGCAGACTGGATCGCGAGTGGCCGTTTGTACGGTCCCATAGAGGACACCATGACCGATGTCATAGGCCCCATGGTAGCCAATACACATTCCTTTTCCAGTGAGACGGGCAAGGCCTCGACCTATGCATACAGGCATGCAAGGGAAATCATCAAAAAACATGTCAATGCCGGTGACGATGACATTTTGGTTACTGCCGGCACGGGCATGACGGGAGTACTATCGCGTTTACAGCGTATCATGGGCCTGCGCTTTCCAGATGCCGTCAAAGCCAAAGCGGAAATGCCAGAACGGGAAAAACCAGTGGTCTTCATTACCCATATGGAACATCATTCCAACCAGGTGCCGTGGATGGAGACCGTTGCCGATGTAGTTATCCTATCATGTGACGAACATAAACTTGTACATCCACGGACCTTGGAGAAAGCGCTAGAAAAATATAAGGAGAGACCTTTAAAAATAGGCGCGTTCACTGCCTGTTCCAATGTAACGGGTATCATTACCCCGTACCATGAGCTGGCCAAGATTATGCACACGCATGGGGGATATTGCATCATGGATTTTGCGGCCTCGGCGCCCTATGTAAAGATAGATATGCACCCGGAGGATGAGGACGAACGATTGGATGCCGTTCTTTTTTCGCCCCATAAGTTCCTTGGAGGCCCGGGAACATGCGGTGTATTGGTGTTCAATAAAGAAATGTACAATGCCGATTGTCCGGATGTTCCAGGAGGTGGAAACGTAAAATGGACGAATCCTTGGGGGGAATATGAATATCATGAAGATATAGAGACCAAAGAAGATGGGGGAACACCTGGATTTTTACAGGTCATGCGCACGGCATTGGCCATCCGGTTGAAGGAGAAGATGAACGAGGACAAAATAGCAGAACGTGAGGAAGAACTGTTGGCATTGTGTTTTCAGCGATTAGAGCAGATCCCGGGGCTGTACATTTTGGGAAATAATGATGAGAAGCGGATTGGATGCGTATCCTTCGGTGTCGAGGACATCCATTACAATCTGATCGTTAGGCTGTTGAACGACCGGTTCGGTATCCAGGTAAGGGGCGGATGGTCTTGTGCCAGTACCTATGGGCATCATTTGTTCGATTTAGATCAAAATTCTTCCAAAGATATTACCAAAGGTATTGCCAAGCAGGACCTGACCATAAAACCAGGTTGGGTACGCCTATCGTTGCACCCCACAACTACAAATGCAGAAGTGGTATTTATTTGTGATGCTATTAAAGCCGTAGTTCAAAATGCTTCCGAATGGCGGAATGAATATAAGTATAACCCCCAAAGCAATGAATTTGAGTATTTAAAGGGAGGGGATGACGAAATAATTCAAAAAACCAAAGATTGGTTTAAAATATAATAATATAAAGGATACAAGAAACTATCCCATAGGATATAAATAAAGAATAGGCGGATCGGAAGATTCGTCTTTTTTTGTTCAATGTTAAGAGCATTACTATTACACAAGGTTTATCAATAACAAATTTTAGACAATGGCCGCTCCATTGTAATTTCTCTTGTATTTTTGTCCCATGGAAGAATGGTACCATTACCCTTTGCTAATAGCGGTAGGTTTTGCGGTAGGTTTTATCAATACATTGGCAGGGGGAGGGTCACTTTTATCACTTCCCGTACTTATTTTTTTAGGATTGCCCCCTAGCGTTGCCAATGGTACCAATAGGGTTGCCATTATCATTCAGACGACTATGGCCACTGCGGGATTTAAGAGTAAAGGGGTTTCTACATTTCCGTTTAATGCCTATTTGGGCATTGCCTCTTTATTAGGCTCTATTATTGGGGCTTATATTGCAGTGGATATTTCTGGGGCCGTTTTTAATCGTGTACTGGCCATTGTGATGATAATCGTGGTATTGATCATTGTTTTTGGGCCAAAAATGAATACGGTTTACGCTCATGAAAGATTAACGGGAAAGTATTTGTGGTCTGCAATTATCGTCTTTTTCCTTTTTGGTATTTATGGCGGTTTCATCAATGCCGGATTGGGTTTTTTAATGATGTTGTTTTTGCATTATGTTAACCAGATGACCCTGTTAAGAGCTAATGTGACCAAAGTTGTCGTAGTTTTAATATACATGCTTTCCGCATTGGTGGTGTTTGCATTAAATGACAAGGTAAATTGGAAGATAGGATTTATTTTAGCCATCGGTAATGGAACGGGAGCATGGATCGCAAGTCGGTTTTCCGTTAAAAAAGGAGATGGATTTATTAAGATCTTCTTGATGATCGTAGTTGTGGCCATGGCCATCAGGCTCTGGTTTTTTATGTGATGATGTATGTATAATATAAATTGATTTTATGCCCGGATTTGAATTATTTGGAGAACAGGAAAAAGAACAGGTTCAAGATGTTTTGGATTCCGGTGTATTGATGCGTTATGGTTTTGACGGTATGCGTAACGGCCATTGGAAAGCCAGGGAACTGGAAACGGCTTTGGCGGATAGAATGCAGGCAAAATACGCTCAATTGCTCAGCAGTGGTACTGCGGCCCTTACCGTAGCTTTGGTAAGTGCCGGAGTAGGGGCGGGAGATGAAGTCATTATGCCCACATTCACCTTTGTGGCCAGCTTTGAATCTATTTTGGCCATTGGGGCGATTCCGGTTTTGGTTGATATTGATGATACGTTAACATTGTCCCCATCAGCGGTTAAAAAAGCCATAACCGATAGGACAAAAGTAATCATGCCTGTTCATATGTGTGGTTCCATGGCGGATTTAGGGGCTTTAAAACAGATTTGTGAACAATATGACCTTCTTCTTTTGGAAGACGCCTGCCAGGCCATAGGCGGAAGTTATGACGGGAAACCATTGGGGAGCTATGGTGATTTAGGATGCTTTTCTTTTGATTATGTCAAGACCATTACCTGTGGGGAAGGTGGAGCCATTATTACCAACAATAAAGAATATCATCTACATGCCGACCATTATTCAGATCACGGGCATGACCATATAGGTAAGGATAGGGGAGCGGAGTCACACCCTTTTTTAGGGTATAATTATCGTATTTCAGAATTAAATGCCGCGGTGGGATGTGCCCAAATAAAGCGTTTGGACGATTTCTTGAAAATTCAGAAAGAATATTACACGATACTTCAAGACCATTTGAAACAAGTTGAAGGAATAACATTTAGAAAGGTACCCGAAGGAGGGGTCGAAAACTATGCTTTCTTAAGTTTTTTCCTGCCGAACAAAGAATGCACTAAAAAAATACACGAAGCCCTAGGGGCGGCCGGAATAGATGGATGTTTTTATTGGTATGACAATAACTGGCATTATTACCGAAAATGGGAACATCTTACCCATTTAAAATCATTGGGAAAATTACCCGAGGAAGTTCATCATCGATTATTGGATTATACTAAGGCCGATTTTTCCGAGTCCGATAAATGGATGGGCAGGACCATATCCTGTTTGATCAAGATCGGTTGGACCAAAACCCAGGTTGAAGAAAGGGCCCTAAAAATGACCGAAGTAATCCTAAGCGGTTTAAAATAGGGGTCAGTAAGAAACATTGGCTACAATTTCCAACCCGTAGCCCACGATACCTACCCTCTTGGTCTGTGCGCTATTCGTAAGCAATCTGATTTTGGTTATGCCTATATCGTGTAGAATTTGGGCCCCAATACCAAAATCGCGGGAATCCATTTCTATTTTAGGGGCTTTATAAACCCCTTTCTTTTGCAATTCCCTTAGTTCGGCCAATCTGGAAATGAGGTTTAACGACTCCGCATTTTGATTGATAAAAACAATGGCACCCTTTCCTTCATTGTTAACGGCGGTAAACATGTCTTCCAATTTTTGATCGGGATTATTGGTCAAAGTTCCCAAAATATCGTTATTGATAAGGGTAGAGTTGATCCTAGTGAGAATTTCCTCCTCTTTTTTCCAGGAGCCTTTGGTCAAGGCAATATGAACATGGTTATTGGTGGTTTGCTTGTAGGCCCGTAACCTGAAATCCCCGAAACGTGTGGTAATCTCAAAATCATTTTCTTTTTCTATCAGGCTATCGTGTTCCATTCTATAAGCTACCAGGTCTTCTATGGAAACAATTTTCAGATCAAATTTTTGCGCAACATCAAAAAGTTGGGGCAATCTGGCCATACTACCATCATCGTTCATAATCTCAACAATAACGCCCGCCGGTCTAAGCCCGGCCAATCGTGCAAAATCAATGGCGGCCTCCGTATGCCCTGTACGTCTTAGTACGCCGCCTTCCTTGGCCACGAGGGGGAAGATATGGCCCGGTCTTGCCAAATCATGGGGTTTAGTATCATTTTCGGTCAACGCACGGACCGTTTTTGCCCTATCCGTAGCGGATATACCCGTGGTAACACCATTGCCCCTTAAATCTACGGATACCGTAAAAGCAGTCTCCATGGGGTCCGTATTGTTATTTACCATCATATGCAGCCCTAATTCCTTACAGCGACCTTCGGTCAGAGGTGCACAAATAAGCCCTTTGCCGTGTGTAGCCATGAAATTTACCGTCTCTGGAGTGGCCAGTTCGGCCGCGGCCAAAAAATCACCTTCATTTTCCCTATTCTCATCATCGACCACAATAATGACCTTTCCGGCACGGATATCCGCAATGGCTTCCTCAATGGTATTTAATGGTATTGGTTTGGGCATATCAATTGTCATTCGCTTTATTCCTTTTCTTGATCAAATTTTTAAAAAAGTCCGTTACTATACCAAAATTCACCATTCCTTTATCTTCGGTAGCCCTTTTGGTCAAAAAGATACCTAAAGGAAGCATGATCAGTGTGGACATCCATGCGCCCAACATAGGGTGGATATTATTTTCTTTGGCATAATTCCCTGCAAAGACACCGATAAAATAATAGATCAGAAAAAGAATTATGGCAATGACCATGGGAAGTCCTAACCCTCCTTTTCGTATAATGGCACCTAATGGAGCGCCCACAAAAAACAGGATAATACAGGAAAATGCCAGTGCATATTTATTATGAAGGGACAAAATATGCATGTTGTAATTCTTATAACGCTTCTGCATTTCCTCCTCTTTTCCCTGTACAGATGCTAAAATACCTGTAACGGTATTGTTGGCGGAACTCATAATCTGTATTCTTTGCCATTCGGGGAAAATATGAAGTATATTTTTTTTAAGGGAATCCCGCTTTTCCTTATTTGCCAGGTTCTTGGTAATTTGGGCGGTCAGGGCGGTATCTTTTTTAATCTTCTCCTTGTTTTTTGCCGTTGCCGTATCTTTTAATTGTATAGGAACGAACATCCCCATTCTACCCCTTATGTTTTTTGAAAAGGCCCGTACGATTCTAAAATTATCGTTCCGGATGGAATCGATATCCTTGGACAACCTGGTAATATTCTTCATCTTGGCCGTGCTAATATCCCGTTCTTCTTCCATATCAACGTTATTGAGCTCGGAGAGGTCAATGTTCATGGTATAGGTGTCAAAATGAGCCAGTACAAAAGGGTATTTGAGCTTGTTCTTGCTGTTTCTGGAAGCTGCATCCTTATGATAATATCCATCGGTCAACACCAATTGTAGAATATCCGAATCCTCACTGCTGATCAATTCTCCCGATTTGGCCTTTATGACCGTAGTGTTTACATTGGTCTTGGATTTTTCATGAATAATTACATTTTTAAGAAACCGATCGTTATCACCATATTTTTGATCGACCTTAATATTCATGTCAGCAGCTTCAAAATCGCTAAAAATACCTTCGGTAACCGCTGCCGCAGGTTTTACCTTAGCGATATTTTTTCTGAGATTGTATATTTTCCGCTGGGAAAGGGGAATCACATTATTGGCAAAAAAGAAAGTTACACAACCAAGGATCGTTACAAAAATAATAAGGCTCAGCATGGATCGTTGCAGGGAAATACCGGAGGCTTTCATGGCGGCAAATTCATAACTTTCGGCAAAAGTTCCAAAGGTCAGGATGGACGAAAGCAGCACGGTCAACGGAAGTACTTTTTCCGTCAGGTCCGGCATGAGGTAAAAAAGGAATTTACCAATAATAATAATATCCAATCCTTTTCCGGCCAAATCGTCAATAAAAAGCCAAATCGTCTGAAATATGAAGATGAACATCAATATGACGAACGAACTGAAAAAATTAAAAACGAACCTGGATAATATATATCGATCTAGAATTCTCAAATATCCTAATTTCTAATGATGTAGTACCCGTCTTCCTTATACTTGGTCTCGTCAAAAGTAAATAAGGTTTTTGATAAAGGCTGATTTGTTTTAAAAGAATTAACAGTAATCGTAGTGGTCGTACCGTTCTTGCCGGTCTCTATAAGCCGGTAGATGTGTTTTGTACCCACATCGATACCCAATAATCTTGATTTTATCTCGGTGTTGGAATCGATGGGTATCAATTTTACATACTGTATTTTTCTTCCCTGTACATTCTGAAGAATGTCCCAGGCGTAATTATGCCCTTCTTGATAAAAGGTGAGCATCTTGGATGGGGTCATGGCATTATCATCTTCAGATTGATTTTCAATAGTAACCTCTTCATTTTCAGGAACAATAGTATATACTTTAGTACCGTCAAATAATTGTTTGGACCCCAAATAGTTAAAAAGGTACTTATTCCCCGCCAAGGTTACATCCCCTCTGGTTTCTTGATTAATTCCCGCTTCCGTATTTTTGAGGTCGAACCTAAAATCCACAAAAATGTTATCATAGCTTTTCACCTTTGTATAAACTTCATCCAATAACGCCTTTGCTTTTTGGGAATTTTGTGCCATAGTTGCATTTGTTGAAATGACACTTAGTAAGATTAATAAAAACCTTTTCATATTAGTTTAGTTCTTTTCGTTATCAAAAAATTGTTCTAAAGCGATCATATCCGGAATCAATACCTGCCTTGCTTTACTTCCTTCAAAAGGACCCACTATTCCGGCAGCTTCCAGTTGATCAATAATACGCCCTGCACGATTATATCCTAATTTTAATTTACGTTGAATCAATGAGGCCGAGCCTTGTTGTGCTATAATGATCACTTCTGCGGCTTCCCTGAACATTTTGTCCCGCTCCGAGATATCATAATCAAGACTTGTGCCAGAATCTTCTCCCACATATTCGGGCAGTTCATGTGCCTCTGGGTATGCACGCTGACTACCGATATATTCCGTAATTTTCGCTACTTCGGGCGTATCCACAAAGGCACATTGAATTCTGGTAACATCATTACCTTGCGTATATAACATATCACCACGACCGATCAGCTGATCGGCACCTTGGGTATCCAAAATGGTTCTGGAGTCTATTTTGGAGGTCACCCTAAAAGCGATACGTGCCGGGAAATTTGCCTTTATGATTCCCGTAATTACATTTACGGAAGGCCGTTGCGTGGCAACGATCAAATGAATTCCGATCGCCCTTGCCAATTGTGCCAATCTGGCAATGGGCGTTTCTACCTCTTTGCCCGCCGTCATGATCAAATCGGCAAATTCATCGATCACCAAAACAATATAAGGTAGAAATTTATGGCCGTCATTCGGATTTAATTTACGGGCCTTGAATTTTGTATTATATTCCTTTAGGTTACGGACCATGGCCAATTTCAACAGTTCATACCTATTGTCCATTTCTATACAGAGTGAATTCAAGGTGTTGATAACCTTGGTGTTATCCGTAATGATCGCTTCTTCGGAATCTGGTAATTTGGCCAGATAATGTCTTTCGATCTTATTGTACAGTGTGAGCTCTACTTTTTTAGGATCCACCAAAATGAACTTGACCTCTGCAGGATGTTTTTTGTAAAGTAAGGAAGTTAACACTGCGTTTAGCCCAACCGATTTACCTTGTCCCGTGGCCCCTGCCATCAAAAGATGGGGCATTTTGGCCAAATCTACTACAAAGGTCTCGTTGCTGATGGTTTTTCCAAATGCAATGGGCAGTTCCATTTCCGCTTTTTGGAACTTGCCCGAGGCAATGACGGAACGCATGGAGACGATAGAGGGATTTTTATTCGGCACTTCTATACCTATGGTTCCTTTTCCTGGAATGGGGGCAATGATCCTGATTCCTAAGGCGGCCAGAGAGAGTGCAATATCATCTTCTAGATTTTTTATTTTGGAGATACGGATACCGGCTTCCGGGACAATTTCATATAAGGTGACCGTTGGCCCTATGGTCGCTTTTATCTGTGCGATACCGATCTTATAATTTTTAAGGGTCTCGACTATTCTGTCCTTATTTTCCCCCAGTTCCTCTTGGTTGATGGTGATACCGCCCGTAACACCATGTTGGTCCAATAAATCAATGGTAGGGAACTTATAATTGCCCAACTCCAATGTGGGATCGAATTCTCCAAAATCATCTACCAGTTTGTTTGCAAGTACATCTATTTCTTCCGTTTCCTCAACCATTTCCGATACCTCCATGGCCAATTGTTCTTCAGGCTCCTCCTGTTTTGGAAGGGTAACTTCAAACTCGTCTTTTATAATATCCTTCTCTAAAGGAGGAATATCTTTTTTATGGGTATAGGTATCGATGACTACGGGTGTTTCATCTTCCGATGCCAGAATAAGTGTATTTTCTACCGATTTTTCCTTTTTTGACTTAAACTCGGATGCCAGGGCAGCTTTTTTCGATTTGAAAAATAGACCGATTCCTTCTGGGGTAATATGGAAAAGGCGGACCATAATAAAGATCAAACCAAATACCAAAAGCAGGAGTACACCTATTTTACCCGTGTAATCCTGTAGAAAGTCGTTCATTTCATAACCGACCAAACCGCCTAAAAGAGGACTGTCTATTGCAAAGAAACCAAATGTTATGGATATCCATATTACAAATAAGAGGCCCCATATCCATTTTTTGAGCAATCCCTTTTTACCAAGCCCCAAAAACATGTAAATGCCCGTTAGGCATAGTAAAAAAGGAAAAATCAAGGAAGCGAGTCCAAAACCTTTGTACACAAAAAAATGACTTACACTGGCCCCGAATTTATTTAATAGATTCTTGGCTTCGGCATTTCTGTCCCTAAATTCCGTTAATAAACTTTGATCGTCCTGCCAGGTAAAATAGAAAGAAACAAAAGAGAAAAACAACGCTATACTAAAAAGCATCAAAAGACTGCCCAGTATAATTTTGTTCTGTTTGGACAGTTTAAACGGAATACCTTTTTTTACGGGTTTCGGCTTTTTTTTGGTTGCCTTTTTTGCCATGAAATCTTTAGTTCTGCGGGCTAAATTACAAATTTACGACCTAAGCGAACGGGATACGGTATTTAAAAAAGTTTGGGAATATAAATAATACATCCTATAATGCTCGCCGCAATGGATACCAGCATGACCGCTCCTGCGGAAATATCCTTAATAAAACCTATTTTGGGGTCAAACTCCGGCTGAACGTAGTCGGATAATTTTTCTATGGCCGTATTCAAACCTTCGATTCCTAAAACCATGGCAATGGCCAGGATTTGTAATATCCATTCGGTATTGGAAATTTCAAAATAGCATCCGACAGCGGTCATTATTATGGTGATGAAAACCTGGATTTTAATACTGGCCTCGGTTCGTATCAGCAGCAATGCACCGCGCATGGCAAAACCTACACTTTTGAGCCGATTGACCAGAAACGATTCTTTGGACATGAAAAAGAATGTTTAGGATGTCATTAAAGCCTCCAAAGCGGCCTTATAATTAGGTTCGTCTACAGTTTCGGAAACCTGTTCCGTATGGCGTACCGTCCCATTTTCATCAATTACTACCACGGAGCGGGAAAGTAGTGATTTGAGTGGCCCATCCGTAAACTCTACCTGATAGGCCTTTCCAAAACTGCCATCCCTAAAATCAGAAAGCATTTCTACGTTTTCAATGCCTTCGGCACCACAAAAACGGGCTTGGGCAAAAGGCAGGTCTTTTGAAATACAAAGGATCATGGTATTGTCCAGTTCCGCAGCTTCTTCGTTAAATTGACGAACAGATTGAGCACAGGTACCCGTATCCACACTGGGAAAAATATTTAATACCACCTTGGTTCCTAGATAATCCGAAAAATTGACGGAAGATAAATCATTTTTGGTCAATTTAAATTCCGGTGCTTTGCTCCCTATTGCCGGGAGTTCGCCCAAAGTATTTATGGTATTGCCTTTTAAGGTTACGATCGCCATGGTCTAAGATTTTAAATTTAAGTTGTGAAATTAAAAAATAATACGCCCAATAGTAAGGGATTCCTAAAATAAAAAGGCCACCCTGTAAGGAATGGCCTTCTTTTGGAATTAAAAAGATGTCTAAGAATCTATGGACCCCATGACCCTCCCCATAAATTGATTTAGGGCCTCTTTTTTTGGTATGCCCGATTTTACGGATTTATGAACCTCCAATGCGCCGTACATATTGGAGATCAATTCCCCGATAACATCCAGTTCCTCGTCTTTTAAAGAAGGAACCTCGGTCAGGTCTTCCAGGGTTTCTATGGTTTCTACCAGAAAATCCTCGTCATTCTTTTCGATAAAATTCGTAAGATGTTTAATTACCGGTAACTTCACCAATCAGATCTTTTAGAACGTTATACTTATTCGTTTGCACTTGATTTTTAAATTTCCCACCGGCAAATGCAGCAAATGTCGGTAAGTTATCCACAGTGGCCAGTTTTCTGGATTCAGGAAATTTTTCCGCATCCGCAATTACAAAAGTTATGTTTTCATTGGTAGTGGCCTCCTTTTTAAACTTTGGTTTCATAATACGGCAGTTACCGCACCAACCTGCGGAATATTGAACGACAACGTTATCATTGGCCGCTATAATTTCGTGCAAATTATCTTTTTCCAGCTCTAGGATCATCTTCTTTTTTGTTTAATTAGTTAGAATGCGCCGCCAGATATTCCGCAACTCCTTTTCTATCCGCGGTCATGGCTTCCTTACCTTCTTCCCAGTTGGCAGGGCATACTTCGCCTTTTTCCTGTACATGGGTATAGGCGTCTATTAAGCGTAGGTATTCATTCACGTTTCTTCCCAAGGGCATGTGGTTTATACCTTCATGAAAAATGGTGCCTTCCTCATCTATTAAATAGGTTGCACGGTATGTAACATTGTCTCCTTCTACGGTAACAACGCCCGTTTCTTCATCATATGTTTCATTTGTGATGTCCAGGATTCCAAGAATAGAAGCCAGGTTTCTGTTGCTATCCGCCAAAAGTGGATAGGTAACGCCCTCTATACCCCCATTGTCTTTTTCCGTATTCAACCAGGCAAAATGTACTTCGGCAGTATCGCAAGAAGCACCGATAACCAGGGTGTTTCTTTTTTCAAATTCCGGTAGGGCGGCCTGAAAGGCACGTAATTCCGTTGGACAGACAAAAGTGAAATCTTTTGGGTACCAGAACAGTACTATTTTTTTATTGTTCTTCTGGGCTTCTTCTAAAATGTTGATTTTAAAAGTGTCACCTAGGTCATTCATTGCATTTACGGAAAGGTTTGGAAATTTTTTGCCTACAAAAGCCATTTGATTTGTGTTTTTATAATTTTTATGCCGGCAAAATTAGTATAGATTTAGAGCTTTTGAAAGTCTATTGATTAGAAAAATCGATTGAGTTATAATGAATTTAAATATCAGTAGGAATATCAGTGCATTGACAAAAAAACCGAAAGTAATTTAGCTGGAAACCCTTTTGGACAATTGCTTTATTTTGATGCCCAGGCCAGCAAAGATCAAAGTCATGATAGGGCTTAGCCAATTGAAGATGGCATATACAAAATACTCGCCCACGCCCACGCCCAAAACACCACTGTGATAAGCTCCACAGGTGTTCCATGGCACTAAGACAGATGTAACCGTACCCGAATCCTCCAATGTGCGGCTTAAATTTTCTGGGGCCAAACCTTTGTCCTCATAGGCTTTGCTGAACATTTTTCCCGGTACCACAATCGCCAGATACTGATCCGAAGCCGTAACGTTAAGTGCCAAGCAACTGCCCACTGTACTCGCAAATAGACTAAAGGTAGATTTGGCCATGGTCAACAGGGATTTGGTGATTCGGGCCAGAGCCCCTATACCGTCCATGATACCGCCAAATACCATGGCACACAAGATTAACCAGATGGTACCTAACATTCCTGCCATTCCCTTTGCGGAAAACAGATCATTCAATACCGCATTATCCGTTGGTATTGCGGTATTGACCGTAATTGCCTTTAAAATACCTTTATAACCGGATTCAAAACTCAATTCTTTAGCGTTGGTAATGCCTGCCACTACTTCCGGTTGAAAGATCAAGGCAAAAAGCCCTCCCAATAACGTACCGATCAACAGGGCCGCCAATGGTGGTGTCTTTTTTACGATCAATACGACCACGACGATAGGGACTATGAACAACCAACCATTAATATGGAAAGCGGCATCAATGGAATTCAAAATACTATCAACATCGGCTTCCCCGTTCGTTTCTATATTCAACCCGATGATAATAAAGACCAAAAGCGTTACCGAAATAGTGGGTACGGTAGTCCAAAGCATGTATTTGATATGGCTAAAAAGTTCTCCTCCGGCCATAGCAGGGGCCAAATTGGTGGTATCGCTCAAAGGGGAGAGCTTATCCCCGAAATAGGCACCGGAAAGAACCGCTCCGGCGGTCATCCCCAATGATATGCCCAAAGCATCCCCAATTCCTATCAGTGCAATACCTACCGTTGCTGCAGTAGTCCAACTACTTCCCGTGGCAATGGAGATTATGGCGCAGATAATAACACAGGCCGCTAAAAATATGGTCGGGTTCAAAATTTGAAGCCCATAATAGATCATGGCGGGAATGACACCGCTTATGAGCCAGGTGCCCGCCAGAGCCCCGACCATTAATAAGATCAATAAAGCTCCGGTGGTGGATTTAACGTTTTCCGCCACTTCGGCGATCATCTGTTTGTACGACACTTTATTTAAAAAACCCACAATGGCGGCAACGGCACCCCCCAATAATAAAACGAACTGATTTGAACCGCTCAACGCATCATCACCAAAAACATATACGTTGTAGGCAAGCATACCTACCAGGGCAATGATCGGAATCAATGCTTCCCATATACTCAGTTCCCTGTTTTCAACAATGTTTTCATCCTGTCTGTGCTTGTTCGAATTTTGCTCGCCCATTACATCTCTATTTGGTTATCCGGTAATATTACAATTTATGCAATGGATGTGCAAACACCTAGGAACGTATATGATCAGATCGCTGCTTTTTGGGGATTGAGGATATGGAGGTCCGTCATACATTTTTTAATGGATCTATATGTTCTTTCAATATCTTCGTCCAAGCCTATGGAAAAACGGATGAGTCCTTCTCCCAATCCCATTTGCAGTTGTTCATCCAATGGGATTTCGGAAGATGTGGAAGTACCCGGTGCACTAAAGAGGGTTTTGTAAAAACCAAGACTTACGGCCAAATACCCCAGTTTCCGATCTTGCATGAGTTCCATTAAGGCATTCGCATTTTCAAGAGATCCCACATCCATCGTTAATAACCCGCCATAACCATATTCTGGATTCATTTGCCCCTTCATGATCAAATGTCCGGAATGGGAGGAAAGGCCCGGATATACTGTACGTAGACCGTCTTTTTCAAAGCTACGGGCCAGGAACATGGCATTTTCACTATGTTTTTTCATGCGGATATGCAACGTGCGCATATTTTTTAAGATAGAAGCGGCACGCATACTGTCCAGTGTACTGCCTAATAGCATTCCCGCTCCATGGTTCACGTCTTTAAGGCTTAGGCAAAAATCGGTCGTACCGCATATGGCCCCCGCCACACAATCGCTCGTACCATTAATGAATTTGGTCAAACTATGAATGATTACATCCGCTCCCAATTTTGCCGGAGAAATGGATAAAGGCGAAAAGGTATTGTCTACTACCAATGGAATATTATTTTCTTTGGCAATTTTGGACAAAGCGGCAATATCTGCCACTTCCAATAACGGATTGCTCATACTTTCACAATAGATCATTTTGGTTTTGGGTGTAATGGCCTTGGCCACTACATCAATGTCCGTGATGTTTAAGAAAGAAGCTGTAATATGAAATTTTTTCAAAAAGTTCTTTATGAATGCATAGGTACCCCCATAGATGGTGCGGCTACTGATGATGTGGTCGTTTGCATCACATAACTGCATGATGACCGCGGTTATGGCACCCATACCGCTTGCGGTAACATTGGCCGTTTCCGTCCCCTCCAGTGCGGCCAATGCTTCTCCTAAGTAGAGATTGGACGGTGAGGAGTGCCGGCTGTACAGATAACACCCTTCTGTGTTGCCCTCAAAAGTATCGAACATCGTTTTTGCGGATAAAAAGGTATAGGTAGAAGAATCGGATATCGAAGGGTTTACCCCACCGTATTCCCCAAAGTATTGTAAATCCTGTAAATCGTTCGCAGCTTTCCCAGACATGTCTAATTGTTTTATCGATAAAATTAAATTTTATATGTTTTTTTATCAACATATAATGACAATTATGGAATATTATTCTAATAATAATATATTTATAGATATTTTATCTAAAATATAAATATTTCAACCGTTTTCAACGAAAAAACATCATTATGAAATTAGATACCCTGGATATTCGACTTTTGAACCTATTACAGACAGACTGTAAGAAAACCACCAAGGCGTATGCCAATTCATTGGGTCTTTCCAATACTGCGGTTTATGAACGGATCAAGCGTTTGGAGCGGTCGGGAATAATTAAAAATTATGTGGCTTTGGTAGCTAAACACGAGGTCAATAAAAACTTTACCGTTTTCTGCCATATTAAATTGATACAGCATACCAAGGAAAACATTCGACAATTTGAAAGGGAGGTACTAAAGTTGGAAGAAGTTGTGGAGTGTTATCATTTGAGTGGGGATTATGATTATTTGCTCAAGATCCATGTAAGTGATATGGAAGCGTACAGAAATTTTATGGTAACCAAATTAACAGCCTTACAACATATTGGCAACACGCAGAGTTCGTTCACGATAAAAGAGGTAAAGCACACCACGGCAATACCTTTGATTTAGTTGTTAAATGGATTGATAAAGCCTATTTTCTATATGGTTATCCCTTAAAACATTCGTATTTTTGTATGATGAATTTTAATATAGATAATCCATTTTTATGAATCAATATGATGTGGCCGTTATTGGCTCGGGACCCGGAGGATATGTAGCGGCAATACGCTGCGCACAGTTGGGAATGAAAACAGCGATAATTGAAAAATATGCCACTTTGGGCGGAACATGCTTAAATGTGGGTTGTATCCCTTCAAAAGCGTTATTGGACTCCTCACATCACTATGAAGATGCGATCAAACATTTTGAAGCACATGGCATTGAAATTCCGGGGGGCATAAAATTGAATTTGGATAAAATGATCACCCGCAAACAGGGTGTGGTGGACCAGACCACAAAGGGCATTCAGTTTTTAATGGATAAAAATAAAATCGATGTCTACGAGGGTCTGGGAAGTTTTAAGGATGCCACGCATATCGACATCAAAAAAAATGACGGTAAGGCCGAAACCATTGAGGCAAAAAATACGATAATCGCTACCGGTTCCAAACCGGCTACCTTACCTTTTATCAAAATTGACAAAGAACGGATCATTACCTCTACGGAGGCCCTAAAATTGAAGGAAGTTCCCAAACATATGATCGTTATCGGCGGTGGGGTGATCGGACTGGAACTGGGACAGGTATATAAAAGGTTGGGTGCGGAAGTTACGGTAGTGGAATATATGGATCGCATTATCCCGGGTATGGATGGCGGCCTTTCCAAGGAGTTAACGAAGGTACTTAAAAAGCAAAAAGTAAAGTTTGCACTTTCCCATAAGGTGAAATCCGTGGAACGTAACGGGAATGTTGTTACCGTAAAGGCAGATGACAAAAAAGGGAAAGAGGTTGTTTTTGAAGGTGATTATTGTTTGGTGTCCGTGGGTAGGAGACCCTATACGGATGGCCTTAACTTGGAGGCTGCCGGGGTAGAATTGGATGATCGCGGTAGGGTGGCGGTGGATGCCCGTTTAAAAACGAACGTTGATAACATCTATGCTATCGGAGATGTGATCAAAGGGGCTATGTTGGCTCACAAAGCCGAGGAAGAAGGTACCTTGGTCGCCGAACAGTTGGCTGGTCAAAAACCACATATAGATTATAATTTGATTCCCGGGGTGGTATATACCTGGCCCGAGGTTGCTGCCGTCGGCAAGACGGAAGAAGAACTCAAGGAAGCCGGAATAGCCTATAAATCCGGACAGTTTCCAATGCGAGCCTTAGGACGTTCCAGAGCCAGTATGGACATCGATGGTTTTGTAAAGATTTTGGCAGATCAGGAAACGGACGAAGTATTAGGGGTGCATATGATCGGGGCACGTTGTGCCGATTTGATTACCGAAGCGGTCACTGCAATGGAATTCCGTGCTTCTGCAGAAGATATTTCACGTATGAGCCATGCACATCCTACCTATGCTGAAGCGGTAAAGGAAGCGGCCTTAGCCGCAACGGATAATAGGGCATTGCATATCTGAGTTTTAGAATTTAGATTCTCTCTCGAACAGTATTATGAAATTTACTTCTAGTGACAATTCTAACAACTGCCTAATTTTTAGATGTTGTAGAAATCTTACTCAGAGGAAATATATAAAAATTCGTGTGTGCTTACTTTGATATTATATTAGTGCAATTTCAAATGAGTTTATGACGGGATGCATTTATGACATTCCTTGACTTTTCATTTGTCGTAAAAATGTCAGGGAATAACCATTGCTAAATAATTGTTACTATATATTTTTAAAGTGAATTTAAAAGTATGGATAAATGGATTTGGTGGGAAAAAGAATAAGTGAATCAAGAAAGGCGAAAGGTCTTACCCAAGAAGAACTAGCTGAATTGTCCCAGGTGAATTTAAGAACGATACAGCGCTTGGAAAATAACGAAAATAAGGCGAGAGGGAAAACATTGGATTTAATTTGTAAGGCACTTCAAATAAATACCGAAGAATTATTAAATATTAATAGTGATGAGGCAAAAACTACCATAGGAACCGTAGTGGTTAACGGAATGTTCCTTATTATTCTAAATTTGATATTGATAACAATAATTGGCTATCTAACGGTTGCGGCGGGTACAAATTTTAACAGCAGGTTCGGTGCGTTTCTTTTGAGCTTTTTTATTCCCATATTCATGGTGAACAGAACCCCTCATATGAGCGGCATTGAAAGGATGCTAAAATTTGGAACAGGCTTTATGACCTATCTTATAATGATTTTGGCTTTAGATGTAATTAGGGGACTTGAAACCTGTATCATTCCTTGTCTTGTATTATCATTAGCGATTTTGTTTTTCGGAAAAAGATTATTTGGAAATGGAGTTTTATAGCAATATGGGACATCAGTTACCGATCCGGATAAAAAATACTATGGTGTTCTTGATAATTTTTGGATTTAAATGGTCTTTTGCTCAAATGTGGGGGACAATTATAGATGAAGAAAACGGAAAATCAATTCCGTATGTAAACGTTTGGGTGAAAAATACTATGGTGGGAGCAACAACTGGAGAAAACGGAAAGTTCTTTATTGAAAAAGTGAAAATTGGAGATACGATACGCATTTCCAGCCTGGGATATTTGACAATAGAATTCTTAGCTCAAAAAAAGGAAAATATGATAACATTGAAACCTAAAATCAATGAGCTTGACGAGGTAATCATAATCCCCAAGAAGAATTCATTCAAATTTACCATAGAGTCATATAATAAAATCAAAAAAAATAGGCCTTGGTATAATAATGGCCATTATTCGCTTGCAAGATATTATGAATTTAAACCGGAATATGAGAAAACACCTTTTATAGATAAGGTCAGTTTAATTGCGAACAACGCAAAAAAAGAAAATGTGATTTTTAGAATTCGTTTGGTTGAAGCAAATACTAATCGAGAACCTTCGGAAAAAGGTTTGTTCGATAATATTGTGTTGGAGTGTAAAAATGGAGTCAAAGAAATATTCCTTGACTTAAATAAGGAAAAAATAGTTTTTCCTGAAAGTGGTTTTTTTGTCGTTATAGATAGATTGGATTTAAAAGAAAATGAAAGCTTTAATAAGGTTGCAAAAATGAATATTTTACAACCTGCTATTGGAATGGAAAGAATAGATCAAGAAAAAAACACTTGGTTGGGGTTCGGTGGAAAATGGCTTCCTCCGTCAGAAATGAAACAAATTCTTGGAACCAATCGAAATATTGCGGTGAATATTGACCTAACTAATTAAATACACGAATTTCTTTAATTTTTGCGTATTAAAATTACAGATTTAATTGTTAAGATTTCTTGAAAACAATCGCAACTTATACAGTCACTAAACTTTTATACTTCGACAATATTTTCTGTAGGCTATTTTATCAATTGGGTATCGGGAAATGCTGCTTTATAGCCGAACCAAAAAGCATTATGGGTAGGAAATCGTTTTAATGTTTCCCCTTTCGTATTGGTCATTCCCTCCTCTGCTATCGTCCATTTCCCACCTTGATTATCATAGGTCGTTACGGACCTATCATAGCTATCGAACTTTATTCCCTTGGAAAAATAGACCCTATGGGCACCACTCTTATCGGTAAACACAACAAAATGCACATTTCCTATTGTAGCACTGTAAATAGGGTTTTTTCTTAAAAATTTACTGGATATTGCTAAATTTTCGGCCGTTGTGCCAGGTAGGCGAACGGATAATATTTCATCTTTATTCTTTAAGGAACGGTCTATTTTGGGAACGGTAAACATTAAATCGTCCGTAGCAAAATAAGCATTATAGGCTACCCCTTCTCCATAATTCCTCCGATGCCCCGTATGTAATGATAGAACGGTGGTCTTTGGATGTAATTTTTTCCATTCGCCCCATGTAGTGGTAACTACGCTCAGATAATCCAATCGGATGCCCTTATCGGCCAAAGGCCCTATGACCGGTTCACCTTCCAGCGTACTCCAAAGGGACTGTGTAGTCCTATCATACATTAGTTTATTGGACCGGTAGAGAAACCCACTTGTACCCATTTGGTGTTCAACACCGTTATGTATGGTCTTGTAAAGAATGACCGTACCACATAAAGTACAATAAACGCCCGCCACGGGAATGGTACCAACCGTATCTACGAACATTTCATGCCAGGCCAAAATACGTTTTGGATAGGCCCGGGCATCGCCATTGATTTCAATTCCAAAAACAATATTGTCATCAGCCAGATAATCTGCATTTTCCGAGGCGACCATTCGTGGATTGCGCAAGGGAGGTATGCCATCTTGTAAAACCCCGCCCCAACGTACTTCGTCCAATCGAATTAAACTTTGCTTTTCCCTTCCGGAAAAATAACGATAGAATTTAGGGTCTATCGTTTCATGGATTTTTGCCTTAAATTCAAAATAATCCGGGGGATAATTCGCTTTTTTATTCCATACGTATTGAAACCATGCATCATAACTTGGATCGTATTTTTGTCCGGTCTTTTTTTTGAACAAGGAGATAAGCTTTGATCGGAGCTTATTGTTGGAAAAGTAGATAGATTCCAAGAGCAAAATTTCAAGGCTTTCTTCCCAATTTTTATCTATTTTATGGATAAGGTGGTCAAGAACTTCTTTATCCGTGGTACTCAGTAGCTTTAAAAAATCGGTCGCGACAACCTTTTCCTTTATTTTTGAGTGATCGTCTGTTTTATGATCGGATACTCCTTTTAACGATTTAACAGAAACAAAACCGGTTATTAAGTGAATACCAAGACAAATGATAAGGGACCATCGCAATGTTGAGCGCATAATCGAACTTTTTAACTATGTCGTTCAAAAACGCTCTCAATTGTAATTTAACGTTACTTTAACTCGTGCCAGAGGCGTAAATCAAACATTTCCCAGTGGGATTAATTTTTATGGGAACCATCGCAATAAGGCGGATTATTGGTTCTTTTACAAGTGCATAAATAAGCTGTTTTGTCTTGATCGACACTAAAGCCCAAAGAAGGTGGTTTGTTATGGGCCCTATGCGCTCCATCGCAAAAAGGTTGATTTTCGCTATGGCTACAAGTACACCAGGCGTACCGTTTGTCCTTTTCCAATTCACACGCAATCGGGGAATATTTTTTCTCGCTCATAATTCAATTTTAATCGAATTTAAGCTAAAAGAAAAGAAGTGGCGAAAAAGGAGAATTAATTTTTAGCCATTCCAAATAAGCGAAGTACCCTAATGCCCAGTGCTCTTAATATACTCACTGAAAAGAGCAATGTCTGGTGAGTCTGTAGTTTAATGCTCCCGACCGGTATATTTAATTTATCCTTCAGGAACGTTTTATTATCCTCATACTTCAATGCAAAGTAAGAGCAGACTGCCATAAAGACAATTGCGCCCATAATAATGGGCCATGGGCCTAAGGAATGATGAAAGTAGCGATATAGACCCAATCCCGTAAAACTACCATAAAGAATGATAAAATGAACTACATAGATGGATAAGGTGCTCTGTCCTATTCTTAATCCTGTTTTGTGGATTATAAATCGCCGGAACAACATAAAGATGGAAAATACGACCAACACATCCCCCAAACGGATAAAGAGGTAGTTATTGAAGAAAATATCCGCAAACAATTGGACACCTGTATACTTTGAAAGCGACAGAAAGAAATCCGATGAATAAAAAATTAAAATAGCCCCTGTGAACAGTCCCAGGCCAATTGCATAATGATATAGTAATTTACTGTTTTTATATCGGGTAAACAATACCGATACAAAACTTCCAAAAGTGGCGTACCCGAACCAAGGTAAAATAGTAAAGACAGAACCATTGGCTTTGGTAAAATAATTGGCTATTAACTGTGGTAGTAAATGAAAATTGGCCGTTTTATACCAGGGCTCAAAAACAAACAGCACCAGGGTTATGGACAATAAAAACATTGGAAAACCCCATTTCCTGTAATTGGCCGTTAATACATAAACACCAATAATGCCTAAAATGGAAAGCCCAATACAATGTAGTACATCTACAAGATAAAAGGAGGAGTAGATTTCCCCTTTAAAGAGTCCCAATAGATTTAACCGGAGCAAATAACCTATAGCGAGTAATTCTAGACCTCTTTTGATTCCCTTTTTTACCCTGGGATTATCCCAGCCCGTTTGTGGTATCCTGATCAGTAAATATGTAAAAATAAATCCCGATACGGTAAAGAAAACAGGAGCGGTAATCCCCCTAAAATATTTCCATGTCATGTAGAGAATATTAGAGTCATCCCTATATGTATGATCCAACAAACCGTCTATAAAGTGCCCCTGGAGCATCATTAAAATAGCCCAGGCCCGTATGGCATCTATAAAATACAATCGTGTTTTGTTGATACTCATGGCTTTTCTTTCCTTATATACTTAAATAACAGTATGTTTGGATGTACCGGACTGCAAAATTAGACAAAATACTGGCAACCGAATGGGATTTGAATTATTTTAGCAATTCAATCTTCAAATAACCTTTATGTCTTTTGTACTTGGTTTTGCCGGTAGTAATTCTTCCACATCCATTAATTACCAGCTCACTCGTTATACCATTTCATTGGTCCGATCGTCAGAAACACGATTATTGGATATGGCCGATCATAGTTTTCCCATGTATAGTCAGGATTATGAGAAGGAATACGGATTTTCGGATACCCTGATCGGATTTAATAAGGATATACAAAACGCAAAGGGAATCATACTTTCCGTAAATGAACACAATAGCAATCCGTCCGCCTATTTTAAAAATGTAATCGATTGGCTCTCCCGCATGGAACGAAAATTTATAGAGGGCAAGAAAGTACTTTTAATGTCCACTTCCCCAGGTAAACGTGGGGGGAAAAGTGCATTGGAGATAACGGAAAAAATGCTTTCTCGTTTTGGGGCGACTATTACCGGTACTTTTTCTTTATCTGCCTTCTATGACAATTTTGATGTAAATAAAGGAATACTGGACCCGGACCTTGCCAAGGAACATGCCCGGGTATTGAACAATTTCTTGGATACAATTCATGACTAATTGAGAAAAAAAAGTGTCTATACCATAGACGATCCCCTAGGCTTTAAGGAGTCCCTATTATCATGGGGACAAGAACATGATGAGGTCGTTTGGCTGGATAGCAATGAACACAGGGATACCTATGGTTCTTTTGATGCCCTATTGGCATTGGACGGGTTAACGGCCTTGATTACCGATAGCAAAAACGCTTTTTCCGATCTAAAGGAATACCAATCCGAAACAAAGGATTGGATATTCGGGTATTTGTCCTATGATCTGAAAAATGATACGGAAAATCTGGTTTCTTATAATGATGATGGTCTTGAGTTTCCGGACCTGTATTTTTTTCAGCCCAAAAAAATAATCAGGATAATTGGAAACCGGGTGGAGTTCCTGTATTTGAATATGGTCGCCAATGAAATAATGGAAGACTTCGATACCTTGAATAGAAGCAGGGTTTTAAATCCAGGTTTTATCGCAGACAAGGGCGTTTCCATAAAAATGAGAATTTTTAAGGATGAGTATTTTAAGAATGTTGACCGGATACTTTCCCATATTCACAAAGGGGATATTTATGAAGCTAATTTTTGTCAGGAGTTCTATGCCGAGAACGTATCCTTAAATCCACTGCATAGTTACAAAGCATTAAATGCCATTTCTAAAGCACCCTTTTCAACTTATATAAAACTATTTGATAAGTATATTTTAAGTGCAAGCCCGGAACGGTATTTAAAAAAAATAGGGAATAAGATCATTTCCCAACCCATTAAAGGAACCGCGCCCCGTTCTGCCAATAGGACTAAGGACGAAGAACTAAGAATTAATTTAAAAAATGATGAAAAGGAAAGGTCGGAGAATATCATGATCGTAGATCTGGTTCGGAACGACCTCTCAAAAAATGCGGAAAAGGGTAGTGTAACCGTTGAAGAATTGTGCGAAGTGTATTCATTTGAACAAGTGCATCAGATGATTTCTACAATATCCGCTAAAATAGAAGATGATGTACACGCTGTAGATCTTATAAAAGATACATTCCCTATGGGGAGCATGACAGGGGCTCCAAAAATATCGGCAATGAAGATTATTGAGAAGCTGGAAACTTTTAAAAGGGGTGTCTATAGCGGTGCCGTGGGTTATTTTACCTCGGAATCCGATTTTGACTTTAACGTGGTTATTAGGAGTATCCTTTATAACGAGACCAAACAATACCTTTCCTATTCCGTTGGTAGTGCCATTACGGCAAAATCCATTCCCGAAAAAGAGTATGAGGAGTGTTTGGTAAAGGCCAAGGCCATGCGAAAGGTCTTGGAAGGGTAGATTTTAATCCAAAAATTTCGTTTAACCCGTTGGTAGGCACTGCCTAAATGTTAATTATATTTGTTGGGTGCTAAAAGAATTCCTAGATCATATTACATCTGATTTTCCAGAACTAAAACAGTCTAAATTTTTGTTGGCCTGCAGTGGGGGAGTGGACAGTATGGTTTTGACCCATTTATGCTACAACGGTAAAATGGACTTTGCCCTTGCCCATTGTAATTTTAACCTAAGGGGGGCAGAAAGCGATAATGATGCCCTTTTTGTACAAAACCTTGCACGACAATATGGTCTGGAGTGCTTTACTGCCGAATTTGATACTTTGGATTATGTAAACCAAAATAAGGTTTCCGTACAGATGGCCGCCCGTACACTGAGATACGATTGGTTTGACCATCTAATGACAAAAAAAAAAATAAATACCCTGGTTACGGCCCATCATGCGGATGATGATTTGGAAACATTTCTTATTAATCTATCCAGAGGTACCGGAATTGAAGGGTTGACCGGTATTCCGGATAAAACGGAACGCATAGCCCGACCGCTTTTGCAGTTTTCCAGAATCCAAATTATCACATATGCCAGGGAGAACGGCTTACAATGGAGAGAGGACCAAAGTAATGCGGATACAAAATACCTACGGAATAAAATTAGATCGGAAATCGTACCACTTCTAAAGGAATTGCATCCTACTTTCCTTAAAAATTTTAAAAAGACACAATCCCATCTCCAACAGACGAGCACTATTTCCGAAGAATACTTCCAAACCTTAAAAAAGCCGTTGTTTTTTAAGGAAAACGAGGTGATTAAGATAGCCGTAGAGGAATTAAAGTCGTTGGTCCCGCTTGAGGCCCATTTATACGGACTTTTTCACACCTACGGATTTGTTGAACCGAACGATCTTAAGCACTTGTTGAACGCTGTGAGCGGTAAAATATTGGTGTCCAAGACCCATAAACTGCTTAAGGACAGGGGTTTTTTATTGCTATCCCAATCATTTCAAAATGATGGTTTTTTAAAGACTTTCTTAATTCATGAAGATGAAAAAATAGTGGGAACTCCCATTAAGTTCCGGTTGAACAACGTAGCCGTTCTGGGGGAAAAATCCAATACGGTAATCTATATAGATAAAAATACGTTAAACTATCCGTTAAAGATAAGGAAATGGAAAAAGGGCGACTATTTCTATCCGTTTGGTATGAAAGGAAAAAAGAAGCTTTCAAAATTTTTCAAAGATGAAAAAGTAGATGTTTTTTCCAAGGAAAAGCAATGGTTATTGTGCTCCAACGAGGATATTGTTTGGGTCATAGGCAGACGGTTGGACAATAGGTTTAAGGTTACGCAACATACGAAAGAAATTTTGAGAATAGAGTATATCCCATGAAATACATAATAGCGACCATAATATTTTTATGGACATCGGTGTATGTTTTTTCGCAGACCGATGATGATCCTGTATTCTGGGAACAAGAGCTGAACCAGCTTTCGGATACGGAATATGAGCTTATCTTAAAAGGTAGTATCTATAAAGGCTGGCATATGTATTCCCAATATACTGCGGAAGGAGGTTCCTTGCCAAGTAAGTTTACCTTTAAAAGGGTAGGTGCGGATTATGAACTGGTGGGAAGAAATCAGGAAAGTAAGACCATAAAAGAATACAACGATATTTTTAAATTAGAGGAGACTTTTTTTAAGGAACGGGCCATTTTTAAACAACGAATCAAACTGTTGGATCCAAATGTGGAACAGATTACCGTAAACCTCTTTTATCAAGTCTGTAAAGAGATCTGTATTCCTGCGGATATCAATTTCGTTTTCATTTTAAATACGCTTCCATAAGCTGTAAACTTTTAAGGAATCGATTATAGAGCGCAATAGTTCTGTTTGAAACTATAGTAAAAACGGGTATGGCTACATTTAATATTGAAAATAAGCCTTACCTTAGGAAGAAAATCCCCTTGTAATTTTATGAAGATTTTGAAGAAAATCGGCATCTGGTCGCTAGCTATTATTACGGTGCTGGTAATTACTATAGGATCGTTTATATATTCTTTAAGACCGGAATATAACGGTGAAAAAGAATTATTGTATTTAAATGCCCAAGTCAAGGTCTATTATGATGATTACGGCGTACCCCATATTTATGGAGATAATGAACGAGACGCTTTTCGTGCTTTGGGATATGTACATGCCCAGGATCGATTATGGCAGATGGAATTGCTACGCCGTATTGCCGCCGGAGAGTTATCTGAAGTTTTCGGAAAGGACTTGATAGGAACGGACAAATTCTTTCTATCCATTGGTATTGATGACGCTTCCGCACAGACGGTAGCCCAAATAGATCAGAATAGTGAAGCTGTACAGTTGGCCGGAGCCTATCTGGATGGTATCAATCAATTTATTGCGGAAGGGCCTACCCCTATAGAATTTTACCTCACGGGAATTGAAAAAAAGGATTTTACCCTAAAAGATATCTATAATACCATGGGTTATATGGCCTTCAGTTTTGCTATGGCCCATAAAACAGATCCGTTGCTGACCAATATTAAAGATAAGCTTGGTCCCGAATATTTAAAAGACCTTGCCGTATTTTCGGATGCGGAAACGGAAAAAATCAAAAACTATACTCCAATTCCCACGGACACATTGGGGAATTCAATTCCCACGGACACATTGGGGAATTCAATTCCCACGGACACATTGGGGAATTCAATTACGGCGGTGGTTGCCGATGCTTTAAGGAAATTGGACCTTCCTTTGTTCCAGGGAAGCAACAGTTGGGTACTGGCACCCGAAAAGACAAAGAACGGAAAGGTCATCTTTGCCAATGATCCGCATATAGGGTTTTCGCAACCTTCGGTTTGGTACGAGGCCCATTTGGAAACACCTGCCTATTCTAAATATGGTTATCATATTGCTGGAATCCCATTTCCAATTTTAGGACACAATAGAAAACTGGCCTATGGTATGACCATGTTCGAGAATGACGATGTTGATTTTTATTACGAAGAAACAAATCCCAAGAATGAAAATCAATATAAAACAGATCAAGGTTGGAAATCGTACGAAACCGTAACAAAGAAAATTAAGGTAAAGGATTCCGATACAGTTTCGTTTTCCTTTAAGAAAACCCTCCGTGGCCCTGTTTTAAACGGCATTGCAAATCAGATAACGGGAGAAAGACCAGTGGCCATGACCTGGGTCTATACCCAAATGGAGAATAAGGTAATAGATGCCTTATTTGAAATGGCCCATGCCGAAAATTTAACCGAGTTTAAAATGGCATTACCAAAAGTACATGCCCCTGGATTGAATATCATGTACGGTGATGCAAGAGGTAACATCGCCTGGTTTGCTACGGCACAGCTCTATGAAATTCCCGATAGCGTAAGCACAAAATTAATTTTTGACCGTGGAGAAGATTTTCCGATAGCACGCAAACTTCTTGATTTTTCAGAGAACCCCCAAGCTATAAACCCACCCTGGCGGTATGTGTATTCCGCGAACAATCAGCCGGATTCTATTGCAGGAATGTTATACCCGGGATACTACTTGCCCGAAAATAGGGCAAAACGTATTGTTGCTTTATTGGAACCAAAAGATGATTGGGGCATTTTGGATGTTCAGGAGATGATGACCGATGTTACTTCTACCGTAAACCGGGATGTTGTTGCCGATTTGTCTAAACTTTTAGAGGTTTCCAAATTGAACGATAAGGAATTAAAAACCTTGGATGCCCTTGCCAGTTGGAAGGGAGATTACCCTTTGGATAGTTGTGAAGCTGTTATTTTCTCCAGATGGATGTATTATTTTCTTGAACATACGTTTAAGGACGAGTTGGGCGGGGAGCAGTTTGAACAATTCCTGGAAACACATTTTCATAAGCGACTGATCGCTCCGTTAGTACAAAGACCCAATTCTGTTTGGTGGGATAATGTTACGACACCGGGTACGGTCGAGACACGGACACAAATTGTAAGTGAGGCATTTTCAAGAACGATGAAATCATTAGAGGAAGATTTTGGTGCCGATACCGATCAATGGACATGGGACAAGGTACATACGCTGGAACATCCGCACCCCATAGGACAGGTAGCGACCTTAAGGTCGTTTTTTAATGTAGGTCCTTTTCCCGTACATGGAACAAGGGAAGTCATAAACAATATGTATTTTGATTATAATGCAAAGGGGTTTTATGAAACCGTTACTGGCCCATCCACAAGAAGGGTGGTCGATTTTTCGGATGTTGAAAACAGTATGAGTATCCTTCCTACGGGGCAATCCGGAAATCCGTTGAGCAAGTATTATAAAGATCAGGCGGAACTCTATGTTCAGGGAAAATTCAGAAAGATGATGATGAATAGGGAAGAAATTCAAAAATCTAAGGAAATCCTTATTTTTAGCCCCAAAAGTAAATAAATGCTTACAAAAGTCTATGGGAGTGCCGTATTTGGGGTGGAAGCTACCACAATAATTGTTGAAGTCAATATCGATAAGGGAATAGGATATCACCTAGTGGGCCTTCCGGACAATGCTATAAAGGAAAGTAATTATAGGATCGCTGCCGCATTACAGAATAATGGATATAAAATCCCCGGTAAAAAAATCACCATTAATATGGCTCCGGCAGACCTTAGAAAAGAAGGCTCTGCTTACGACCTTACTTTGGCATTGGGAATTTTAGCGGCTTCCGATCAAATACGATCCGAGGAAATTGAAAAATATATCATCATGGGAGAATTGTCCCTGGATGGTAGCCTGCAACCTATTAAAGGAGCCTTGCCCATTGCCATAAAGGCCCGGGAAGAAGGGTTTAAAGGATTTATATTGCCCAGTGAAAATGCCAAGGAAGCGGCCATAGTGGACAATTTAAAAGTATATGGTGTAGATACGATCAAACAGGTCATTGAATTTTTTGATCAGGGAACGCCTCTGGAACAGACCTTTATAGATACGAGAGCCGAATTCTATAAAGACCTTGATTTTCCCGAATTCGACTTTGCCGATGTTAAGGGGCAGGAGAGTATAAAACGTTGTATGGAAATCGCTGCGGCCGGGGGACACAATATTATTTTAATCGGCCCTCCAGGAGCCGGAAAAACGATGTTGGCCAAGCGGTTACCTTCAATATTGCCGCCTATGACATTGCATGAAGCATTGGAGACCACGAAAATACACAGCGTAGTGGGTAAAATAAAAAATATGGGATTAATGGGGCAACGACCTTTCCGTTCACCACATCATACCATTAGCAGTGCCGCTTTGGTCGGTGGGGGAAGTTATCCACAGCCCGGGGAAATCTCGTTATCGCACAATGGTGTGTTGTTTTTGGATGAACTACCGGAATTTGAACGTCGTGTTTTAGAAGTGATGCGCCAACCTATGGAAGATCGGGAGGTGACGATTGCCAGAGCAAGGTTTGCGGTTACCTATCCCAGCAGCTTTATGCTGGTAGCGAGTATGAACCCTAGTCCCGGAGGGTATTTTAATGATCCGGACGCCCCTGTAACCTCTTCCCCTGCTGAAATGCAACGCTATTTAAGTAAGATTTCAGGACCTTTATTGGATCGTATAGACATCCATATAGAAGTTACCCCGGTTCCGTTCGAGAAACTTTCCGAAGATAGAAAAGGGGAAAGCAGTGTAGATATCCGCAAACGGGTAACGGCTGCCAGGGAAATTCAGACAAAACGCTTTGAGGCACTGGAGAATGTACATTATAATGCCCAAATGAATACTAAGCAGATTCGGGAATACTGTATATTGGACGATAAGTCCAAAACCCTGTTAAAAACCGCTATGGAACGGTTAAACCTTTCTGCCCGTGCCTATGACCGTATTTTAAAAGTGGCTAGAACGATCAGTGACTTGGATGGTTGCGAACAACTAAATGGCAACCACATCTCTGAAGCTATTCAATACAGGAGTTTGGATCGAGAAGGCTGGTTGGGATAGGGATGTTTTCTAATGGATAATTTAAAGAGATTATATTACAATAACAGTTCCTCGTTATTTTGATCCTTTTTCTTATCCTTTGTTGGACTAAAGATGTCTTTTAAAATATAAGTGGTAACAATGGTAAGCCCAATGGTTAAAGTTGATGTGGCATATTCCCAGTCGACCAAATGCATTAACCCACCGCTTATAATCGTAAGGACGCCTATAACCATTACAAAATTCCAAAAAACCTCTATAAAGCTATTTTTGGCCCTTCGTTCTTCATCCATAAAATAAGCCGTTCCTTCCATAGCAAACCACATGATAAAGGTAATGGCCGTGCCAATTTGAAAAAATAAGGTATAAGGAAAATCCAGTATACGCAAAAGTCCGTTTGTTGTCCAGAATAGTACAAGCACCATTTTTATATAGGCCACGGGCCTTTTGTCTTCTTTTTTGGCAAAGCGGATACCGTAAAGAATTCCGATCGTCAAAAAAGCGGTAAATATAATGCCTGCTGTATAAGGCAAATTGAGTGTACGCATAATCATACCGCATAACAGTACGATCAAGGCGATCCGTATGGGAGTCTTCAATACTTTTTTTGACATTGACATAAGCTTATATTTTAAATCAAATGACTTTGATATTGGCTTTGAGCCCCTCCATGATGCCCATAATGTTCTTTACCGTTTCGTTGAGGTAATATCGTACTACAATATGTGGTATACGAATGGTGGTAAAACCACTTTTAAAGGAATGCATAGTTTCCTCTAAGTTGTTTATGGCCTGTTTTTCGGTCAGTTTTTCATATTCCGAGTCTATTTCGATATTGAGTTTCACACGGGAAATAGCGATATCAATGGATTTTTTACCATCCCACCATTCCAACATGGCCTGTACACCGGCCTCTTTAAGACCATAATACAATTGTATGGCTTCCAGGGGGGTATCGTATTTTTTGATCAATCCCTGCATTCGCTCATGATGTTGTTCACAGAGCTCTACACCAAGACTGTCCATCGCATTTTTATGGTCCAGATAGCCAAGTTCTTTTTTACATTCTAAACACGTCATTCAATAAGTAGGTTAAATTTGATTTGGGGTTATGATAACATTATTTTTTTTTGATTAGTATGAACCATCGGTGTATGACATCCTAATTTTAGATGAACTGCAATTTTTTAGATAAACTGCAATTAAAAATGTTAAAACTGTGGTGAAAATACATGTAAGCGAAGGGTGAAAATATGTTTTTTGAAGTTATATTTACCAGAACCTATACCATTTACATAATGTTCAGGAAAATTGGCCCGGGAGCTTTGATCGCGGCGGCTTTTATAGGGCCGGGAACGGTCACGGCCTGTACGTTAGCGGGAGTGGGGTTTGGTTATACGCTATTATGGACCATGCTCTTATCTATAATAGCTACTATGGTGCTTCAGGAAATGTCCGTTCGTTTGGGCATTATCACCCAAAAAGGACTTGCGGAAGTCATAAAGCAAGAACTATCATCTTCTTGGATCAGGTATATGGTCATAGGAATTATTTTGTCCGCCATAGTTATAGGAAATGCGGCCTACGAAGCTGGAAACATTGGAGGGGCCGTTCTTGGAATGGAAGCTATTTTTGGGCCTGGTTTTTCATCGTACTATCCTTTTATTATCGGTGGACTGGCTTTTGTGTTGTTGTTTTTAGGAAATTATAAGACCTTGGAAAAGGTATTCGTGTTGCTTGTGGCACTTATGAGTTTATCCTTTGTGGTAACCGCAATACTTACAAAACCAGATATGCCTGAAATTTTAAAGGGCCTTTTTGTTCCGGGTATACCCCATGAAAGTATTTTGACCGTAATTGCATTGGTAGGCACGACCATAGTACCGTACAATCTTTTTTTACATGCCTCTTTGGTCAATGAAAAATGGAAAAGTAAAAACGATTTAGGAACTGCCAAGAAAGACACGTTTATATCCATTGCTTTGGGAGGTACGGTTTCTATTTGTATTGTCATCGCCGCTGCTGCCTTTAGCAATGAAAATGTACAGTCGGTAATGGATCTGGCCCGGGGGTTGGAACCTTTGTACGGAAAAAGTGCCCGGTATTTTATGGGTATCGGTCTTTTTGCGGCGGGGATTACGTCCGCAATTACGGCACCTTTGGCGGCGGCCTATGTGGCCAATAGTTGTTTTGGGTGGAAAGCCAATTTTAAGGATTATAGATTTAGGGCCGTATGGATGATTATTATGGCATTGGCCGTATTTTCCCTTTCTTTTGATATAAATCCCATAGAGATCATAAGGTTTGCCCAGATTGCCAATGGCGTACTCTTACCATTGGTAGCTATCTTTTTGGTTTGGGTCGTGAACAGGACTACGGTAATGGGAAAATATAAAAATAACATGTTCCAAAACGGAATGGGCATCATTATTATATTATTGACGTTACTATTGGGAATAAAGAGCATAGCTAAGGTTTTCGGCCTTTTTTAAGATGGAAAAGAGATATGTGGATATCAATTGCGATGTGGGCGAAGGAATAGGGAACGAACCCCAACTGTTTCCTTTGATTTCTTCCTGTAATATTGCCTGTGGAGGACATGCAGGAGATATGCGGTCTATGAAACAGATGCTGGCTTTGACCAAAGAATATAAAGTTAAGGTGGGTGCGCACCCTTCGTATCCGGATATGGAAAATTTCGGGAGAATTTCCATGCAAATACCTAAAAATCAGCTTATAATAAATATTAGAACACAAATTGAAAGTCTATTGGATTTGTGTAAAAAAGAAGAGATCGGACTACATCATATCAAGCCTCACGGTGCTTTATATAATGATATCGCTAAAGATGAAAAGCTGGCGGACGTATTTTTGGAAGCGATCGAATCGTATCGGTCGGACGTATTTCTCTACGTTCCTTTTGCATCGGTAATCGCACAATTGGCCATGGATAATGGATTTAAAATAAAATGGGAAGCTTTTGGAGATAGAAACTATACGAGGGATTTAAAATTAGTCCCAAGAAAGGAACATAATGCATTGATTACGCATCCTGATAAGGTATTAAAACACCTGCTCTCCATGCTAAGGGATTCCCAATTAATTACGGTAGATGGGGAGCTCTTTCAGATTAAGGCGGATACCTATTGTATCCACGGGGATACCCCCTCGGCAGTGGAAATATTGACGTATCTTACAGAGGAATTGCCCAAATATAATTATTATCCAAACCCATGAGTTTCCTGCCTATTCACATAAAACCCTTTGGTAATTATGCCCTGCTCATAGAATGGCTCGATGAAGTAAGTGAAAATACGCTTAACACCATTCTTCAATTTGAGTTCCATCTAAAATCCAACTACCTTAAAGAGAAAGAATGGGAAACTGTACCTGCTTATAATTCCCTAATGATCATCAATAGAAATTTGGAAATCGATGCATCGGAATGGAACACTAAATTGATAGACTGGTATGCCGAGTTGCAGAAAATGAAAGTGAAAGTATTCAAAAAGCATTTATGGAAATTACCGGTCTGTTATGACGCTGCATTGGGTATGGATATGCCCTATATTACGGAAACACTTGGGCTGTCAAAGGAAGAAATTGTTGAGCTCCACACGACGGCTACATATACCGTTTACGGAATAGGGTTTTTACCCGGTTTTATGTATTTGGGGGGATTGCCCAAAGCCCTGGAGATTCCCAGGCGAACATCCCCAAGGCTTAAGGTTCCACAAGGTGCCGTAGGTATTGCGGGAAAACAAACGGGAATCTATCCTCAGGAATCCCCAGGAGGATGGCATATAATCGGTCAATGTTTTGTTCCTATGTTCAATAGGGATAAAGAGTGCCCCTGTTTTGTTTCCGTTGGGGATAAGATCCGGTTTTACCCCATTTCTAGGGCAGAATATGAGTTGCATAAGATTGAGACCGAAGTGGGAATATACCAATTGGAAAAAACAATGTTGAATGCTTAAGGTTATAAAATCGGGTTTCTATCTTACGGTACAGGACTTGGGCAGGTTTTATTCCCGCAATAAAGGCGTTCCCGTATCCGGTGCTATGGATACATTATCCCTTCTTAGGGCCAATGCACTTTTGGAAAACCAAGATACGGATGCCGTTTTGGAAATTGCCATGATGGGGCCTACCCTTCTTTTTAAGGAAAGTACCTATATTTCTTTGGCCGGAGCGGAAATGACCGTTACCCTGAATGATAAAGGCATCCAAAATAATACGGCGTATAAAATAAATGCCGGTGATATCGTTTCCTATGGCCGATTGGAAAAAGGGTTTAGGGGTTATTTGGCCATAAAAGGAGGTTTCCAGACCAAATCCGTACTGGACAGCAAATCGTTTTATACACCGATTACGGATGAAAACCGTTTAAAAAATGGTGATTTGGTTCCCTATAACCGTACTACCGTTTTTATGCCCAAAATTTCCGAAATCAAAACCGGTTCCTTGCTCGAAGAATCTATATTGACCGTCTATAGAGCACCCGAATACGGACATTTAACGGATAAACAGTTGGAATCCATTTTTGCAAAAGAATTTACCATCGCCAAGGAAAACGACCGGATGGCCTATCAATTAAAAGAGACTATTCAGGGGCATGACATTAGTATGTTGACTTCGGCCACCTTGCCCGGGACCGTACAATTGACCCCGTCCGGTAAATTGATAATGCTAATGAAAGATGGGCAGACTACCGGAGGGTATCCAAGAATACTCCAACTGACCAATGAGGCTATTTGTATATTGGCACAAAAGAAGTCGGGCGATATCGTTTCATTTAAATTAATGTGATCTTGCTTTCAGTTTAAGTATGGATAGCCAAAGGTGGTTACCCAAACATTTTTTTGACGACCCATGCCGGACCGATTAACAAAAATTGCAAATCCTTAAAGAAAGAAGGTTTCTTGCCTTCTACTTTATGACCATAAAATTGCCCGATCCAAGCGATAACAAAAAATGCAATGGAAACATATAAAAGGGGCAGATATTGCCCTAAGTAATAATTGCCGACAAGACATAGTATCGAGAACAATAGCATTTTTAGGAACATAGAGAGTGATAGTCGCAAATAAAAGAGTAGAAATAGCAATAATATAACCACTGCCCAATTTCCCAAGAGTGCATTTTCAATACCTATTTGATTGCGTAAAAACTGAGAAGGAATGGTCATTAACATACCTACAATACTAAAAAATATAGCCGGGACACAAACAAAATGAATTAAGATATTCGTTTCATTTTTATGGCTTACAGCGTATTCTTCAAACCATTGGTCCATTGTTTTCATATAGGTAACGTTTATTTATTGGAATCTTCTTTGCGTTTAGAAAAGGTACTTTATTTTTTTTATAAACCAAAATGGTAAATTATAAGGAGGATATCGCAGTGGGGCATCCAGCCAATTCGCCTTTTTGATAATCGCTTTTTGATGTGAGAACAAATCAAACGATGCTTTACCGTGATATGCGCCTAAACCACTTTGACCAACCCCACCAAAAGGTAATTTTTTATTGGCGATTTGTATTACGGTATCATTAATGGCTCCTCCGCCAAAACTGTATTTTTTCACCATTTTACGTTGAAAGGACTTTGTATTGGAGAATACGTAAGTTGCCAATGGTTTTCCATAATGCATGAGGTACCTATCCAGTTCCTCTTCGGTTTCATAACTGATAATAGGGAGTATTGGCCCAAAAATTTCACCTTCCATCAACTTACTGTCCATTTTGGGTTGATCGATCAGTGTTGGTGAAATATAGTTGTCCCTATCATTGCTCTGTCCACCAAAAAGGATTTTTTCTCCTTCCAGCATGGATTTTAGCCTTTGGTAATGATGCGGACCCACCATTCGCGCAAAATCCGGGGATTTTTCTATGGATTCACCATAAGACAGGATAATATACTTCTTAAGCATCGCTACCAATTTATCTTTGATTTTTTTGTGGACTAAAACATAATCCGGAGCAAGGCAGGTTTGTCCCGCATTTAAAAATTTACCCCAAACAATTCGCTTTGCGGTTAATTTGACCGTTGCAGATGCATCTACGATACAAGGGTTTTTTCCACCCAGTTCAAGGGTCACGGGCGTTAGATATTTAGCGGCACTTTCATAAACGATTTGTCCTACCTTTGCACTCCCCGTAAAGAAAATATAATCCCATTGTTGTAAAAGAAGTTGTCGGGAAATTTCCACACCGCCCTCAACAACCGTTACATGCCCGGGATAAAAGACAGTTTTTATAATCCCTGAAACGATTTTTGATGTGTTCACCGTCAATTCCGAAGGCTTTATAACGGCCGTATTTCCACTGGCAATAGCACCCACCAAAGGGGCAATGGCCAATTGAAATGGATAGTTCCACGGGGCAATGATCAATACAGTGCCATAGGGTTCCTTATAAATATAGTCGGAAGAAGGCCAATTGGATAGGGTACCCGTTACTTTTTGAGGTCGCGACCATAGATCTATATGTTTTAATGCCTGTTTAATCTCGGCAAGTACCAACTGGGTTTCAGTTGCCATGGTCTCGAACCGTGGTTTTTTAAAATCAGCGTAAAGGGCATCGCATATGGCATCTTCTTGAGCAATGATTTCTTTTTGTAATCGTTTTAAAGCTTTTTTTCTAAAAGAAATATCCTTCGATCGTTGCGTTAGAAAGAAATCACGTTGTTTTTGTATCGTTTCTGAAATCATATGCCTAAGATTTAATTTTAAATGGATTCTAATGTTAAATGAAACAATAAGATCGGGAAATTTAGGGCCTCCCGTAGCGTGTTTTATATTAGGTTCCCGCTATCTTTAAACTCTATATATTCATCCAAGATCAACTGTGTTTTTCCAGTAAAATCAATCAGAACCATCCCTGTAGATGTAAGTGAATTTACCGTAAGATCATCTTCACTTATTTGCCCGGTAGTATCTCTTTTTGGTGTATGAACCACATTGGCCAAGGGAATGTTTGCGGGATTAGAAGATAGTGGTTGAGAAACCGAATGCCCGAGCGATTCTTTATCACGCTCTATGTTCAATGCCGTAACAACAACTTCATCTAGAGTCTCACCGTCGATTTCGAGCGTCCCATCTATTGTCGTCTGATCGGCAACTACAATTTCTATGGTTTTTTGTGCCGAGATGGCAATCGGAAAGCTGACCATTATCAGAAATAGGAGTTTTCTCATGTAGTTAATAATTTAGTTATTTTAAGTTCCGGTATCAATGATTTTCCCGATTATGAAGAGAGTAATTTTTCCTTATTTTTTCATACTTAGGATATATTCGGCCACGGCCATTTTTGCCTCATCGGGCAAATAGTCCTGTGGAGGCATTTCAGGATAATCCGGTCGAAGATTTTTAGGGTTGTTGATGTAGTCGACGATTCCCTGGGGATTACCATTATGTATAGCTTGTATAATTTCTGTGGGAGGGCCTATTAATCGTGTGCCAAAGGCATGGCAACCTGCACATATACCATAGTATGTAAGTCGGCCGAGTTCCTCTTCGGATACTGATCGTGGTGCTACTGGTTTGTTCAGTTTCATACTTATTAGGTCCTTCGTATCCGATATTGGAGGAAAACCATAGTCGTCCAAGCCAAATGTGCGATACTTGTTCTTGTCCAATATACTACTCCCCGTTCCTCCTCCCATTGCAAAAATATCGGGACCTTTAGTGGATAGTTGAGTAAGCATCAAAGCTTTTAATTCTCCTGTAGGATTATTGCCATTGGCGAACATAATATTATCCAACAGCACGACCCTGTCCGGATTAGGTTCGCTATTGGGGTCGTTCGCTTTGGGGTCACCGGTAGCCAAATCAACAATAGTAATACCGGCATTGTCATTACCGGTAATAATATTGTTTTCAACGACCACATCGTCCGCAGCCATAATCAGAATGCCGGCCCCAGGAGGAATACCTGCAACTGTGGATCCAGGAGCTCCAAAATTCTCATGGTTATTATTAACGATAAAATTGTTGCGTATAATAACGTCAAAAGTTGTCTTAATCGGTAGACCAGGGGTTACAAAGGCTAAAATCCCTCCGGTATTGTTATGGGCATAATTATTCTCGACTAGGCAGTGCCTAGAATTTTCAATTTCTATACCTGCTACACTATTAAATACCTCGTTATTAATGACATCTACGTTATCGCACATGCCTACATAGATTGCGGCATCTGCAATTTTTGACAAGACATTATGTTCGACCAGGCCATTTTGACCATATTGTGGAAAAATGCCATATACTCCAGTATCTATGATCCAATTATTGCGGATGATAAAATTGTTACCTGCCTGCCCCATGACACCGTTTCCCTTATAATTGATGATTTTGAAATTTTCAATGAGGATATTATTTCCGGAATAAAGGAATGCGTCATTCAATTTTTTCCCTCCATCCAAGGTAGGCCACTCTCCATTGATTACGACCCCTTGTAGACTAATATTATCCTTGTCAATATATACCGTTTCAGCATAGGTTCCCGGATAGACTCGAATCAAATCCCCAGATTGGGCACTCTTGACAGCCTGTAGGATGGATCCTCCTTTTTTGACTTCAATGATGTTCCCATCAAATGTCGTTTCCTCCACGACATGGGTCGTATCATTTGAAATGCCTACATTCCTGTATTTCATAGTCGATGGCAGGGGTACGGTATCGGTATTTTTGCCAGAAAAGAAGTATTTTCCAATAAATATTCCAATACTCAATAACAGAAATAGTTTAAGAATTTTAATAAATACTGAGTTTTTCTTCATTATACTTTTAGGTTTTAGTTGTTAAACAGATGGCTTTAAACCAGAAGGTAATATTTTCGGTGTTTTAGGGATAAAAGATTCATCGGTCAGGGTTTTTAAAAAATCGACCAGTCGATCGAGCTCATCATCTGAAAGTTCTGGCTCCCAAATGTGCCAATGAATGATTAAATTCTCATCTTCCGGTACGGCATGCCCGCGGCCATCGGTATAGAACTGCACGGTTTCCCGTAAGGTCTTAAATTTCCCTGAATGCATATACGGGGCAGTTTTTTCAATATTTCTAAGACTGGGCACTTTAAAGCCACCTCTTAACGATCGATCGTTAAAAGGGACTTCGGCACCAGGATCCAGTGGAAGTCCATTCGGTTCCGGAGTGCCGATAATGGCAATTTGCTGATTTGTAAAAAGAGGGGGCGTATGGCATTCTGCACATCGTGCCACAAAGGATCGGAAAACGTTCATGCCAGCTATCTCCTTTTGGTTCAATGCTTCGTGGTACCCATGGGCGTAACGATCATATTTACTATTCAATGAGACAAGGGAAGCCTCAAAGGCCGTAATGGCCATATATACTTCTTCTAATTGTATGGGGCGTTGGGCATTTCTTTCGGGAAAGGCCTCCGCAAAAAGGTGCTTATAATTTTCAATAGAGTTTAAGGTGTTGATAAGGTTCTCTGGGGTATTGTTCATTTCATCTTTTGAGAATAAAGGTCCCTTCATTTGCTCTTCTAATGAGCTTGCCCTGCCATCCCAATAGAAAAGCCTTAAATAGGCAACGTTCCATAACGAAGGTGCAGCACGTTTTAATGGGTAGTTGCCCATACCAATACTTGTTGGCAAACCATCACTGAACCCCTTATTTGGATTATGACAAGTAGCACAGGAAATGGTTCCATCACCCGATAGAACAGGATCAAAAAACAAATACCTGCCCAAGTCGATTTTTTGTGGTGAAAACCCATCCCTTACCTTTGGAAGCCCAGTTTTTAACCCGCCAACACCCGGATTATTGGATGTGCTATATTGCATATACAGGTTTTGGGCAATACATTCATTTTGGGTATTCAGCATAAACCCGGGAGGGCAGTTACCGTTTAATTTCGGGATATTTTCATATAATACATCGTCTTGTATGGGATAGGCAAAAAGGAGAACACATAACAAAAGTCCTGAGATGCTCGATTTTAAAATGACGTTCCTTTTGACCATGATATAGATTGATTGTCCTAAACGCTATAATTTTTACTGGTGTTCTATCGAACTCTTTTAGTGAATAGCAGGATATCGATTACCAAGGCAATTAATATAAAATTGAAGTGTGAATGCCGGGTCTTTGGGCAGTTTGTGATAAAACGTTCCTATTTTGTGACTAATGGGACGTTTTTAACGTAAGTGCTTTTTCAAAACTATTCTTATAACTTGAAGAAACGGGCAGTTCGTCTGTGGTAATGTGATTAAGATTCACCATGTATCCTTTTCGTGTTCTTTTAAAAGATGAAATGTGTTTTTTATTGATGATATATGACCTGTGAATACGTATAATATCCGTATCCCTTATTAGGGTTCCCATTTCCTTTAAACTCATACGAACCAGTTCTTTAGACAATTTTTCGCCATGTAGGTAATAAATATCCAAATAGTTTCCCGAAGATTTAACATAGAGTAATTGGCGATACTCAATGGCCATGGTTATCTTATCGTTTTCCCCTTTTAAGATCATTAACTTATGACCTTCATTTGTGGAAGTCCCCACGGTATGATGTTCAATTTCCTTATAGGCCAATAGTTTATGTCTAAAGCTGAAATACCAAAAAAATACTATATAAGGAATAATAAGTATTAAGCTTATTTTACTGTATGCATCAAAGTATTCATAAAGTTTTTCGCCTGGGGTTTCCATGATAGGACTGTACATGAAATAATACCCGAACGAAACCAACGCTATTTCAAAAAGGCACCATAACAATAAACTGTATACTTTAAATTCTTTAAAGTTGAAGGCATAACGCAACACGAACTGACTCAACAAAAGAACCATACTGCCATAAAATATAAATTCGTGGTAATATTGTTTCGCCCAGTTATCAAGATTAAAAGGATTGTATAGCGATAGGAAAAATAGAGAATAGATAGCAATACATGCCACCAACAAGAGCTTATTCTTAGCGGTGTTCAGAAAGGGAACGGGTTGATTGAACATAGTGGTCGTTCGCTTCATTTAAAATATTATATAGCACTAGATAATGCCCAAACCTATCGGTGAGACAAATTATCAAATAGGCCTAAAGTAATCAAAAAAAGTAATGTGCCATTTAAAAGGTTTAATTTGGATATTTTTTGATGCCAGATTTTGTATATACAAACATTTTGATTAGAATTGTACCGATGAAAGTCAAGAACAACATATTCAATGTGGTCATTATTGTTCCTAATAGGGAATGATATAGATTTTTCATCGATTTAAAAAACCTGTATCCGACCCGTCCGATACAGGTTTTTTTATGCAATTCCGTTCTACGGACGTTTATTGAATATGATATAAGAAGAATGATTAAATAATTGATTATTAATGATTTGTGTTATTTTTTAAATAAATGACTTTGTATCTGTGGATTATGTTAAAATCCATAGGGTATTTAAACTTTTATCTTTGATTAAGAACCATTGCAAAATGAACATTTACGTATACTAGAACACACATGGAATTGAACAAGCACAGTAAGAATGTAACCCAAGATCCAACACAACCTGCGGCACAGGCCATGCTCCATGCCATTGGTTTAACGGAAGATGATTTAAAGAAACCCTTAATTGGTATAGGTAGTACGGGTTATGAAGGCAATCCTTGTAATATGCACCTTAACGATTTGGCGCAGGAAGTAAAAAAAGGAGTGAACGATGGCGGTGCGATAGGCTTGGTTTTCAATACCATTGGGGTGAGCGATGGAATTTCAATGGGAACGTATGGTATGCGTTATTCCTTACCATCCCGTGATATTATTGCAGATTCCATGGAGACCGTTGTACAGGCCATGAATTATGATGGCTTGGTAACCGTGGTAGGTTGCGATAAAAATATGCCGGGGGCATTAATGGCCATGATCAGGTTGAACAGGCCATCCGTGTTGGTATATGGTGGAACCATTGCCTCCGGGTGTTTCAAGGATAAAAAATTGGATGTAGTTTCCGCTTTTGAGGCATGGGGGGAAAAAGTAGCGGGAACCATGAACGAGGAAGATTATAAAGGGGTTATTCAAAACGCATGTCCCGGTGCGGGTGCCTGTGGCGGAATGTACACGGCCAATACCATGGCATCGGCTATTGAAGCTTTGGGCATGGCCATGCCGTACAATTCCTCAAATCCGGCAATAGGAAAACCAAAGCAGGAAGATGCCATTCGCTCCGGTAAGGCACTGCAGCATTTGTTGGAGAACGATATTAAACCAAGCGATATTATTACGAAAAGATCTTTGGAGAATGCGGTACGTTTATTAACGCTCTTGGGAGGTTCCACCAATGCCGTACTTCACTTTTTGGCCATAGCCAAAGCGGCCGAGATTGAGTTTACATTGGACGATTTTCAAAAAATAAGCGATTCCACGCCATTTTTAGCGGATTTAAAACCAAGTGGGAAATACTTGATGGAAGACTTGCACCGTGCCGGAGGAACCCCTGCGGTCATGAAATTTATGTTGGATAACGGGATGCTCCATGGTGATTGTCTTACCATAACGGGAAAAACAGTTGCCGAAAACCTGGCAGATCTACCCGCTTTAAAAGAAGGGCAACAGATTGTAAAACCATTGGACGCCCCTATAAAGGAAACCGGCCACCTTCGTATTCTTTATGGAAATTTAGCGGAAAAAGGAGCCGTGGCCAAGATTACGGGAAAAGAAGGATTGTATTTTTCAGGTCCTGCCAAAGTATATGATGATGAGTTTTTGGCCAATGCCGGAATAGGAAAAGGCGAAGTTAAAAAAGGGGATGTAGTGGTTATTCGATATGAAGGGCCCAAAGGTGGACCGGGGATGCCCGAAATGTTGAAACCAACGGCGGCGATTATGGGTGCCGGTCTGGGAAAAGATGTAGCCCTGATAACGGATGGACGTTTTTCGGGCGGAACACACGGCTTTGTTGTAGGCCACGTTTGTCCCGAAGCCCAGGAAGGCGGGTTGATAGGACTTGTAAAAGACGGGGATGTAATTACCATTGACGCAGAAAAGAATCAGATTTCAGTAGACCTGACGGCCGCTGAAATTTCCAAAAGAAAAGCCAGTTGGAAACAGCCGGATTTAAAAGTAAGGAAAGGAAGCTTGTATAAATATGCAAAAACGGTTTCACCCGCTTCAGAAGGTTGTGTTACCGATGAATTTTAAAATATAAATTATGGATTATTCCTTTGAGGCAATGTTCTTGACCTGCCTAAAGGGGACCAAAGGGTGTTTTTTTTAAACCTCTTAAATCTTGGAAAGATGGAAACAGTAAAAGAGAAACAAACAGGGAACGATACGAAATCGACCATTAAAATTTCCGGTGCGGAAGCGATTATACATTGTTTGCTCGCGGAAGGCGTGGATTTACTCTATGGCTATCCGGGAGGTGCCATTATGCCGGTCTATGACGAATTGTATAAATTTCAGGATAGGTTAACACATATTTTAACCCGCCATGAACAAGGTGCTACACATGCTGCACAGGGATATGCACGGATTTCCGGAAGGGTAGGGGTGGCGATGGCAACTTCGGGTCCCGGCGCCACAAACTTGGTTACGGGCTTGGCGGATGCGCAAATAGACTCTACCCCCATGGTGTGTATCACAGGTCAGGTACCCAGGCACTTATTGGGATCCGATGCTTTTCAAGAAACCGATATTATTGGGATTTCCACTCCGGTCACCAAATGGAACTATCAAGTAACCAAAGCCTCGGAAATTCCGGAAATCATGGCCAAGGCGTTTTATATTGCCAAATCCGGTCGTCCCGGTCCCGTATTGGTCGATATTACCAAAAATGCCCAATTTGACGAATTTGAGTTTTCCTATAAAAAATGCACGGGAGTACGAAGTTACAAACCGGCCTCCAAGCCAGATTTGAATGCTATTGAAGCTGCCGCAGAACTGATCAATGCCGCCAAAAAACCATTCATCGTTTGGGGCCAGGGCGTTATTTTAGGCAAAGCTGAAGAAGAACTGAAGACGCTTGTTGAAAAAGCGGGCATCCCGGCGGCCTGGACCATTATGGGAGCCTCGGCATTGGATACGGACCATCCGTTGAACGTGGGGATGGTGGGTATGCACGGAAACTATGGCCCTAATTTACTTACCAATGAATGTGATGTGCTTATTGCCATAGGAATGCGTTTTGATGACCGTGTTACGGGAAGATTGGAAGATTACGCCAAACAGGCCAAAGTAATCCACTTTGAAATAGACCCGGCAGAAATCGATAAAAATGTAAAGACGGATGTAGCGGTACTGGGCAATTCCAAAGAGACATTGGGGCTTTTATTGCCACATATCAATACAAACACCCATAAAGAGTGGCATGATGTATTCAAGGAAAAATACAGGATAGAATTTGATACGGTTATCGAGAATGATATCCACCCGACCAAGGAAGGATTGACCATGGGGGAAGTTATCGAAGAGATAAATATAGCCTCTCAACATAAAGCGGCCATAGTTACGGATGTTGGACAACATCAAATGATTGCCTGTAGGTATGCGAAGTTCAAGGAAACAAAGAGTAATATAACCTCAGGAGGTCTGGGAACCATGGGATTTGCGCTTCCGGCGGCCATTGGTGCCAAAATGGGGGCGATGGATCGGGAAGTTGTGGCCATTATAGGTGATGGGGGCTACCAGATGACCATTCAGGAGCTGGGCGTAATATTTCAACATAATGTTCCGGTAAAAATTGTAGTATTGAACAATGATCATTTAGGAATGGTGCGCCAATGGCAGGAATTGTTCTTTGATAGAAGGTACGCCTCTACGGTAATGGTAAACCCAGATTTTGTAAAGATTGCGGAAGGGTATCATATAGAGGCCAAGCGTGTAAGTGAACGTAAAGATTTAAAGGCGGCTGTTCAGGAAATGATCGCTTCGGACAAGCCGTATTTCCTGGAGGTAAAAGTGGAGAAAGAAGATAATGTATTCCCAATGATTCCGTCGGGGGCCGCAGTTTCTGAAATTCGGTTGAAATAATAATAACGGATAGATTTCATCGGATGTCAAAAACCAGATACGTATATAAAATACAATGAAAGATTCAAACATTCAGGATATTCCAAAAATCCACGGGGAAATTCAGCGTAAGTCCAAAGAGATAGGGTTTGCCATGCCTTCGGATTTATATATCGGTGCTTTTCTAAAGACGTTGATGGGTTCAAAACCCGGTGGCCGTTTTTTGGAATTGGGAACAGGTATAGGATTGAGCCTTTCATGGATGATCGATGGGATGGATATGGACTCTAAATTAGTGACCATTGATAATGATCCTGAACTCGTTGAAATTGCACGGCACTATTTTGGAACGGATAGTAGATTGGAAATTATTTGTCAGGATGGGGCAGAGTGGATTCACGATTATCAGGGGAATAAGTTCGATTTGATATTTGCCGATGCCTGGCCGGGTAAATATAGTCATATAGACAGGGTTTTGGATTTGGTCAAGGTAGGCGGGTTTTATGTAATCGACGATATGAACACGCAACCTAATTGGCCGGATGGCCATGAGCATAATGTAAATAGATTGATTGCATATTTAGAACAAAGGGAAGATTTTAGCTTAACCAAAATGAATTGGTCCACAGGAGTAATCTTAGCCGTAAAAAACAGTAAAAAGTTTAGATAGGAACACATGGAAAAACAATGGTTTACCATATCGGTATATTCCGAAAATAACGTAGGGTTATTGAATAGGATATCGGGGATATTCTTAAAAAGACATATCAATATCGAGAGTTTGAACGTCTCAAAATCGGAAATCGACGGAGTTTCAAAATTTACGATCGTAGTCAATACGACGAAAAAATGGGTCCGTAATATCGTGGGTCAAATTGAAAAACAGATCGAGGTCATAAAGGCGTTTTATCATGAAGATGATGAGACCATTTATCAAGAATCCGCCTTGTTTAAAATAGCATCGGACCTGTTGTTCGATGAAAGACAGATTCAAAATATCATAAAGGAAAGTAACTCGCAGATCGTAACCGTGGCCAGGGAGTTTTTTGTATTGGCCAAAACGGGAAGAAGGCATGAAGTGGACGAAATGTACGAACAGTTAAAACCCTTTGGGATCATGCAATTTGTTCGCTCCGGCCGTATTTCGGTCACAAAGGAAGAAATGCGGATAACCGCTATGCTCAAGGAATTTCAACAGAATTAAAAATCAAATTCAATAATTTAAATTAAAGAGAATACACAATGGCAAATTATTTTAATACACTATCATTAAGAGATCAATTGACACAACTTGGGAAATGTAGGTTTATGGAGTCCTCGGAATTCTCAGATGGTGTAACTGCCTTAAAAGGAAAGAAAATAGTTATTGTGGGCTGTGGGGCCCAAGGTCTTAACCAGGGGTTGAACATGCGCGATTCCGGTCTTGATATAGCTTACGCCCTGCGTGATGCGGCTATCCAGGAGAAGAGACAATCCTATATAAACGCTTCGGAGAACGGATTTACGGTGGGGAATTATGAAGAATTGATCCCATCTGCAGACGTGGTCATCAACCTTACACCGGACAAACAGCACACTGCGGTTGTAGGAGCGGTTATGCCTTTAATGAAAAAAGGGGCGACCTTATCCTATTCCCACGGATTCAATATTGTTGAAGAAGGGACTCAGATCCGCAAGGATTTGACCGTTATCATGGTAGCGCCAAAAAGCCCGGGATCGGAAGTACGGGAGGAATATAAAAGAGGTTTTGGAGTGCCTACATTGATTGCGGTACATCCGGAGAACGACCCTGAAGGAAAAGGGCTGGAACAGGCCAAAGCCTATGCCGTGGGTACGGGCGGCCATAGGGCCGGAGTTTTGGAATCCTCTTTTGTAGCGGAGGTGAAATCGGATTTAATGGGCGAGCAGACCATTCTTTGTGGACTGTTGCAAACAGGTTCCATCCTTTGTTTTGATAAGATGATAGAAAAGGGAATGGATGCGGGTTACGCTTCCAAATTGATCCAATATGGATGGGAAACCATTACGGAAGGAATGAAATATGGCGGAATCACGAATATGATGGATCGTTTATCCAATCCTGCAAAAATAAAGGCTTTTGACCTGTCCGAAGAGTTAAAGGACATTATGCGCCCGTTGTTCCAAAAACATATGGATGATATTATGACAGGTCATTTCTCCAAGACCATGATGGAAGATTGGGCCAATGATGATAAAAACTTATTGACCTGGCGTGCCGCTACGGGAGAAACCGCTTTTGAAAAAACTCCGGCAGGAGATGATACGATAAGCGAACAGGAATATTATGATAATGGGGTTTTAATGATTGCCATGGTCCGTGCCGGTGTAGAATTGGCGTATGAATCCATGACCGAATCCGGAATCATCGGGGAATCTGCTTATTATGAATCTCTGCATGAGACACCATTGATCGCAAATACCATTGCCAGAAAAAAATTATTCGAGATGAACCGTGTAATTTCCGATACTGCGGAATATGGTTGTTACTTGTTTGACCATGCCTGTAAACCGTTATTGGCAGATTTCATGAAAAAGATAGACACGGATGTTATTGGTAAAGCCTACGGGGAAGGAAACCATGTTGATAATGCCAAGCTCATTGCTGTGAACAAAACATTGCGGGAGCATGATGTTGAAGTTGTTGGGGCCAGATTGCGTGAGTCCATGACAGCGATGAAACCAATCGTATAAAACCTAAAATTTACCCCATGTAAACCAGGTAAGTTCATTCAATGGAATACTTTCCCAAGGTAGAGGATATTAAAGAAGCGGCGTTGACCATTCGGCAAATAGCGGATGTAACGCCGCTTATGCCGAGTATTCGCCTTTCCAAACAATATGATGCCAATATTTTTCTAAAAAGGGAAGATCTACATAGGGTAAGGTCATATAAGATCCGAGGGGCTTTCAATAAAATAAATTCACTTTCAGAAGCGGAAAGGCGTCAAGGGGTCGTATGTGCAAGTGCCGGTAATCATGCCCAGGGAGTGGCATTTGCCTGTAATCGTTTGGGGATAAAGACGACCGTATTCATGCCGACCGTTACGCCCAAACAAAAAGTGGAACAGACAAAGATGTTTGGGGAGCATTGGACGAATGTAATTTTAGAAGGAGATACTTTTGATGATTCTTTTGCAGCGGCAACACATTACTGCACAAAAGAAAAAAAAACTTTTATTCACCCGTTTGACGACCCAAAAGTTATTGAAGGGCAGGCAACAATAGGATTGGAATTAATGGAACAATCCAATGAACCCTTGGATTATGTGTTCGTTGCAGTGGGCGGAGGCGGACTTGCTTCAGGTCTAATAGGGGTTTTTAGCGCATTGTCACCACAAACAAAAATAATAGGTATAGAACCAGAAGGAGCCCCTTCCATGAAAACATCAATTGAAAATAAGCGGAACACTCTACTTCCGACCGTTGATAGGTTTATAGACGGTGCGGCCGTGAAACGGGTAGGAGACCTTACGTTTTCGATCTGCAGGAACAACCTTTATAAAATGGTCACTGTCCCGGAAGGTAAGGTATGCCAGACCATATTGGACCTGTATAATAGAGATGCCATTGTTGTAGAACCGGCGGGAGCCTTGAGTATTTCTGTTTTGGACGAGTTTTCCAATGAAATAAAAGGAAAGAATATAGCCTGCATTATAGGGGGGAGCAATAATGATATTACCCGAACGGCGGAAATTAAGGAAAGGGCCTTACTTTACGGAAAGCTAAAACATTATTTTATCGTTCGGTTTCCGCAACGTCCCGGGGCGCTAAAAGAATTTGTTGCGGAGATACTGGGGCCTACGGACGATATTACCCATTTTGAGTATTCTAAAAAATCCAGTAAAGAAAACGCCCCGGCCGTTGTGGGAATAGAATTAAAACATCCCACAGATCTTGAACCGCTGATACAAAGAATGAAGTCCAATAATTTTTTTGGCGATTATTTAAATGATAAACCAGATCTGTTTCAGTATCTGATATAAACATTGATTATGGAAAAAACAAGCACAATGATACCTGAGGAGTTTCAAATAAAAAATACCATAGATCAGAAACATTACTTGATAAACGGTGAATTAAAAGAATGGAACGGAAAGACTACGGAAGTTTTTTCTACTATTTCGGCAACTCCCGAGTATAAACCCACGTTATTGGGAAGTATCCCGGATATGGGTGAAGAGGAAGCCTTGAGTGCCTTGGAGGCCGCATCGAAGGCCTACGACAAGGGACAGGGTGTCTGGCCCACGATGAAAGTAAAGGATCGGATAGCCTGTATGGAAACTTTTGTCCAAAAAATGAAAGAAAAACGGGATGAGGTCGTAAAGTTCTTAATGTGGGAAATAGGTAAATCCCTTTCGGATTCACAAAAAGAGTTTGACAGAACGGTAGAGTATATCTATGATACCATTGAGGAATACAAAGATTTGGACAGGAACAGTGCCAAGTTTCAAAAACATCAAGGCGTATATGCCCATATTCGTCGTGGCCCTTTGGGTGTGGTACTTTGTTTAGGACCTTACAACTATCCGCTCAATGAAACCTTTGCTCTATTGATTCCGGCCATTATCATGGGGAATACCACTGTTTTTAAACCGGCCAAGCATGGGGTTTTATTGATTACTCCGCTTTTAGAGGCTTTTCGGAACAGTTTTCCCAAGGGTGTTGTAAATGTATTGTTCGGTAGGGGCAGGGCAGTGGCGGCACCTATTATGAAGACGGGAAAAGTTGATGTTTTGGCATTGATCGGCAATAGTAAGTCCGCAAACGCCCTACAGGACCAGCATCCCAAAAGTAATCGGCTTCGTTTGGTGTTGGGACTGGAAGCAAAAAACCCGGCCATTATTTTGCCTGATGCCGATTTAGATCTGACCATAGATGAAGTAATCGCGGGTACTACCTCATTTAACGGACAGCGTTGTACCGCTTTGAAAATAGTTTATGTACATGAGGATGTTAAAACTGAATTTTTAAGGCGTTTCTCTAAAAAAGTGGATGCCTTAAAATTTGGTAACCCCTGGGAAGACGGAGTTAAACTTACACCCCTTCCGGAACCTGGAAAACCCGCATATATTCAGGAGTTACTGGACGATGCGTTGACTAAGGGAGCTAAAATCCAAAATAAGAAGGGAGGACAACGCTCGGACAATTATGTTTGGCCGGCGGTTTTATACCCTGTTTCCAAAGAGATGCGCGTTTATCGGGAAGAGCAATTTGGACCTATAATCCCGGTGGTTTCTTTTACCGATATTTCCGAACCCTTGGATGATATGGCAGCATCAAATTATGGGCAACAGGTGAGTCTTTTTGGAAAGGATGTGTACAGCCTATCCCCCTTGATCGATACTTTGGCGAATTTGGTATGTCGTGTAAACTTGAACAGTTCCTGCCAACGAGGCCCCGATGTATATCCATTTACTGGAAGGAAAGATTCTGCCCAGGCAACGCTTAGCGTGCATGATGCCCTGCGTTCTTTTAGTGTCCGGACTTTTGTGGCCTTTAAGGATAATGAATTGAACAATGAGACCATTGAACAATTGTTGGAGGCTAAAGTGAGTAACTTTCTAAGTACGGACTATATCCTATAATCGCTTATTTTAAGCTACATGTTTATTTGGGTCCAGTTTACGGGTTCGGACGATGTCCTTTAACTTTTGATGAAGTTTATCCGGATCGAACGGCTTGCAGATCAACCCGTCCATTTTGTATTTTTTTATTTCATTTTTGATATCTGCCCCGGTAGAAGCGGAAAGTGCATAAATGGGCGTGTCCCTATTCATGGAATCATCCGATTCCTTTATTAGTTTGCAAGAATCGAACCCGTTCATTACTGGCATCTGTAAATCCATTAATACCAGGTCATAAAGGCTATTCTTTGCCATTTCAACCGCTATTTTACCGTTTTCCGCTATTTCAAAATCAATACCCCATTTGATCAAGAATTTTCTAATGACCATGATATTGATTTTATTATCCTCGGCAATTAATACTTTAACACCGTTTAGGCCTTCATTGGCGGGGATTTTTTCCAGGACTACATCATCTTCATGAATATTGGAAGTGGTGCTATTTCCTTTTTTGAGTTGCAGGACAAAACTGAAGGTAGCACCCTTTCCTTTTTCGCTTTCCAACTTTAGGTCACTCCCCATTATCTCCAATAACTGTTTACAGATTGCCAGCCCTAACCCTGTACCGCCATATTTTCTGGTCGTATCGGAATTTGCTTGGGCAAAGGAATTGAAAATCTTCTTTTGTTTTTCTTTTGGGATACCTATTCCCGTGTCTTTTACATTGACTTCAAGCAGGCATGAATCATTGGTTTCGGTTATAATTTCCAGGTCTAAGGTTACTTTGCCCTGTTCCGTAAACTTAATGGCATTGCCCACTAAGTTTGTTAATATTTGCGAGAGCCTTACGCTGTCACCGATCAACATTTCAGGAAGTGAATTGTCTTTTTTGATGGAAAAGCGTATGTTCTTCGCTTTTGCCTTGTTATTGAAAATACTCTGAATACTATTGAGCAAATGGGTCATGTTGAACTCCGTCTCCTCTAAATCCAAGGCCCCGGAGGTAATTTTATTGAAATCCAGAATATCATTGACCAAGCCTAATAAATGCTCCGAAGAATATTTTAAGGTCTGCAAATTTTCCAGTTGCTCCGGTTTGGGGTTTTCCATGAGCAATAAATGACTAATGCCGATTACGGCATTTAATGGAGTCCTGATTTCATGGGACATGGTGGACAGGAAATCATCTTTGGCCTTACTGGCGGACATTGCTTTTTCCTTGGCCTTGACAAGTTCAAATTCCGTTTTCTTTATATTGGATATATCAACTATAGTTCCGATATAACCTTCGAAAACCCCTTTTTCCGTTTGAATCCCCTTAATAGAAACATCCACCCATTTTTTTTCTCCGGTAGCTGTTGCTGTGTGGATTACATTACTAAATCCGCTGTTTATGGAACAATCTTTATTTGCATCCAATAATTTTTTTAAACATTCCCCTTTGGTAGTGTTTAAATATTGATAGAAAGGTTTGCCCAGGCAATCGTCTATTTTATGCCCGAAAAGTTTTTCCCAAGCGGGGTTTAGATATTTCCAGTTTCCTTCTAAATCTATTTCAAAAATAACGTCCTTAATATTTTCGGCTACTTTGGCTAACCTACTGGATACCGCATCAAACTTGGATACTAATTGTTTATTGGCCAGATATAACTCTTGTGAACTCTTTTCCAAGGTTGTCTCGGCCTGGTACAGATCATTGTCAAATGACACATAGGCATTATTGATTTGTTCTAAAAATGGGAGTAACCTGGTATGGGTATCACCATCTAGATCAATTTTTTTAAGTTGTCTTTGTAATAATCTATGGTACTTTTTCATTCTGCCAAGGTAGTAACGGTCATTGTTTGATTATGGAGTTCACATGCCGAAAATTTATCAAAGGGTGCAATCTCACCATATGAATAAAACCCGGTAGTGTATATGTTTTCACCTAATTGTTCGTTCACAGCTTCCACTTCCTCTTCCACCAATTGCTTCAATACGAGCCTTCTTCCCACACAGCTTATTAGAAAGGCCAATTGCTGTTTATTTTCTGTACCTTTTTTGCAGGTAATCGCAGATTGTTCCGCCCCATTGATGATACGGTCAATATTGGCTTTCATTAAACGTACGTAGGAACCTTCTGGAATATTTCCGGCAAAGGTTAAGCTGTTGTCCTCTTCGTTGATCCCGAGTATGGTCCTTACTACAGGGGTTTCCTGGTTTTTATCGCGCATGCTCAATGGAAACAATAATCCAGAACCGGGAAGGTCTTTGGCCTTGTCTCCCAAATAAGATTTATAAAGTTCCAATGCGGGTTCGCCATCCAATTCATAAAGCACGTTTTTATCCGATTTGGTCACCAAACGCTCTATACCAAAACTATCCCAGCCACCTTTGGAAGCAAAACCTATTTTTAAGTCATCACCATATAACCCCAATGCCACTACTTTTTTAGAGGCTATTTCATCATTATATACAATAAATGTATTGCCAAAATCCGCTCCGTCACCGGCCAATCCTCCGGTAATACTAACAGATTTATTTAAGTTGTTGTGCAATCCACTTACCAGTTCCGCACCATTGACCACCAATCCGTCGCTTAAAACAAAAATGTGTCTTAAATTATCGGCTTTTAGTTCGTTACTGATTTTTTCACCTGTCGTAAAGCTATTCATTTGGTATTCTTCCAAATCTATTGTAGTAAGCTTTAGTGTTGTTCTTTCAAATTTTACGGCAGTCAGTGCAATGGAATTGTCCAAAACTTCATTGCCCAATATTTCTCCGGCCGTAGAACATCCAATAGATAGTGTGTCCGGGAATTTTGCATTGAGTTTGGCTATAAACTTTTCAGTGTCAGGATATGAAGGTGATATGAAAAGAAAAAAGACATCGGGTTTAAAATCTATTTTTAAATCTGATAATTGTTCGGTCTCGGTGTATTGATTTTGATGTATTTTCATTGAATTAAATTATGGGATAATTCTTACATAACGTAAATGCTTACCGATTTCTTATATCATTTGAAATAATTTATTGGTTTCTAGTCTATTATTACTGAATTGATCAATTAAAAAAGCCGCTGAACCAAGTTCAGCGGCTTTTTGTTATTTTGATATTAACTCCCCTTTATAGAGTGAAAGGGAAAGCGGGTGGGATTTTATATATGCTTTGCCAACCAATCCCCGACTTCACTGGTTTTATAAGCTTTGCCACCTTCTGCCAAGTCTTCGGTAACAATGCCTTCAGCCAAAGATTTGTTAACAACGTCACGTATAACTTGGGCTTCATCCATTAAATTAAGGTCTTCGAATAACATGGCAGCGGAAAGAACCGTTGCCAAGGGGTTGGCTATATCTTTGCCCGCTGCTTGGGGGTAGGAACCGTGTATGGGTTCGTAAAGGGAAACGGTACTCCCAACGGATGAGGAAGGCATTAATCCCATGGATCCCGAGATAACGGAAGCTTCATCCGTTAATATATCCCCAAAAAGGTTGGCCGTAATCATTACATCGTAAGCACTGGGCCATTGTACCAATCGCATGGCAACGGCATCAACAAATTCATAGGAAACTTCAACGTCTGGATATTCCTTTTCCATGGCCTGTACGGTCTCTCTCCATAAACGGGAAGATTCCAGTACGTTGGCCTTATCCACGCAGCACAATTTTTTGGAACGTTTCAGGGCCATTTCAAACCCTTTTCTTGCCAAACGTTCTATTTCAAAACGTTGATAGGTCATGGTATCAAAAGCCGTATTTCCATTATCTTTTCGGTCGCGCTCACCAAAATAGACACCTCCCGTTAATTCCCGTAAAATAATCAGGTCCGTACCTTCGATTCGTTCCCTTTTCAAAGGGGATTTATCAATTAAGGAAGGGAAGGTAAATGTTGGTCTTACGTTGGCAAAAAGACCAAGTTTTTGTCGCATTTTTAATAATCCCTGTTCCGGACGTACTTTTGCGGACGGGTCATTATCAAAACGAGGGTGGCCTATGGCCCCGAATAGCACGGCATCTGCATTTGCACATATTTCATGGGTTTCATCTGGATAAGGCTCTCCAACGGCATCAATGGCAGCAGCCCCTGTCAATGCCGGCTTCCATGTTATTTCATGCTCGTATTTTGTAGCAATGGCATTACAAACTTTTACGGCTTGATCTATTACTTCCGGTCCTATACCGTCTCCGGCTAAAAGGGCTATGTTTAATTTCATATTTTTAATCACTTTTCGCTAATCGCCATTCGCTTAGCACTATTGTTAGTTGATTTAATTCCGGCAATTGCGCAAGGCGATAAGCGCACGGCCTATATTTTTATATCATATTCAACATTTTCTCTGTCGCTTTGATAGCGGACACCGTCTGATCGGAATCCAAACCTCTGGAAGTAAATTCCTTTCCATCGGCCTCCCAGGTTATTATGGTTTCACAGAGCGCATCGGAATTACTTCCGGGTGGAATACGTACAATATAATCCACCAATTTAGGTAGGGCTATTTTTTTGGATTCATATACTTTTCTCAAAGCATTCATAAAGGCATCGTATTGTCCGTCTCCCTGGGCATTGGCCTCATGGAGCTTTCCATCGATTTCGACCGAAAGGGTAGTGGAAGGCATTAACCCTTTGGCATGGGTAAGTACATAGGATTTTACAAATACCTTTTGTTTGTGGGTATCCGTATCCAATACGTCTGAAATAATAAAAGGAAGGTCGTCTTTGGTCACCCGCTCTTTTTTATCACCGAGCTCTATAATTCTGGCCGTAACTTTTTTGAGTTCCTCATTGTTTAAGGTGAGTCCCAATTCCTGCAAATTTTTTTGGATATTTGCCTTCCCGGACATTTTTCCTAAGGCATATTTACGCTTACGCCCAAATCTTTCCGGTAATATGTTGTTGAAATACAGATTTTTCTTATTGTCTCCATCTGCATGTATTCCTGCCGTTTGTGTAAAAACATTATCTCCCACAATGGGCTTGTTCGGGGGAATGCCGAAACCGGTAAAGGCGGAAACCAATTTACTTACTTTATAAAGCGAGGGTTCATTGATGCCGATTTCAACATCGGTCAGAAAATCATTGATGACGGCCACGGCACTGGCCATAGGTGCGTTGCCTGCCCGCTCTCCCATACCATTAACGGTTAGATGTAATCCGTGACAACCCGCTTTGACCGCTTCCATAACATTGGAGACTCCCAAGTCATAGTCATTGTGTCCATGAAAATCGAAATGTAAGTCTGGGTAACGTTTTACAATTTCCGAAATAAACTCGTAAGTTTCGGTATAGGTCAGAATGCCCAGGGTATCCGGTAATAAAATACGTTTTATAGGCTGGGTGGACAGAAAATCAAGGAATTGAAACACATATTCCTTGGAGTTTCGCATTCCGTTGCTCCAATCCTCCAGATAGACATTGTTGATAATGCCTTTTTCGGTCGCCGTTTTAAAAACATCCGCAATTTCCGTAAAATGTTGTTGGGATGTTTTTTTGAGTTGGTGCTTTAAATGGTTCAAAGAACCTTTGGTCAGCAGGTTTTGGGATTTTGCGCCTGCTTTTTCCATCCATTTAAGAGAAACGCCTCCATCTACAAAAGTCAATACTTCAATGCGTTCCAAATAATCTTTTTCCGCTGCCCAATCCGTAATCTGTTGCACTGCTTTCAATTCTCCTTCGGAAACCCGGGCAGAGGCAACTTCAATACGATCCACTTGTAATTCCTCTAACAGTAATTTTGCCAAAGTAAGTTTTTCGGACGCAGAAAATGATACCCCTGAGGTTTGTTCACCATCCCTAAGGGTGGTATCCATTATTTCCAACTTTCTTTTTTGTGTTCCCATTTGGAAAAATGAGGCTGCAAATTACATCCTCTCCTTATCACCCTTTATAAAGGGAGAATTCGTTACGAATTTGTTTTATAGTGGTGTGTTTTTGGCAAAGGATTGGATATCTTCCTTAATATTCAACAAGTAGTCAATATCGTCAAAACCGTTCGTCATATTGTTCTTTTTATAGTCGTTAATGTCAAACGACTCGCTTTCGCCCGTCACCACTAAAGTTATTTTTTGTTCTGGCAGATTTATTTCCAGTTCGGTATTTGGATCGGCCTCTATTGCGGTAAAGATCTTTTGAAGAAATTCTGCACTCACCTGTACCGGCAATACACCAATATTTAAGCAATTACCTCTAAAAATATCGGCAAAAAAGCTGGAAACCACACATCTGAAACCATAATCGTAAACGGCCCATGCGGCATGCTCACGAGAGGAACCGGAACCAAAGTTTTTACCACCTACCAAAATTTTACCACGGTAAACGGGATTGTTCAATACAAAATCTTCTTTAGGCGTATTATCTTGATTATATCGCCAATCCCTAAATAAATTGTCGCCAAAACCCTTACGCTCCGTAGCTTTTAAGAAACGTGCGGGAATAATTTGATCCGTATCCACATTTTCTATAGGCAATGGAACTGCTGTTGATGTTAGTATATTGAATTTATCGTATGCCATTTTCTCTTAGTTATGCGTTATTAGTTAGCGTTAAGCCGTTTCAAGCTCCATAAGTTCCCGGGGATCGGTTACTTTTCCGGTAACGGCGGCGGCGGCGGCCACTAACGGACTTGCCAATAATGTTCTGGACCCGGGACCTTGTCTTCCTTCAAAATTCCGGTTAGAGGTGCTCACTGCCAGTTTTCCGGGAGGAATTTTGTCTTCGTTCATGGCCAGACATGCGGAACATCCGGGTTCACGAAGTTCAAATCCGGCATCGGTCAAAATATCCAATAGCCCTTCTTCTTTAATTGCCTTTTCCACTTTATGGGAACCCGGAACCAACCAAGCGGTTACATTATCCGCTTTTTTCCTTCCTTTCACTATGGAGGTAAAAGCCCTAAAATCTTCAATTCTACCATTGGTGCAACTTCCCAGGAAAACAAAATCAATGGATTTGCCCATCATACTTTCACCTTCATTGAAATCCATATACTTAAGGGATTTTTGATATGTGGAAGCACCACCTTGTACCGAACTTGCTTTGGGGATATCATTTGAAATTCCCATACCCATACCAGGATTGGTACCATACGTGATCATGGGCTCTATTAAAGAACCATCAAAGGTCAATTCTTTGTCAAACACGGCATCATCATCTGTGTACAATGTTTGCCAGTAATCCATAGCTTTATCCCAATTGGCTTCTTTGGGCGTAAATTCGCGGCCTTTGATATATTCAAAGGTTTTCTCGTCCGGTGCGATCATCCCGCCACGGGCACCCATTTCAATACTCAGATTACAAACGGTCATACGGCCTTCCATGGACATATTCCTGAATATCTCACCGGCATATTCCACAAAATAACCGGTAGCGCCGGAAGTGGTTAACTTGGATATAATAAAAAGAGCGACATCTTTGGGCGTTACCCCATTGGCCAAGGACCCATTAATATTAATGCGCATTCTTTTAGGTTTTGGCTGCATAATGCATTGGGTGGCCAATACCATTTCTACCTCAGAAGTTCCTATACCGAATGCAATGGCACCAAAAGCCCCATGTGTGGAGGTATGTGAATCTCCACAGACAATGGTTGCCCCGGGCTGTGTAATTCCATATTCGGGCCCCACTACGTGTACGATCCCGTTTTTCTCATGGCCCAATCCCCAATACGAGATTCCATGGGCTTTTGAATTTTCTTCCAATGCTTTAAGCTGATTAGCGGATAAAGGATCTTGGACCGGTAAATGTTGGTTTATGGTCGGGGTATTGTGATCCGCCGTAGCAAAAGTACGCTGGTTGTACAGCACGCCAATACCTCTGTTCTTTAGCCCCAAAAAAGCTACCGGACTTGTTACTTCATGTATCATATGACGGTCTATGAACAATACGTCCGGACCGTTTTTTATTTGATGTACTACATGGGAATCCCACACTTTATCAAACAAGGTTTTTCTTGAACTCATAATCTTCATATTCTAACGTACAAAGCTACGGAATGTATTGTTTTTTGGAAATAATTGCCGATGTAAATTACGATGTTCAACAAAGTGCTTCCGCTTTGTGAGAAAACCATAGGATTCCTTGGGTTTTAGTAGATGATCATGGGAAAGGGCCGTCAGATTTCCCTGAACCGAGGATGGGGTCTTGAGAAAATATTTATGGATTTTTATTAGCTGATATAATTCCAGATGTTCTTGTATTTGATCAGTTGTGCATAGGCATGCCTCATGGCTAAATTTTCAGGTTTTTCCAGGGAAGGATCGTCTTTTAAAAGCTGCATGGCATAGTACCTGGCCGATTTTAAAATTTCATTATCCTTTACAATATCCGCGATCTTAAGGTTTAAGATACCACTTTGTTGGGTGCCCATAATATCTCCCGGCCCCCGTAGTTTTAGATCCACTTCCGCAATTTCAAACCCGTCGTTGGTACGTACCATGGTTTCCAAACGGGTCTTGGCCTCATTGGATAGTTTATGGCTTGTCATCAAAATACAAAAACTTTGATCGGCACCGCGGCCTACTCGCCCTCGCAACTGATGCAATTGGGACAGCCCAAAACGTTCTGCGCTTTCAATGATCATAACGGAGGCGTTGGGTACGTTTACACCTACTTCGATTACCGTAGTGGCCACCATAATTTGTGTTTTTCCGGAAACAAATCGTTCCATCTCATAATCCTTATCCGGAGGTTTCATCTTACCGTGTACGATGGATATTTGGAATTCTGGTTGGGGAAAGTCACGGGCAATACTTTCATAACCATCCATTAAATCCTTATAATCCAGTGCTTCGGATTCTTGGATGAGCGGATAAACAATATAGATTTGCCGTCCTTTTTTGATTTCATCTCTAATAAACCCGAATACCTTTAAACGATTGCCATCATATCTATGGACGGTCTTAATGGGCTTTCGTCCTGGTGGAAGTTCATCGATGACCGAAATATCCAAATCCCCGTACAAACTCATGGCCAGGGTTCTTGGGATGGGCGTCGCGGTCATGACCAATATATGGGGGGGATAGTCATTCTTGTGCCAGAGTTTAGATCGTTGTGCCACTCCAAACCTGTGTTGTTCGTCAATGATGGCCAGTCCTAAATTTTTAAACTTTACCTTATCCTCCAAAAGGGCATGGGTGCCGATCAAAATATGCAATGTTCCATCCTCCAATTGTTCGTGAATAGGTTTTCGTGCCGATTTTTTAACGGAACCTGTCAATAATTTGCAGCTTACCCCGGTACCTTCCAGTAATTTTGAAATACCTTGATAATGTTGGTTGGCCAGGATTTCCGTAGGTGCCATAAGGCAGGCTTGAAAACTGTTGTCCATGGCCAATAGCATGGTCATAACGGCAACAATGGTTTTTCCCGATCCTACATCGCCCTGTAATAAACGGTTCATTTGGGCATTGCTTCCCAAGTCCGCCCGTATTTCTTTAATGACCCGTTTTTGTGCGCCCGTTAATTCAAAAGGCAGATGGTTTGCATAAAAGGCATTAAAAAGTGTACCTACCTGATCAAAGTTAAATCCTTTTATTTTTTGTTTGTGCAGCATGTTTTTGGCAATAAGCTGCAATTGAATATAGAACAGTTCCTCAAATTTGAGTCGAAACCGTGCTTTTGCCAGCAGTTCCTGGTTTTTGGGAAAATGTATGTTAAAAAGAGACTCGTTTTTAGGGAGTAATTTCAATTCATACGATAATTTGTCGGATAGGGTTTCTTGGAACTTCCCCTTGGTCTCCAAAAAAAGTTGTTGCATCAATTTGCCGATGACCCTATTGGTAATTCCCTTATTGCCCAGTTTTTCGGTCGATGGATAAACGGGCTGCATACCCACTTTTAAATTTTTTTCATGTTCCGTAAGAAGCTCCATTTCCGGATGGGGCATGGAAAACATGCCGCTATACCAATTCGTCCGCCCAAAAACTACGTAAGGTATATTGAGTTTTAAATTTTCCCTGATCCATTTTTGACTCCGGAACCAAACCAATTCCATTTCTCCGGTATCGTCCACGAACTTGGCTACGAGCCGTGATCCCCTTTTCTGTGCTACGGTCTTTAAATGGACTATCTTTCCGATTACCTGTACATCCGCATTGCTCTTTTGCAGTTCATTGATTTTGTGGTATTTGGTCTTATCTATATATCTATTTGGAAAGAGATTGAGTAAATCTTGATATACATGAATACCCAATTCCGATTGCAAGGTTTCCGCCCTATTAGGGCCAACACCTTTTAAATATGCTATTGGAGTTTGAAGGAAACCGGGATTCATTTGACTAAATTAGAACTTAAGACCTTGACCTGCAATAAACGAAAAGCCTAAATTTGGCCTAAGATCTGTATTGTCTTATTTATGGTAAGAATTGTGTTTCTTTTTTTTATTTTGGGTTTTTTGGGCCATGCACAACATCAGGATAAAGTGGATTTTAAACGTGCTACGGTAATGGTTACACCAAGTTTTCAGGAAAAAAGCATTAGTGGAACCGTATGCTATGAATTTGATGTACTGGCGAATATAGATTCCATTTTTTTGGATGCGAGATATATGGATTTCTCAAAGGTCAAAATCGATGGAAAAAAAATAAAGTTTCAATATGATAACAGAAAGATTGTTTTAAAACGGAATTTTAAAAAAGGACGATCCCATAAGCTACAATTGGAATATCGTTGTACCCCAAAGCAAACCGTTTATTTTGTTGAAGAGGATGATGAAGCGGCAGGAAACGAGCAGATCTGGACGCAGGGCCAGGGGAAATATACAAGTCACTGGTTGCCCAGTTTTGATGATATGAACGAGAAAGTGGAATTTGACCTGAGCATTCAGGCGCGTAGATCAAAAAGATCGGTTACCAATGGTAAACTTGTTGGTTTTACTAAAGGACCCGTTGGAGGCCCTATATTTATGTACGATATGAAGCGGCCAATGAGCAGCTACCTGCTGGCTTTCGTCATTGGTAATTATGATATACAAGAACGGGTTTCCAAAAGTGGGATTCCCATTGAAAATTACTATTACCCCAAAGACAGTGCAAAAGTTGAACCTACTTATCGTCATACCAAAGAGATCTTTGATTTTTTGGAAACCGAAATAGGGGTTCCTTATCCCTGGCAGAACTACAAACAGGTTCCGGTACACGATTTTTTGTACGCCGGCATGGAAAACACTACGGCCACTATTTTTTCGGATAGTTATATGATAGATTCCACTGCTTTTGCGGATAAGAATTATGTAAATGTGAATGCCCATGAATTGGCACACCAGTGGTTTGGTAATTTAGTAACGGAAAAAAACGGGGCATACCATTGGTTGCATGAAGGTTTTGCAACGTATTATGCATATTTGGCGGAAAAGGAAACTTTTGGCGAAGACCATTTTTACTGGAAATTGTATAATTCCGCCAAAGCCTTGCAACGTAGGTCGGAAAGGGGAGAGGGGCAACGCCTTTTAGACCCTAGGGCAAACAGTCTTACCTTTTATGAAAAAGGAGCTTTGGCGTTATTTATGCTTCAGGATTTGGTGGGTGGGGCTAATTTTAAGGTGGGTATTAAGACCTACCTCGATACCCATCGATTTAAAAATGTAACGGTCCCTGATTTTTTACAGGCTATGGAACGTGCGAGTACTAAAGACCTGTCCAGTTTTAAAAAACAATGGTTGGAAAACGATCGGTTTCCATGGGAATCCGTTAAGGAAAAACTAAAGAAAGAATCAAGATCCTTGCGCCTGTTGTTTGAAATGGAAGCCGAATTGCAACAGCAGCAAAATGATACCATAGATTATGAAACGTATTGGAATGCAACGACTTCCGTTCATTTGAAGCGGGATATCATTGAAAAATACCATAAGTTATTGCCCAAAACGATTATTGATAAGGCATTTGAAACGGATACCGTTCAAATTCGTCAGGCTCTATCCATAAGTTTGGATTCCATTACCACAGGTATAAAATCACGGTTTGAATCACTTTTGAGGGACAAAAGTTATGTTACCCAAGAAAACACGTTGTTAAAGTTATGGTTGAATTTTCCCCATGAACAAAATAGGTATTTGGATGCGACCAAAACCATTGTTGGTCTTCCCAATAAAAATGTGAGATTGTTGTGGTTAACTTTGGCCCTGGTGACCCCGGATTATGACCAAGACCAAAAACAGGCTTATCTTGAAGAATTAATGGGATATACCCGATCGATCCATAACCCGGAGGTTCGAAAAACAGCATTTCAGTATCTTTCGGAAATCCGGGCAGTGCAGGGCAATGCACTGATGGAATTGATAAAAACAACAAACCATCATTCCTGGCAGTTTCGGAACTTTGCCCGGCAATTGTTGGATGCCCAACTGAAAATTAAATCGCAAAAAACCCATATCTTAAATATTGCAAAGCAACTAAAAATGGATGATTTACGTTATCTTAAAACTAAAATTGATTTACCATGAGGGCATTGGTCATTTCTGGAGGTGGGAGCAAGGGAGCCTTTGCAGGTGGTGTCGCACAGTTCCTAATAGAAGAATCCGGTAAAAAATACGATCTTTTTGTAGGCACTTCCACAGGCAGTCTTTTGATTTCCCATCTGGCTCTTGAAAAGCTGGATAAAATCAAGAACATTTATTCCAACGTCAATCAGAAAAGTATATTTAATAATTGCCCTTTTGTAATAAAGAAAAAATATGGAATAGATGAGATTTCTATCAATCATTGGAACGTTCTCAAAAATTTCATCTCGGGAAAAAAGACCTTTGGGGAAAGCGAGAACCTTAGAAAACTAATTCGGAACAGTGTCACTATAGAAGAATTTAACGAGCTCAAAAAAAGTACTAAGGACGTTGTTGTTACGGTATCCAATTTAACCTTGAATCAGGTAGAATATAAATCGATCAACGATTGTACTTATGATGAGTTCTGTGATTGGATCTGGATATCGTCCAATTACACCCCGTTTATGAGCTTGGTGCGTAAAAATGGGTGTGAATATGCCGATGGGGGTCTGGGAAGTATCGTTCCCATTGAGGAAGCCGTTAAAAGGGGCGCCACGGAAATAGATGTGATCGTATTGCATACCGAGGTAAATTACTTAAACCGAATGCCTTCCAGAAATCCTTTTGAACTTATTACCACCATGATGAGTTTTATTTTGGACCGCATAGAATTTCAGAATATCCGGATCGGAAAATTGGTGGCCAATCAAAAAAATGCCATTATCAACCTCTTTTATACCCCGACTATTCTCACTACCAATTCCTTGGTATTCGATAAGGCCAAGATGACCCTTTGGTGGAAACGGGGTTATTTATATGCCAAAAATAAAAATGAGGAAACCAATCCTATTGAACCTAATGAGCATGAGTGAAATATTGGTGTTCAATCGGCAGTAGCAGTGTCCAGTTGGTAGTTTGGAAATTGACCAATTTACGAACGATTTTTTGTTTGTATTTGATATTTGATTTCGAATTTATTACCACAATTCCCCGACTTCTTTTTTTACATAAGAAAGTGCGGTGGCAGAAGGGGATGCCTTTTCCATGGTTTCGTTAAGGATATCCTCCCGTAGCTTATCCGCCGAATCCGTATCGCTCATGGCCGCTTTACGGATCATCTGTATGGTGGCGCTTTTGGCCGCTTTGATAATATTCCAACATTCATCCGTCATATAGATTTGTTGCGTTAGATTATGGTCAAATTCCGTTTCTATGGTTTTGGTCAATAGGTTTTCGTAGGCCGTTTTATCCTTTGATTTTGGAGCAACACGCACGACCAAGCTAGGAATAGCGATCCGTTCTAAAAACAATACCATGCGTTCATAAGCCTGTAAACGAACGGGAAGTGTATCTTTTTGGGAATCTTTATGCAATAAAAAACGTCTGCGCCCTTCCTCATTATTGGTATGCATCCTAAAAAAATAAAAAGCAATGGCTCCGGTGACAATAGAAGGTAATAGATAAGCAAAAAGTTGAAAAATTTGATCTGAACTCATTCGTAGTAGTTTAGCGTGTTCGGTTATAGATTTATGCTACTAAAACGACCAATTTCTTCAATTATTATAATGGTTGATCGGTGAAATACATATTTTTTTAATTCCTTATGTCATCCTTGGCCTTGGTGTAAAACGCTTTATAATCTGGATGAATTTTTACCTGTAACGATTCTTTAAACCCACCATCCGAGCCTTTGGCGGTTATTCTGCTTCCATTGATGCCATGTGCTTTAATAAGTGTGGCCGCAACCGTTCCTGCTTGGCCAAGGGCTACGTCCAATTCTCCCGTAATATTCATCCCCTCAACGGTGATTAAAGCATTGGGATTGGCGTTTAAGACCTTCGCCAGATTGGTCAACCATATTTTTGAGGGTTCCAGTAAATCGGTTCCCAATCCATCCGCAAAAAAGAAATCCAATTTTTCGGATACGATGACCACTCCGTCCGCAACGCTTACTTTTGTATTTTCCCCCAACGTTTGCTTGGCATTGGTCAAAATAGTTACGGCCGTTGAATCATTACCCGCAACAGCGTTTACAATACCCTTTAATTGTGCTTCCTTTCGTTCCAGAGCAGCTAGGGTCTTATTGATATTTTTAGAGTTTTGGCTAGAAAGTGCCGCAAAATTATTTAGGTTTTTAAGTAGGGTAGCGTTTGCGTCCTGAAGTTCCGTAACCTGTTTTTGCAATTCTACGGACTTTAATTCCGCTATCTTTTCACCTTGTTGCGCATTGGAAATTACCTTTCTTATGGAGTCTAATTGAAATTTGAGGTTCTGATTTTGCGTAATCAATTCACTTTTCTTTTGTGAATGTAATACGTTGCCGATAGAAAGAATAATGCAGACAATTGGTATGATATGCTTCATTTAATCCGTATAATTGGTTATTTTAAGAAAGACAAAAATAGAATTCTTCTCCAAATATACGTAATCCCAAATACCCTTTACCTTGGATAAGATACCATTTTTTTGATATGCTATTCATGACGATTTATTCCAAGGAATTTATAAACTATTGAAGCATATATAATAACGGTATGGATTACTGATTAACGTATTAAGCTAAAATGTCCTTTAAATATACGCACCTTGCCGTTTTGATCAATGAACCTTCCTACAAACCAGTAATCCGATGCCGGTAATCTTGCATTATTGTAGGTACCGTTCCAACCAATGCCTTTGGGATCCAGTGAAACCAATAACTTTCCGTATCTATCAAAAATACGAATGCTTGAAGATGGTGAAACGTTATCGTTAACCCCCTTCGCTTGCCAAGTATCATTATAACCGTCATTGTTAGGGGTGAAAAATTTAGGGAATCCCAGTACGTTAATTTCCAGCTCGGAGACACCGCATCCGTTTTTGTCCCGAACATATAAGGTATGTGTTCCAGCAATGACATTATTGAAAAAAGGTTCATCTTGATACGGTCCAAAGAAGGAATCCAACGCAAATTCATAATCACCGGGTCCCAGTCTATTATTTTCCGTATGAATGGTTATGGTATTGTTCTCTGAAAAATCCTTAATGGAAATATCGGTGTCATTTATTTCGGCCACACCAGATGCTACAACGTTAAATATTGAAGGAAAGGAGTCACAACCAAAACTTGATGTTGCTATTACGGTATAGACACCCGCTGACGTTATATTAACGGTCGGGTCATTGCCTATAACGGTTCCATTTTCATCTGTCCATTCATAGGTATATGTACCTTCTGGATTAAAAGTCCGTAACGTAATGGGAGAACCGTCAATACAGTAGACGGCCGTTGGTGCTACTTCAAACACCGGTTTAGGATATACCGTCAATATTAAGTGACCCCCTATTCCAAAACAATCACCCGTGTCATTTTCGACCCTTATGTATAGCGTTTGTGAAAAGGGTACTTCATTGCTATAATTTGTTTGATCTATTATTTCATTCTGCTCCAATTGTGCATCGGAAAGATTCCGATAATAATGGACACTTAGGTTTTGCCCTGTTGGAAATTGTGCTATAAATTGATTGGAAGCTTGTGTAAGGTCAAATGTCCGATATCCATCTATCGTATCATCATCACAATCTGCAAGTTCCTGTGTATAACCTATAGGGAAGGACGTTGTGGACACTTCCAAATTTATGGTAGCCACCCTATGGCAGCCGTTAGCATTTTCTATACGTGCAAATACCGTATTTCCCATAGCATTATTATATGGGACGGGGGATATGGCGGTACCGTTATTTGTATCCGCATCACTGAACGAGGAATGATAAGTAATCGTAAAGTTTCCGTTATTGTTCGTAATTAAATCATTTGCTTCGTTCAAATTGTAATCTGTAAAACCGTCCGGAACACCGTCTTCATCACAGTTTTTGAACACTATGGGGGATCGGACCACAGGAAGTTCCATGACCTCAACGTCAAAAGTAACATCGGTATGGCATACCGGATCGAGATTATTGGATATCCGAACATAAATAGTCTGTCTACCTACAACTGTATTTACAAAGGCATTAGGGGTAGGGATACGATCGGTATAGGTGGCTTCCGTAAAATAACCGAAACTATAATCGGAGGCGGACTTTCCATTTAAAAGGATCGTTTCATTTTGTGTGAGGTCAAATGTTTCCGATCCGTTGGTATCGTTTCCGTCAATGAATAAATTATCGCACTGTCTCAGATTAGGTATATCTATGGGTAATGGAGGTGTTACGGTCTCGAAGATATTCACTTGTACAGGTAGTCTGGGAAAACTCTCGCACCCGTTTATGGTCTGTGTGGCATAGTATGTTGCAGTGGCCAATACATCGGAAGTGGGTAAGGGAGTTCCATCTGCGTCCGATGCGTACCATTTTATATCGGTTCCCACAATGGTCAAATCTGCGATTGTTCCGTTATCAATATCGCAAAATGTCTGTAGCGTATTTGTACTTACAAGCATGTCGGTAGGGCCAACCGTTAGACCGGCAATATTGGAAGTGCTTATGCAACCAGAGGGTCGGGTCACCAATACCCTATAATTACGACCGGTATATGCCACGGGAGGATTTACAATGGTTAAGGCGTCCGTACCTGAACCGCTATAAACGCCCCCATCTATAATATCGGAAAAAATACCATTGCCAACATCTTCTTGCCATTGATATGTTAAACCATTGCCCGTTGTTTCTACGGTAAACACCGCATCGTCTGGAGAGCAAATGGCTAAGGTTGCTGGTTGTTGGGTTATGGTCCGTGAAAAGCTTGCTCCGTATTTGATGGATAAGTAATCTACTATTTGCGATGTTTCACAGGTTGTCAATAGCCTATTGTACACGATAAATTCGGCTAGATAAAAATCCCCGGCACCATCATCCCCGTCCCAACCAATGTTTAATGAAGGCTGTTGATCGGAGGGATCCGTGGTATCCGTAAAAGTGGTAACTATATTACTTCCAAATCGTACTAAAGAGGCATTGTTGGGACCAGAATTGACTCCTCCACTTACTTCGCCATCATATACAATGGACAATAAGTGCGTTCTGTTTGCCACGGCGGAGCCGGCAATTACAGCACCCCGATCTCCGGGTCCCAATCCGGCAATACCATCGTTAACGGTATCTCCAAAATCAGAATGACGTAGATAGAAGAACCGATCCCAATTGAGATTGTCTATTCCCCAAAGTGCATTATCGGTATTAGAGATATCCCTTTGCCGATAAACGACAAAAACGGAAATATCCGGATTTGCATTGGGCCTTATATCCAGATTGGCTATATTATATATGTCTCCTGAGGTGGGATTGTTACTGGCAAACTCCATTACGGGCCGGCCATTGATCTGTAATGCGGGAAGGGACCTAAAAGATGCGGGACCCTGTCCGTTCAAGACGGTTGCATTATTATTTAAACCGGATTTGTCCCGCCAGATGTCAATAGTGCTTCCATCTGGAGGAGTTGTGCCATTTCCGTTTGGATCACCGGCATCCAACCACAGTTGTACATCCGCAATATCCGTGGGAGCGTTTATGGATTGCGCATAGCTATTATTGGTTGGGATAAACAAAAGACCTAAAAGAAATAATATAGGGCAATGTGCTTTACTGCGAATCTGGGGGAAGATTTTCATTATGGCCATAGGCTCTTTTAATAAAGCCACCCTTAAATTTAAAGCGACCTTTTTTAGGAAATTATAACGACATGGTTTCAAATATATGTTTTGAAACCGGAACCGGAATTCTTGCCCTAAAATAAGACAGTATATTAAAAGAGGCTACAAAAGGTCGTTTTTTTGCACTTCTTCTGGATATTATGCCAATGAAACAACCATTTTGCCCTAATATTCCATTAAACTTTGCTTTCTTTCTGTTTACCCAATGAACCCAAATACATACAATCTTTTATTTCCTGAACCCCGTTAAAGTCAACTTTCATTTTATGGTAACCATAGATAGAGGCCAGACTTCTGTTCAAATCGTTATCGTCCACATTTACCTGAATATCGTCCATGGTAAATTGGCACGGATGTTCATAACCTGCAGCATGGGTGATTTCTAAAAATTCTTTTCTGAAAGTTCTAAAATACTGGGCCAAACGAGCAGATTTTAAGGGGATATTGATACCGTTTTGAAGCCATTTTTTTTGCGTAGCGATTCCTGTTGGACATCTGTTCGTGTGACATACTTGGGCCTGAATACAACCAATGCTCATCATGGCCTCCCTGGCTACATTTATACAGTCAACGCCCATAGCAAATGCCATAGCGGCTTTGGCCGGGAAACCAAGCTTGCCACTTCCTACAAAAACGATTCTATCCGTTAACTTTCGATCTAAAAATACTTTGTACAAGCTTGAGAATCCATAGACCCAGGGCAGTGACACATGATCCGCAAAACTTGGCGGTGCCGCTCCAGTTCCACCTTCGCCACCATCAATGGTTATAAAATCCGGTCCCTTGCCGGTTTTGACCATAAGATCGGCAAGCTCCTCCCATTGGTCCAATTTACCAATGGCCCCTTTTATACCTACTGGAAGTCCGGTCTCTTCGGCAATATTTTCGATCAATTTCAATAGTTCGGGAATGGAACTAAATGCCCTATGTGTGACAGGGGAGAGGACATCTTTTCCTATTTCCACACCTCTTATTTCCGCAAGTTCGGGGGTAATCTTGGCACCAGGTAATACACCGCCTTTTCCCGGTTTTGCACCTTGTGATAATTTTATTTCAATAGCTTTGATACAAGGGTTTTCCGCTGTTAATTTTTTCATCTTTTCCATAGAAAAATCCCCATTTGCCGTTCTTACCCCAAAATATCCCGTACCAAAATGAAAAATAACGTCCCCGCCCTGTTTATGATAGGGCGAAAGTCCACCCTCACCGGTATTATGATAGGCCCCTGCTTTGGCAACGCCCTTGTTCATGGCTTCTACGGCAGTTGCCGATAAGGAACCAAAACTCATAGCGGAAACATTGATAATACTTGCCGGCCTGTATGGTCTTTTACGCTGGTTATAGGCTCCCATGACCTTGGCACACGGTAAAAAGCAAGGATCTTCCTGATTGGGGTGATCATTGTTCATAGTAAAGGCCATCATACTGTTTTTGATAAAAACATGCTGATGTGCATATAGATCTCTGTCCGATCCAAAACCTTCGTAATTATTTTCCTTTTTGGCGGAAGCATATATCCATCCGCGTTCTATTCTGTTAAAAGGAAGTTCTTCCCTGTTGTTCGCCACAAAATATTGGCGCATTTCCGGGCCTATACTTTCCAACCAATACCGTAAATGCCCAACTATGGGAAAATTGTGCTTTATGGTATGCCGTTTTTGAATAAATACATCCCAAAAGGCCACCAGGGCAAAAAAGATAAGGATATAGGCCCACCAAGGAACAGTGTTCAATGAGTTTAAAATGGTATCAGTCATAAATATTCATGTTCAAAAAAATAGAATCAAATAAAGTTTGAAAAATTCCTAGAGGTTCCTCCGATTTTTATTTTTGCCAACTGCCAACTGCCAACTGCCAACTGCCAACTGCCAACTGCCAACTGCCAACTGCCAACTGCCAACTGCCAACTGCCAACTGTTCATTGTTCACTGTTCAAGGTAATCCAAGCTCATTTCCGTTAACGTCCTTACACCAAGAAGGAGTCCGCTATCATCAATTTTAAAATCAGGGGTATGGTGTGGAAAAGAGTCGGTATTTCCCGGGGTCATTCCTCCCAGAAAAAAGAAAAACCCGGGAGCTTCTTTTTGAAAATAGGAGAAATCCTCTGCACCCGTAACGGCTTTTTGGGTTTGGACATTTGCAACACCCGCCACACGCTGTATTGTTGGCAGCATTTGATGCACCAAATCGGGGTCGTTATAGGTGATTTCCGTCATGTCCTTTATCTCACAGGTAGCTTCGCCACCATATGCCTTGGCAATAGTAGATACCATTTCTACCATTCTTTTGTTCAATTTCTCCTTCATATCATAATCCAAGGTACGAACGGTGCCGATCATTTCAGCATCTTCGGGAATGATATTAAACCGATTGCCGCTTTTAATTTTACCGACTGTAATTACTGCCGCCTCATTGGTCAATTTGGTTTCCCTGCTTATGATCGTTTGTAGTCCATCAATAATTTTTGCACTGATCAATATGGGATCTACACCGGACCATGGTTGTGAACCGTGACTCTGTTTTCCTTTCACTTTTATTACGAAACGCTGAGCTGCGGCCATAGTCCCCCCAGATTTATAGCGAATAATACCAACGGGCGTTTGTGAATTGATGTGTAGTCCAAAAATGGCATCTACCTTTGGGTTTTCCATCACCCCTTCCTTTACCATTAAAAGAGCACCGCCTTCCTCGCCCGGTGGAGGGCCCTCTTCTGAAGGTTGAAAAATAAATTTTACCGTACCGTTTATCTTATCCTTGTTTTTGGAAAGCACTTCTGCCACACCCATGAGTATGGCCGTATGTGTGTCATGGCCGCATGCATGCATTACCCCGACTTTTTCTCCCAAAAATTCCGAGGTCACGGTAGACTTAAAAGAGAGGTCGTTCCGTTCCGTGACGGGAAGGGCATCGATATCGGCACGTAGGGCCACTACTTTTCCCGGGTTATCACCTTTTAGCAATCCCACGACTCCGGTATGTGCTACACCGGTCCGTACCGCTATTCCCAATGATCTTAAATGTTTTGCGATTTTTTCCGCCGTTCTGAATTCCCGATTCCCTAATTCCGGGTGCTGATGGATATCCCTTCTCCAATCAATGACCTTGTTCTCAATTTTTGCATAATCTTTTTCCAGGTCGGAATCTTGGGCATTGCCTACCAATGAGATACCTAAAGTTGTGAGCAGTAATAATTTTTTCATCTTTAAACAGGATATGTTCTTTTAAATTTAGGCGTAAATCAATAATAAACATTTCAGTAAAGCCAACTTATTTTGTTTTGATCTATTTTTCGTTGTTCGTCTGTAATCCTAAAATTACGAATAGGGTATGCGCAAAAGGTTAAATATATTCAAATTGGAAGAAAATATCGCCTATTGTTTATAATTCTAAAAAATAGCACTTTCTATATGGCCGTATAATGGCTAAATTCACACTTTAAAAGAAAATACATTGAGTACTTTTATAGATGAGTTGAACGATGCCCAAAAAGCCCCTGTGTTACATAAGGATGGCCCTTTAATGGTCATTGCAGGTGCGGGGTCGGGAAAGACAAGGGTGCTTACTTATAGGATCGCCTATTTGATGGAGCAAGGTGTGGATTCCTTTAATATATTGGCACTGACCTTTACCAATAAGGCGGCCCGGGAAATGAAAAAGCGTATTGCCGGAATCGTTGGAAATTCCGAGGCCAAAAACCTATGGATGGGAACCTTTCATTCCGTTTTTGCCAAATTGCTTCGGTTTGACGGGGATAAGTTGGGCTATCCGAGCAACTTCACCATTTATGATACACAAGATTCCCAGCGTTTAATAGCTTCCATTATAAAGGAAATGGGACTGGACAAGGATATTTATAAGTACAAACAGGTACAAAACCGCATTTCGTCCTTTAAAAATAGTCTGATCACCGTTAAGGCCTATTTTAACGATCCGGATTTAATGGAAGCGGATGCCATGGCCAAGCGGCCAAGAATTGGGGAGATTTATCAAAATTATGTGGATCGCTGTTTTAAGGCGGGCGCTATGGATTTTGATGACCTCTTGTTACGGACCAATGAACTGCTTACCCGTTTTCCGGATGTATTGATGAAATACCAAGATCGCTTCCGATATATTTTGGTGGATGAGTATCAAGATACCAATCATTCACAATATTTGATCGTAAAGGCGTTGGCCGACCGATTTCAAAATATTTGTGTTGTGGGCGATGATGCACAGAGTATTTATTCCTTTCGTGGAGCGAATATCAGCAATATCCTGAATTTTCAGCGCGATTATGAGAATGTGGGGATGTATCGACTGGAACAAAACTACCGATCTACCAAGAATATTGTAAATGCCGCCAATTCCATTATTGCCAAGAATAAGAATCAGTTGGAGAAAAAGGTTTGGACCGCCAATGATGATGGTGCGGCCATTAAGATCCATAGGAGTATTACCGATGCCGAGGAAGGTAGGTTCGTGGCAGGTTCCATTTGGGAACACAGAATGCAAAACCAACTTTCCAATGGTGAATTTGCAGTATTGTATCGAACAAATTCCCAATCCAGGGCCATTGAAGATGCTTTGCGTAAAAGGGATATTCCATACCGTATTTATGGGGGACTTTCCTTTTATCAAAGAAAGGAGATCAAAGACGTACTTTCCTATCTACGATTGGTCATTAACCCAAAAGATGAGGAGGCCCTAAAGCGTATTATCAACTTTCCGGGCAGGGGAATTGGGCAAACTACGATTGCTAAGTTGGTAGTTGCCGCCAATCATTATGACCGTTCGGTTTTTGAAGTGATGGAGAATATTTCGAAAATCGATCTTAAGATCAACGCGGGCACCAAACGAAAATTGGAGGATTTTGTGACCATGATCAAAAGTTTCCAGATCATGAACCAAGGGACGGATGCCTTTACCCTGGCCGAGCATGTTTCCAAAAAAACCGGTATTCTTTTGGAATTCAAAAAAGATGGCACCCCGGAGGGTATTGCCCGTATGGAAAATATAGAGGAGCTTTTAAATGGTATCAAGGATTTTGTAGAAGGCCAAAAAGAATTGGCCGATGCTACGGGAAGCCTTGTTGAATTTTTGGAAGATGTAGCATTGGCTACGGATTTGGACAAAGATACCGGAGATGATGATCGGGTAGCGTTAATGACCATACATTTGGCCAAGGGATTGGAATTTCCTTTTGTGTATATCGTGGGGATGGAAGAAGACTTGTTTCCCTCTGCCATGAGCATGAACACAAGAAGTGAATTGGAGGAAGAACGAAGACTTTTTTATGTGGCCCTTACCCGTGCCGAAAAACAGGCGTTCCTGACCTACACTCAAAACAGGTACCGTTGGGGTAAATTGATCGATGCGGAACCCAGTCGGTTCTTAGAGGAAATAGATGAACAATATGTAGAGAACCTGACTCCCGTAGATGGCGGATACCGTTACAAATCGCTTATAAATGCCGATATTTTTGGGGAGGTGGACAAAAGTAGATTGAGACAGGACAAACCTAAGAACGGTACACCGCCCAGTGTTGGAAAACCTAAGGAGAACCAACTGAAAAGATTACGGAAAATTAAACCACAATTGGCCGAGCCTGTTGGAAATACCAATATGATCGACCCCAATTTAGCCGAAGGCTCTATCGTAGACCATACACGTTTTGGACGTGGTAAAGTACTCAAGATCGAAGGTGCGGGAAATGATAAAAAAGCGGAGATTAGATTTGAGAAAGGTGATGTGAAAAAGTTGTTGCTGCGGTTTGCGAAATTGGAAGTGGTGGGGTAGTCTATGAGTTTAAAATGGTTTATTTGTAACCTAAAAGGTTGCCTCCTTGAGGAGATTTTGGAGGCAATAGATCAAAACCTGTCTGAAATGGCCGAATTTGTTAAAATATACGAGGATAATCCCAATTCCAGGGAAATCAATAGGGTAGTGGAGGTTTTACGGAAAGGTGGATTGGTCATTTATCCTACGGATACTGTTTATGGTCTAGGTTGTGATATTACCAATACCAGGGCTTTGGAAAGAATAGCCCGTATAAAGGGCATAAAGGTCTCAAAGGCCAATTGGTCGTTTATTTGTGCGGATTTAAGTAATTTGTCCGACTATGTCCGTCAAATAGATACCGCTACTTTTAAAGTTTTAAAAAGAGCCTTACCAGGCCCTTACACCTTTATTCTTCCGGGCAATAACAATTTGCCCAAAGAGTTTAAAAAGAAAAAAACGGTAGGTATCCGTGTACCGGACAATGCAATTGCCAAGGCTTTGGTAGAAGGTTTGGGAAATCCGATCATTTCAACTTCCATTAGGGATGATGATGACGTATTGGAATATACTACAGATCCCGAACTTATTTATGAAAAATGGGACAATCTGGTCGATGTTGTCATAGATGGTGGTTATGGCGATAATGTGGCCTCTACTATAATCGACCTTTCCACGGGTTATCCCGAAGTAGTTCGAGAGGGGAAGGGAAGCCTGGACATTATTTGATTAATAGCTGATAGGTTTTTAAAACCCAATAGAGAATTCTTCAAAGCATAAAAAAAGCGACCATTATAGGCCGCTTTTATACTATTATCAGAAAGAATTACTTTCCACCGTTAATGGCCGGATCTTTCATTCCTTCTTCGATCATACTATAGAACTGATCAATTTTTGGAAGCACTACAATACGTGTTCTTCTGTTTTTGGATTTTTCGGTTTGGGATACAGGAACATATTCCGCTCTTCCCGCAGCTGTCATACGTTTTGGATCTACGCCAAAATCTTTCTGTAAGATCCTTACCACGGCCGTAGCACGTTTAACACTTAAATCCCAGTTGTCCAATAATGCACCATTTCTTTTATAAGGAACATCATCCGTATGGCCTTCTACCATAAACTCGAAATCCGGTTTGTTGTTCACCACTTTCGCCACTTTTCCTAAAACATCTTTAGCTTTTCTGGTAACATTATAACTACCACTGCTGAATAGCAGTTTGTCCGAAATGGAAACAAAAACAACACCTTTTTCTACACTTATTTCAATATCCTCATCATCCAAGTTGCCCAAAACCCCTTTTAAGCTCTGTACCAAAGAAAGGTTTACGGAATCCCTTCTGGTAATGGCGTCGTTCAACTTACGTATGGTCAGGTCCTTTTCCTGAAGGCTCTCTAAGGATTTTTCCAGATTTTCGGCACCTTTAGTGGTCAAGGTCGTTAAATCACCCATATTATTGATCAACTCTTGATTATTGGCTTTCAAGAAGGCATTCTGGTCTTCTAAAGTCTGAAGCCTTGCGGATGCCGTTGCCTTTTCTTCGAGACAGTCGTTTAATTTTACCGTAGCGGAATTCAACAAATCCTGTGTTTCTTTCTGTTTTGCCTCAAGATCGGCATATTTCTTCTGTGATACACAAGAAGATAATAAAAGGGTTATCCCTAAACATCCTAAAATGATTTTTTTCATAATTGCGAACTATATTAAATGTTTGTTATTTACTTGTTTTTATTAAGCGAAATCAAAATTATAGAATTTGCATTTTCTTAATAGATCAACATAGTTAATCTTTTACTAAAATGTTAAAGTTTTTCACTTGATGTACAAAATAAGACCATACAATGGACTTTGTTGCATAATACTTTAATAAAAATTTAGTTTTTTCCCTTTTCTTGTACATTTTCCCGAATTTTCGATAAAAACCAAGATGAGCTCGTAAAATAGCAAAACAATGCTTGAAACGAAATTGAAGAATAAAGCGCAATGCCGCAATACCATCCAATAAAAGGCGAACAAAAATAATGGGAAATGCTTTTTTTCTGGGCAGGTTCTTGGTGATGGAAAAAAGGGAATTCCTAAAATTGAGATAGGTTTTTTTCGGATTCATATTACTCAATGTGGAACCGCCTAAATGATATACTTTGGAATGACCGATATAATAAATTTTATACCCGTTGTTTTTTGCCCTCCAGCAAAAATCCACTTCTTCCTGATGTGCAAAGTAATCGGCATCAAAACCTTTTAGCTCCCTAAAAACGTTGGTTCTTATAAACATACACGCTCCCGTGGCCCAGAAAATTTCTTTAATATCGTTATATTGACCTGTATCTTTTTCGAGGGATTGAAATATTCTTCCCCTACAGAATGGATAACCCAATTTATCGATAAAACCGCCTGCGGCCCCTGCATATTCAAAATGGTCCCTTTTTAATAAATCCAGGATTTTAGGCTGTATTATGGCTACTTCGGGCATTTCTTGGAATGCCTTTAGAATGGGATCCAGCCAACCCTCGGTTACCTCCACGTCTGAATTTAACAAACAACATATATCGGCATCTACCTGTTCCAGAGCATCATTATATCCTTTGGCAAAACCTCCATTGACCGTATTCCGGATTATTTTAACATTTGGATAGTTCTTTTGTAAAAACAAAATGGAATCATCCGTTGAAGCATTGTCCGCTACATAAATATCCGCTGCTGCAGAAAATTGGACAACCGAAGGCAAGAAGCGCTCCAACAACACCTCTCCGTTCCAATTTAAGATAACAATGGCTATTTTAGGCATTGGTCTTTAGCGTCTAAATAAAAAATGCTTTGTGTTCTAAAAGTTGACAAAAATAAAGGAATATTTATGAAGTGTTACTTTGTTTATTATGAATAATACTCGATCATTGGGTCACGAGATTTTTTTAAGGCGGAATAATTTTATCCAAATAGATTCCAGGTATAAATTGACAGAGAGGGCGGTTAACGACGGAATTGAGGAATATCCTTTAAGAAAAGATATTTTTCCCCGGTGTTGGATACCTGGCAATAATAATGTTCCATTCCATTGGTAACCATAAGAAAATCGGCATTCAACCCTAAATTATATCTGGCAATTTGATCAAAGACACCTTGGGTTATTTTTACACTTGGAGATTTACATTCTACCAAAAGCTTAATGCTGCCATCGGTATTAAAAATTACAATGTCATAACGTTTTTTGAGACCGTTAATGTCAATTTGTTTTTCAACATTAATGATACTCTTGGGATATCCCTTATCCTGTATCAGATAACATAAAACATGTTGCCGTACCCATTCTTCTGGAGTCAATACCACAAACTTTTTCCTTATCCCATCAAAAATGAGGGTCTTATTTTGATTATTTTTGAACCTGAAGGTATAGTCGGGAAAGCTAAGCGCTATCATAATACAAATTTGATGATTTTTTCTGAATGGATGAAGCACGACAAATAGTCAATACGATTAAAAAAGGGGATATAAGGCCTATTTATTTTCTTTTTGGGGAAGAACCTTATTTTATTGATAAAATATCGGATTTTATTGCGAACCAAGTGCTTACGGAAGAGGAAAAAGGGTTTAACCAAATGGTACTGTATGGAAAAGATGTCAGTATTGATGATTTGGTAAGCAATGCAAAAAGATATCCAATGATGTCCGAAAGACAGGTAGTCATTGTTAAGGAAGCACAACATTTATCAAGGACCATCGAACAATTGTCCAGTTACGTAGAAAACCCGCAAGAGACTACGGTACTGGTGATTTGTTATAAATATAAAAAGCTTGACAAGCGAAAAAAGCTGTTCAAGATCATCCAAAAAAACGGAGTGCTTTTTGAAAGTAAGAAACTTTATGAAAACCAGGTTTCCGAATGGTTGCGAAAGAACCTGCTTTCCAGTGGATATTCCATATCACATAAGGCGGCCATATTGTTGGTAGAATATTTGGGAACGGATTTGAGCCGGATCAACAATGAATTGGAGAAATTAAAATTGGTCTTGCCCAAGCAAACGGAGATAATCCCCCGGCATATAGAGGAACATATTGGGATAAGTAAGGATTACAATAATTTTGAACTGAAAAAGGCCATTGGCGAAAGAAATGTATTAAAAGCCACAAAAATTATAACCTATTTTGCACAGAACCCCAAAGACAACCCGTTTGTTCTTACGGTTACACTCTTACATTCATTTTTTAGCCAGCTGTTACAATACCATGGTCTAAAGGACCATTCACCAAAAAATGTGGCCAGTACACTGCGGATCAATCCATATTTTGTCAACGAATTTCAGACAGCCGCCAAAAATTATCCCATGAAAAAAGTAAGCAAGATCGTTTCCTCACTTCGTGAAATGGACCTAAAAGGAAAAGGGGTGGGTACCAATAATCAACATCAGGCCGACCTCTTAAAAGAACTTTTGATCAAAATTCTTTAACTACCTCCTGTCGATACTAAATTTACCTGGGCCAAGTAAAGCTATAGTCGTAAAGGCCACCAGATACATGAACGCTTTCTCCTTGGTTCCGAACGGATCCTGCGCATGTACCATAAGCACTGCCACTAACATAGTAACTGCCGTAGGTATAGCCGCCCAACGGGTCTTATAGCCCAGAATGATCAAGATGGGACAAACAAACTCACCGATTACGGCTAAAAAAAGTGAAGGGGCTTCACCGATACCGAGCGGATTACCAAACTCAAAATTTCCGGAAATCAAATTTTGGAATTTAGGAAAACCATGGGTCAACATCATTGCAGAAAAGCCAATTCTAAAAAAGGCCAATCCAATGTCTTTTAGTAGGGGATTTTTCATTTTTATTTTAATTAGTTGACCTAAAAATATTGTTTTTTTCGGGTAATAACCAAAATCCATTGAAGTTTCCTATTGATTGGAGCATCATTTTACTTGTATCATGATTCCAAAAATGCTGCCTTGGAACCAATTGATCGTAATGAAAAGTCAAATCAAAAGTGCAACGGGGTTAACCTTCTAAGGTTTATACTGTTATCGGTTTTGTGTATGGCTTGTTGCGGAAAATCAGCTATGATTTTCCGCCGTAACCGAAAGATAGTGAATTGTAATGAATTCCGATTAGGAATTCAGCCGTAATGAGCTATACACGTTGTTGGCAAATCGTTTATTTTAATTCACTCGACAATTTATTTATTGATTCAATTACTTTTTTCAACTTCAAAGGTGCTTTAGAGTAAGAATATTTTTTTAATTCATATTGTTCAACCACATTGGTGATAACCAAAGATGTGATTCTTGAGCACAATAATGTCACAGTCGAAAATGAACTTTCGCATTGAGAATTATCATTTACCGCAGATTTTAATTGACGAATGCTTATATATTCCGAGTGAATATGATTTGAATACAAAGAATGAGTTCTTGATATGTTACCAATTTTTATTAATGGATATATTTCGTCCAATTTAATTAATCTTGCATATGATGGATTTATAAATCTTTTTCTTTTAGAAAAAGGTACTCTTTTGAATTCATCCAACTTTCTGATTTTCCTTAATTCTTCAGCCAGTTCATTCCTCATTTTTTTAATCGGTTCAAAATCCTTTGGATGCTTTTTAGTCAGCTCAATTTGTTTCCTCAATCCTTGTACTTTATATACATATGCTCTTATTTCTTTAGAATATTCAGAGTCGACAAAAAATATGTAAGATAAATTAATGAATGTTTCAATTTGAAGTCTTGCAATAGAGTAAACAGCTGTTAGGTCATTAATTTTTAGTTGCTTATCCCGAATTTCAATTAATTTCCCACTTGTAAGGGTCAAAAGTGTTTCATTATGAAATATTATTTGAAATAGCAATTTTTCAAAAAGTTCTGCATCCTCAAATTTTATTCTATTATCATATAAATCTTGAGTACATTCTATAAGAAGGGAATTTAATTCAGTAAGAATTACTTTTTGATTAGACAAAGACAAGTCATTAACTAATAGTAAGGCTTCTATGCTTGTTCTTTGTTGTTCGTTCATAAATGTTTGCCAACTAAATCGATATAAAAAACAACTCTAAAATCCCCGTAATGAAGAACTGCCTTATCGAGGATGTAAAATCAATGAAACTACATGTTACCTTAAATGAGGATAATCTTCAGGATTGGATTCATGTATTATCGCATAGACTTTTTCAAAAACATCCTCTGCGTTAGGTTTTGAAAAATAGTCGCCATCCGTTCCGTAAGCAGGCCTATGCGCTTTTGCGCTCAATGTTTGGGGAGCACTGTCCAAATATTTATAAGCACCTTGTTTTTCTACTACCTCATTAAGGAGGTAAGCGGAACACCCTCCCGGTACGTCCTCATCTATTACCAATAAACGATTGGTTTTTTGAACGCTTTTAACGGTGTCGTTATTTATATCGAAGGGCAATAGGGTCTGTGCGTCCACAACTTCGGCATCAATACCAACGGCCAGAAGTTCTTTGGCCGCTTGCTCAACGATCCTGAGCGTAGATCCATAAGATAGCAATGTAATGTCTGAACCTTCTTTTACTGTTTCCACTACTCCAATGGGGGTGCAAAACTCTCCTAAATTGCTGGGCTTTGGCTCTTTTAACCGATATCCGTTGAGGCTTTCGATTACCAATGCGGGTTCATCACTTTTCATCAAGGTATTGTAAAAACCTGCAGCTTGGGTCATATTACGGGGTGCTAAAATATACATGCCCCTAAGCAGATGGATAAGCCCTCCCATTTCCGATCCGGAATGCCAGATCCCTTCTAAACGGTGTCCTCTTGTACGCACGATCAGCGGAGCTTTTTGTTTGCCATACGTACGGTAAAGCAAACTGGCCAGATCATCTGTAAGTGTGGCTATGGCATAAAAGATATAATCCAAATATTGAATCTCGGCTATAGGTCGGAGCCCTCTTAACGCCATACCGATACCTTGACCAATAATTGTAGTTTCACGTATACCCGTATCGGCCACACGGAGTTCCCCATATTTTTCCTGAAGTCCTTCCAATCCTTGATTTACATCCCCTATTGTACCGGTATCTTCACCAAAAACCAAGGCATTGGGGTATTTATCAAAAAGTTGATCAAAGTTATCCCGTAGAATGACCCTGCCGTCTACCTTTTCGGTCTCACCAATGTACTTGGGAGGTACGGCATCTATCTGGGTGGCTTTATTATATTGTTCACTATACAGGTGACTGCTAAATTTGGGCTGCGTTTCGGATAAGAATGTATTTGTCCACTGGGCAAGGGCATTTTTTTCGGGTGAAGATTCGCCCAATGTATACCGTAAAGATTTTCTTGCGGCTACGGCCAAATCCTTTTTACCTGGTTCATCTATGGCAATAAGATCGTTCTTTATTTTAGTCAAAAAACTTTTGTTGGGACTTTTGGAGGCAATATTTTCCAATAACCCCACTAAATTTTTCTTTGTCTCTAAATGTTCTTCCAAGAATTCTGTCCATGCCTCTTTTTTGGCTTCCCTTACGTTTCTGCGTATTTGTTTTTCCAGGTCGTCCAATTCTTCATTTGTGGCAATACCGGATGCTATGATCCACTCCTTAAATCGTTTGTTGCAATCATTGTCACGTTCCCAGGCCAATCGTTCATCATTCTTGTACCTTTCGTGGGAACCAGAGGTAGAATGCCCTTGGGGTTGTGTAAGTTCTATTACGTGGATAAGAACGGGAACATGGTCTTGGCGTGCCATATCGGACGCATTTTCATAGGCGTGCATCAAAGCGGTATAGTCCCAACCTTTTACCTTTAAGATTTCAAAACCCTTCTCTTTATCGTTTCTTTGAAACCCCGACAATATTTTTGAAATGTCTTCTTTTGTAGTGTGGTACTTGGCCGGTACGGAAATGCCGTATTCATCGTCCCATATACTTATGACCATGGGTACCTGCAATACCCCTGCGGCATTAATGGTCTCCCAAAACATCCCCTCGCTCGTGCTGGCGTTTCCTATGGTACCCCAAGCCACTTCATTTCCATCAACGGAAAATTTGGAACTATCCAGATTTTCCAAATTCCTATAAATTTTGGAGGCTTGGGCGAGACCCAATAGGCGGGGCATTTGACCCGCCGTACAAGAAATATCGGAACTGCTATTCTTTTGCTTGGTCAAGTCTTTCCACGTCCCATCCGGATTTAGGCTGTAGGTTACAAAATGTCCACCCATTTGCCTTCCGGCGCTCATGGGTTCCTTTTCAATATTTGTGGTGGCATACAGACCGTGAAAAAAATCTTTCGGGCCTAAAAGGCCCAGGGCCATCATGAAGGTCTGATCTCTATAGTAACCACTTCTAAAGTCTCCATTTTTAAAGGATTTGGCCATTGCCAACTGTGGTAGTTCCTTGCCATCCCCGAATATACCGAATTTGGCTTTTCCGGTGAGTACTTCCTTTCTTCCCAACAAGCTGCACGTCCTGCTTTGAAATGCAATTTTATAATCACTTATAATTTGAGTTTTAAAATCCTCAAAAGAAATATCATTGCTCGTTTTGGAAGATACGTCCATATATTTCTGGCGTTTCTGCAAAAATACCGAAACAAAAGCATTTTAGCAATAGCGAAGAGTCTTAAATATTTAAATATTTGATAATATTAAGATGTATGAATTATTGAATATGTATTATTTGATTATTTTTTATATAAAATTTTGAGAATACGATAAATAAGAAATTTATTGAAACCAATTATCCCCGAGGCAAACCTTAGAGGTATTTAATAGAGAACCTATCGAGGACGTCTTGTTCCTTTATCGAAAGTATTAGAGTGGTTTCTACTTCCTCATAATTGAAGTACAATAGAAAACCTAGGGACACTTGCCCAAAGGAATTCTTTCGATTAAAACCATTTTCTGGTAAAGAGTCCCGTTAAGGTTTTTGGACTGACCGTGATAACAAAACGTATTCTTTCCCCATAATTGGGTTGGACGATTTCCCATCCATTATTCGAGTATAAAGGAAAGTAAAGTTCAAAATAATCGGTAACCAGATTCAATCTGATACCCGAATCATACACAAATTTTTCGCGAAGCCCCTTATTTTTCACAAGCCCTGCATCTCCATAAAGCTCGATCCATTTCCACAGATTAAAACTTGCATTTACCGTTGTTAACCAATTATTGGAAAAACGGTAACGTTCGTCCAAAAACGATTTAAAACCACCTTCGGCAATAATGATCTGTTGACTATATATACCTGAGTCTTCCGACCTTCCCAAATAACCATAATCAAAAAGGTAATCGGTCGGTCGGTCCAAGGCAAAGCTAAAGAAGTCGGAATTGGTCTTGTTGCTTAGAAATTTCCCCGCAAAGAACCGTAAATTGAGCTGCCTGTTGTTGTCAAACAATTTACGATATTCATATTCAAATGAAAGTTTACTAAAATTACCCGCCAACTGAAAATCCGCGAACCAAGATTTATAATTTAGAATGTTATTGTCTCTGTTGACGTAACGTGCGTTAAAAACACTATAATCCGGATTTTCCGGATCATTGGCCAGATTTTGTAAGCTGTCATCAAAATCCCTGAAAATATTGATATATCTAAAAGAAAGGAATTGTCGTTTATTTGATATTAAATCATCGGGACGCCATCCAAAACTCAGTGAGGGGGTTACAGAAATTACCCTGGAATTTACATTAAAATGTGATGTAGAACCTCCTAAACTGTAATTCGCCACATATAGTCCGCTTTTACTCAGGTATTTTCGATAGCTAAACCTGCCATAGCCTACAAATGCTTTTTCCCTAAAGGAATAGGAGGGTGCAAAATCATAAACAAAGGGTCTTTCCAATAAGGTTTTGTTATAAAGCCTTAATCCGGGTGTCCATCCATCATAAATATTGAAATTCAATACGGGAACATAAAACACCTGATTGTAATAGGGGTTTTCAGAATCCTTGAAGAAAGTAAAGCTTAATTTTTTGTTACTGGAAAGGAATCCTCCCAGGGATTTCCAATTATCACGTTGATTGAATTCGGGAATTTTATGATCGTAATTCAAGACCAGCTTATCTTCATTGTTGTTCGGAATATTGAATGTTTTTAGCATTTTTATATCCTTAAACCAGTATTTTGAAATTACCGAATCTTTTTTAAGACCGAATATGGAAATAGGAACATTGGTGCCTTCCTTGTTCTTGATGGTGACTTTTAACGAATCCTCGGATTTCTCCACTTTTTTTATTTTGAAATCTATTTTTCGGTCCGTAGATATATAATCCTTAAAAAACCAGTCGATGTCCTTGCGGGTGGATCTTTTGAGGATAGATTCAAAATCCAATATTTTCACGGTATTTAATTGATAATATGTAAAGAAGGCCTTAATACTTTCATCTACCTTATCCTTACCAATATAATCCGCTAGATAGGCCAACCCCAAACCTGCCTTGTATTTATTGGCTATTTTTTGATTGAATTTTATTAGTGAGTCGTTCGGCGTATTCAACGCTTGATCTAAATTTTTTCTAGCGGTAAGGTTGTATAAAAACGGGTATTGTTCATTAAAGCCCATTTTTGCGAGGTTAAAGCTCCGTACTCCCCAAATACGGGATAATTTGCCCAGTAATTTTTGATCGGGATAATTCTGTTCTACATAGGCGATCATTAAATAATTGGCAATGGCACTGTTCAGCCATTGCTCTTTTCTTGGATCCAAAAACATAGTTTCCCTCAAAATAGTACTTAGGGCCGTCTTCAAGAATTTCATTTCATATTGAAACTTCTGATCGTAGGGTCTAATAAAAGAGGGCAATTGATTGAGTCCGTAAAGTGGATTTTTTTGATAGTCCATTTCACTGACCACAAGTTTTGAATGGGGATATTTGCCAAGGTTAACAGCTATAAAATCCGTTATCTTGGCTATGGATATTCCTTGACTTATGGGATCATATCTTGGTGCGGAGATATCCGTAACCACTGTCATTTGGGAAGTAACGTGTTTGGTAAACGTATTTTTCGATTGGAGAATGAGTTCGGCACTTTTCCGCTTATTGCCTTTTAAAGTGATGGATTGACCATTTGGAAATTCGAGGGCATTGGCCTTGTCAAAATTAGAAACTAATGAAAGGCTGTCCGGATACTCAAAGTTTATGACGGTTTGGGTCATGTTGGTATACAGGTCTTCAAGGTTTTTGTTGGAATACAAATGCCATTTGCCGTTGTAAACGGCAGGGGTCAAATACCAATCTTTTAGATAATAATTGCCTTTATTATCATACCCGTAAGAGGTAAACTTATTTGGCGGTAATTTTACCTTATAGGTGATAAAAAGTTTAGTGGATGTTTTAGGGGCCAATGGCTCGTTCAGCCTGATTTTAAGAATGTCTTTTCCTGTGCTTCGTTCCCATTGTAACCCTTTATATTTATTATCTACGGCACTGACGATAGTGGTATATCCACGTTCGCTTTTTTTGGCAAGGTGTAGGCTTTTTTTAAATTCTTGTGCAAAACGCTTGGCCAACCCCGTATTTTTATTGGAATAAGCATGCGCCCAATCGTTAAAATATAATATTCCCAATGAGTAAGGGGAATTGTTATAATAAACGAACTCTTGTTGTATGTCCAACTCTTTGGTGTACTCGTTTAAGCTTACGGTAAGTTCAGTTTTATATTGGGAACGAACAGGTAGGGTCGTTACTAAGAACAACCAAGAAAAGATGACTATTTTATGAAATGGGATAGCGCGCAAACCTGAAACTAAAAATTAGGACTCATGGAATGTCCTTTGTAGAATGTATCGATAATTTGGATTACTTCTTCCGGCGTATCCACCAGTTGTATCAGGTCAAGATCGGAAGCACTGATCGTTTTTGCGGTCAACATGGTATTTTTTATCCAATCCAACAGTCCGGTCCAGTATTGGGTACCGACCAATACAATAGGAAATTTTCCTATTTTTTCGGTTTGGATGAGCGTTATGGCCTCAAAGAGTTCATCAAGGGTGCCAAAGCCGCCGGGCATTACTACAAAACCTTGAGAGTATTTAACGAACATCACCTTTCGAACGAAGAAGTAATCGAAATCAAGGCTCTTATCATCATCAATATATGGATTATCATGCTGTTCAAAAGGGAGGTCTATATTAAGCCCTACGGACGTTCCTCCGGCTTTATTGGCACCACGATTACCCGCTTCCATGATTCCCGGTCCTCCACCTGTAATTACACCGTAACCTGATTCTGCCAATTTTTGGGAAACCGCTACAGCTAGCTCATAGTATTCTTCCCCGGGTTTAGTCCTCGCCGAGCCGAATACCGAAACACACGGGCCTATTTGGCTCATTCGCTCAAAACCGTTTACAAACTCTCCCATTATCTTAAAAATGGCCCAGGAATCGTTGGTCTTTATTTCGTTCCAACCCTTATGATGTTTTTCCGATCTCATATTTTTTGGTTTCTATTGCTTTTGGTTTGAAAGAACCTAAAGTGTTAAACGTGAAATTTTTTGAACTATTTTAAGTTTAATTCTCTCTTCAAAAACGATGCCGTATAACTTTTTTTATCCTTACACACTTGTTCCGGTGTTCCTTTGGCCACTAATTGCCCTCCGGATTTTCCTCCTTCATACCCTATATCTATAATGTAATCTACCATTTTGATCACATCCATATTGTGTTCAATGACCAAAACCGTATTTCCTTTGTCCGCCAATTTGTTCAAAACTTCCATTAAAACCCGAATATCTTCAAAGTGTAGCCCCGTGGTAGGTTCGTCCAAAATATAAAAAGTGTTGCCCGTATCCCTTTTAGACAGTTCCGTGGCCAATTTTATCCGCTGTGCCTCACCTCCCGAAAGGGTCGTTGATTGTTGCCCCAGAGAAATATAGCCCAGCCCCACATCCTGGATGGTCTTTAGCTTCCGATATATTTTGGGAATAAATTCAAAAAATGCTACGGCTTCGTTTATAGTCATTTCCAATACATCCGAAATGGATTTTCCCTTGTACCGTATTTCCAACGTTTCCCTATTGAAACGTTTTCCGTTACAGGTTTCGCATTCTACATACACATCGGGCAGAAAATTCATTTCAATAACACGCAATCCTCCACCCTGGCAGGTTTCACATCGGCCGCCTTTTACGTTAAAACTAAACCTACCGGGTTTATACCCTCTAATAGCTGCTTCCGGTGTTTTGGTGAATAAGGCGCGTATTTCACTAAAGACACCCGTGTATGTTGCCGGGTTGGAACGTGGAGTTCTTCCAATGGGAGATTGGTTAATATCGATTACCTTATCTGCATGTTCCAACCCCTTTATTTTTTTATAGGGCATCGGTTTTTTCACACCGTTAAAATAATGGGCGTTCATAATAGGGTAGAGGGTCTCATTGATCAGGGTGGATTTACCGCTCCCGGATACCCCCGTAACCCCGATCATTTTTCCCAATGGAAACTCGACCGTAATATTCTTTAGATTGTTTCCTGTACAACCGGAAAGTACAATGCTCTTACCATTGCCTTTTCTTCGCTTTTTTGGTACCGCTATTTCCCTGGCCCCGGTAATATAATCCGCTGTAAGGGTATGATGATCTTTAAGTTCTTTGGGAGAACCTTCGGAAATAATTTCCCCTCCATGACGGCCCGCCTTTGGGCCAATATCGATAACATGGTCCGCCCGTTCTATCATATCCCTGTCGTGTTCTACTACGATGACAGAGTTTCCAATATCCCGTAATGATTCCAAGGATTTTATGAGTCTGGTATTATCCCTTTGATGCAATCCAATACTGGGTTCGTCCAAAATATAAAGTACGCCCACCAATTGGGAACCTATTTGTGTTGCCAGCCGTATGCGCTGCGCTTCGCCACCCGACAGGGATTTGGAGCTTCTGTTCAAGGAAAGGTAATCCAATCCAACATCTAAAAGAAACTTGACCCTTGTTCGTATTTCTTTAATGATCTCTTCGCCTATTTTTAATTGATTGCCACTCAATCGCTTTTCGAGCTTTTCAAAAAATTCGGCCAATTCCGCAATATCCAAATCGGCCAGATTCGCAATATTCCTATCCGCAATTTTAAAATACAGGGATTCTTTTTTTAGGCGAGCACCTTCACAGGTCGGGCAAAGAATTTTATCCATATAATCCTTGGCCCACCTTTTAATGGAAGTAGATTCCGCGTTCCCATATTGGTTTTTAATAAAATTCGCGATCCCTTCGTAATCAATTTTGTAATTGCGTTTGATTCCCAAGGATTTGGAATCTACCTCAAAACTTTCCTTTCCTCCATGCAAAAGTACCTGCATGGCTTCATCTGGGATGGCCGTTATGGCATCTGTCAACTCAAAATCATAACGTTGTGCAATAGTTTCGATCTGTTTGAAAGCCCAGGATTTTTTATATTCTCCCAAAGGCGCTATCCCTCCGTTTTTTATGGATAGTTTTTTATCGGGGAAAATCTTTTGTTCGTTAACCTCGTACACATGCCCCAATCCGTTACAATGGGAACACATGCCTTTTGGGGAATTGAACGAAAAGGTATTGGGTTCCGGAGTGGGATAGGAAATCCCCGTGGATGGGCACATTAAATCCCTGCTAAAATATCTGGGTTCTGCCGAACCTTCCTCTAAAACCATGAGTACGTTGTTACCGCTATACATGGCCGTATTAATGGTTTCGGCCAAGCGTTTATGAAGGTCCTCGTTTTCAACGATCTTAAGGCGATCGATTACAATTTCTATATCGTGGGTCTTATAGCGGTCCACTTTCATTCCCTTTGCGATATCCGTAACTTCCCCATCTACCCGGACCTTGACAAAACCTTGTTTTCCAATTTGCTCAAAGAGTTCCCTGTAATGTCCTTTTCTGGATTTGATGATGGGTGCTAAGACATTTATTTTTTTGTTCCGATAGGAATCAATGATCAGGTTTTTGATTTGCTCATCGCTATAGCTCACCATTTTTTCCCCGGTATTATAACTGTGCGCATCTGCAACCCGGGCGAAAAGAAGCCTTAGAAAATCATATATTTCCGTTATGGTGCCAACGGTAGATCTGGGGGATTTGGAAGTGGTTTTTTGCTCAATGGCGATTACGGGGGAAAGACCGTCTATTTTATCGACATCGGGCCGTTCCAGTCCTCCCAAAAATTGGCGGGCATAGGCGGAAAAGGTTTCAATATATCGGCGTTGCCCTTCGGCATAGATCGTATCAAAGGCCAGGGAGGATTTTCCACTGCCGGAGAGTCCTGTAATTACGACCAGTTTTTCCCTTGGAATGGTAACATCAATATTTTTTAGGTTATGGACACGTGCTCCTTTAACCTCAATATTTTCTTCGTAATTGATCATGTGGTCATAGCAAAGTTGCAAAAATACGACTTTGAGGGCTAACTAAGAATCGGGATTAGTTTATGGATTTGTAATAACGCCCTAAAATTGGATGGAACGTTTAATCTCAATGCTCTCTTTTCAAATAAGACCTTGGCTATTTTGTACAGAAGCAAAAAACCCAAGATCAAAATCCTGGGTTTTTGTTTGTAGCGAGAGAGGGACTTGAACCCTCGGCCTCCGGGTTATGAATCCGACGCTCTAACCAGCTGAGCTACCTCGCCATAATGTATGTTTCGTCTTAAATCCTAACCTTTGGACTTATACTCAATTATAATTACCTAACTTGTGGTAACTATGCCCATCCATAGCGGATTTTAAAACGGCTGCAAATATAAAGTTTAATTTTCTGTCCGTCAACAATAGCTTCTTAAAAATAATAACGGGCTTTTATTTTTTTATCATTTAGAAATATATATATTGTCCGGCATAAAGCTTCATGTATGGACGACAAGATAAAATTTGAAATAGAGTTTGTAATACAATCTTCACCACAACTGTTATATCAGTATTTGGCAACCCCGTCTGGACTGTCCGAATGGTTTGCGGATAATGTAAATTCAAGAGGGGAGAAGTTTTTGTTTATATGGGACGGTACGGAAGAAGAGGCCAAAATGCTCAAAAAGAAAACGGATGAGTTTGTTCGGTTCACATGGGTCGAAAATGAGGACGATTCTTATTTTGAAATGAAAATTATCGTGGATGAAATAACAAAGGACGTTTCCTTGTTCATTACGGACTTTGCCGAGGAGGATGAAATGGACGAGGCAAAAATGCTCTGGGAAAATCAGGTGTCCGACCTGAAACAAGTATTGGGATCAAAATAAAATAACGGTATTTGCAGTATCTTTGGGCCTTAATTTTTTAAGGCTTTTTTTATGGTCAATTATAATGGTAAGCTGGTTCCCAAAGGGTCTAAATACTTAAATCAGGACAATAGGGGACTTAAATATGGGGATTCTCTTTTTGAAGCCATACGGGTAGTTAATGGACACGTCTATTTTTTAGAGGACCATTATTTAAGGCTTATGGCCGCTATGCGTATTCTCCGTATGGAAATCCCCATGCATTTTACCATGGAGTTCTTTAAGGGGGAAATTAACAAGACCATTACTGAAAACACGGCCCCAAGTAATGCTTTTAGGGTTCGTTTTACGGTGTTTAGAAACGATGGTGGCCTATATGAACCAAATACAAATACCATTTCATATATTATAGAGTTGGCGCCATTAGAACATCAATTTTATACATTATCCGAAAATGCCTATGAAGTGGAACTCTATAAGGATTTTTATGTGAACAATGACATGCTGTCCAATTTGAAGACCAATAATCGCATAATCAATGTAGTGGGCAGTATCTTCTCCAGGGAAAACGGTTACGATAATTGCTTGCTTTTAAATCGAGAAAAACAAGTGGTGGAGGCTCTTAACGGGAACATCTTTTTAGTTTCGGGAACCACTATAAAGACCCCACCATTAAAAGACGGGTGTCTTGACGGAATTCTCAGAAAGAAATTGATGGGTGTATTGGACAGGCTTGATGCTTATGAATGTATTGAGGCAAGTATTTCTCCTTTTGAACTTCAAAAGGCCGATGAGCTTTTTATAACCAATACCATTAGCGGCATTATTCCCGTAACTAAATACAGAAAAAAGGATTTTAGTACAAAAGTAAGTGCGGAACTGATCGGGAAATTAAATGCCGCGGCAAGAATTGCGGTCTAATGGAATTTAGTTAAGACCGGGATTTTCTGGTGCATTGGACCACAATAGGTAATCACCGCCCAGTTCGACCATTTTTTCCTTCCAAATGGCGACCGATGATTTTTTTATGATCCGGCTCTCGTATTTATTCTTGACCACGATCCAAGACTTGGAAGATAATTCCTGATCCAATTGCAAAGAGGACCAACCTGAGTATCCCAAAAAGAAACGGATATCGTCTTCGGAAATAATTTTTTTATTGATAAGTGCCACGGTTTTGTCAAAATTACCGCCCCAGTATATTCCATCCGAAATTTCGATACTATTATCGATTAGGTGGGGAACCTTATGGATAAAATAGAGATTATCCTGTTCTACGGGCCCACCATTATAGACCTGGAAAGGAATCAGGATTTCTGTGACAAGATCGTTGATCTGGTATTCCAAAGGTTTGTTCAATATAAACCCTACGGAACCTTCTTCATTGTGTTCGGCCAATAATACTACGGACCTGTTGAAGGAAACATCACCTGTTAAAGAGGGTTCTGCAATCAATAGCGTCCCTTTTTTGGGTTTTAGTTTAACCATTGGTTCTTGGGCTTATATGCTCTAAAATAAGACAATTCCTATAAAAAGCAAAAATCAGGGAATAAAAAAAGCGCTTAAGAAAGCGCTTTTAAAATACTTTGACTGTATGGATTAGTTTACCGCTTTGCCCAAATCGGCACCAGCTTTAAACTTAACCACGTTCTTAGCAGCAATTTGGATAGTTTTTCCAGTTGATGGATTTCTACCTTCCCTTGCATTTCTTTTAGAAACGGACCATGATCCGAAACCTACCAATGAAACACGGTTTCCGCCTTTGAGTGACTTTTCTACATTTCCTAAGAAAGATTCCAATGACTTTTTTGCGGCTGCTTTAGTGATGCCAGCGTCGGCTGCCATTGCATCGATCAATTCTGTTTTGTTCATAATGTGATTAAATTAATTGTTATTAATATAATTTTATACCTAGAACAAATTTATACGGATTTGCGGCCAACGCAAGTAAAATGCCGGGAAATCCCCTATTTTGTTGATAACTCAAGAGGTTTGTTGATAAAGTAAGTCTTTTTTTACGTTTCTCCCAGCCCAATAGGAATGGGGGCTTAGCCTACATAGGCATTTTTTGATAATTTAAGGCCATTGAGAACATCTTTGGTAAACATCCTTCTTTTTCCCTGAAGTTGTATCTCCAAGAGATTGATATATCCACCTTTTACCGCTACTTTTATTTCCGATTTATTAAAAACGAGTTGTCCTGTCCGAAGGCTATGGGATTCATTACTGATCTCTGCCCGATATATTTTCATGGTCAATTGCTCATCGCCATTATATAAGGTCGTCCATGCCGTAGGGTAAGGGCATAACCCCCTAATAAAGTCATAAATACGTACTTTGGACAAATTCCAATTGATCTTACAGGTATCCTTATGGATTTTATGAGCTGGTTTTAGGTCGATAGCATTGTTTTGAACGGTAGTTTCCAGATGTCCCGTTTTTATACGTTCTACCGTTTTTAATACGATATCCGCCCCTAAAAGCATAAGCTTGTTATGCAAAGTGCCTGCACTGTCTTCAGGGAGAATGGGTATTTCTTCTTGCAGGATCATAGCGCCCGTATCTATTTTATCATCGATAAAAAAGGTAGTGACGCCGGTTGTTTTTTCTCCGTTTATAATGGCCCAATTGATCGGTGCGGCCCCCCGGTATTCCGGTAGGAGGGAAGCATGAAGGTTAAATGTTCCGTATTCCGGCATTTGCCATACGATTTTGGGTAGCATCCTAAAGGCGACCACAATATGTAAATTGGCCTTTAGATCTTCCAATTCCTTGATAAAATCAGGATGCTTTAGATTGGTAGGCTGCAAAATGGGCAATTGTTGCTCAAGAGCATATTTTTTAACGGCGGACAAGTTCAATTTCCTACCTCTGCCGGCAGGTCTGTCCGGAGCCGTAATTACTCCAACAATGGTATGGCCATTTTCCAATAAAGCATCTAAAATGCCCACTGCAAAATCTGGAGTCCCCATAAATACTATTCGTAAATCGTTCATTTTTAAACTAATTGGTATTGGTTTTTTTGATTTATTTGAATTGTGCCTTCTTCCAACAGTTCCTTGACCGCCATTAAAATAGACTTTTCATCGTGTTCAAGATGCGCTATAAACCCTCTTGATGAGCAGGGTGCCGCTTGTAAAAATCGGCTTATCTCGATTTTTGCTTGTCGTATTGTTGCGCTATTATCCATATTTTGAATACAAACATCGCAAATACCACAGGCCAAAGTGCCTTCTTCCCCGAAATATTTTAATAATTGTTGGCTTCTACATTTTTTTACGTTAGTTACAAAACCCAACATTTGGGATACTTGCGTTTCCTTTATTTTATTTTGTTGCTTGACCCTGTGCGCAAAAGGATTGACCGTACGATCATCTTCCCTGGGTACAAGAAAAGTCAGTTCCAGATCATTATGCGCTTTTTTGTAAATGATAATCCCGTCCTTTGCCAATTGCTCAAGTATCTGGGTTACCCTATTTTCTGAAAGACCTAGTTTTTTGGAAAGCAAAAAGGTGTTGATGGTAGTCTCAAATTCAAAAACCCCGCCGTATGTTCTTAACAGGGTCTTGACCATAGTTTCTATGGGTTTATTTTTTTGTAAATAGTTTTTTATATTTTCCTTGTTCGTAACAAATTGAACACTTGATTTTTTAGAAAAAGATTCGGAAAGTGCAATGACCGAATTTCGATCCAAAATTTGCATTGTGTTATAGCTTATCAAAGGGTTTAACTTATAGGTAGAACAGAAAGCATTGAAATTCAATTGAAATTTTTCCCCATAACCTTCCCCATAAGCTATCTGAAAATAATTACAGAGCTTTTTATAGACCAATTTAATGAAAGTCACATCTGGAAGAACACTTAAAAATTGTTTTTTTACCTGTAACTCATCCGTTTCATTGGTTAACAGAATGGCTTCTGCAGGTTGTCCGTTTCTACCTGCCCTACCGGCCTCCTGATAATAATTCTCCAGGCTATCAGGTATTTGGTAATGGACTACCAATCCAACATCCGCTTTGTCTATCCCCATTCCAAAGGCGTTGGTAGCGACCATAATTTTCATTTCATTGTTTAGCCATTGGTTTAATCTGTTTTTTTTATCGATTTCAGAAATACCACCATGAAAAAAAGTAGCCGAAATCCTGTGGGTATTTAAATAGTTTGCCAATTCTTCCGATAATTTTCGGGTGCGGACATAGACGATACCGCTTGTCTTGATCCGAGTACAATATCGTTTTAATTGATACTTTTTATCTTCATGAACCTGAACTTTGAACGAAATATTCTGTCTTGAAAAAGAATCTTTAACGACCAAGGGTACGCGTAATTCCAGTGCATCAACAATATCATTGGAAACCTTGGCGGTCGCTGTGGCGGTCAATGCCATTATAGGAATATTGGGATGTAGTTGTCTAAGGGTATTGCATTCTAAATAAGCTGGCCTAAAATCATGTCCCCATTGGGAAATACAATGCGCTTCGTCCACAACAAAAAGATTTACCGGCATCTGTTCTATCCGTTGTTGCACCAATTCTTGCTTCAGCCGTTCCGGAGATAGGTATAAAAACTTGTAATTGCCGTAGATGCAATTGTCCAAAATGTGGTCGATTTCCTCAAATCGTAAGCTTCCCGTTAATCCTACGGCTTTAATTCCCAGTTTTTTAAGATTTTCTACCTGATCTTGAATAAGGGCTATTAAAGGGGAAACAACAATGCATATCCCTTCATTGAGCAATGACGGTACCTGAAAACATATAGATTTGCCCCCGCCTGTTGGTAAAAGCCCTAAAACATCTTTTCCATCAAGAACCGAATCGATTATGGTGGATTGGGAACCCTTAAATTTAGTGTGGCCCCAATAGTGTTGTAGAATGTTTATGGGGGTACTGCCGTTCATGAGCTTAATATTGCATTTTTTACAAAGTCTAGCCGTTCTTGAACCGTGCCCGTTGGAACTTCAACGGGGGTATAACCAAATAATCTATATTTAGATTCTAATATACGGTGTATGGCCATCGCTTCTTCATAATTCTCCAACCGTTCGTTATCCTTAACATAGATATCTTTCCAAGGAGGTAACATTAGTACCCTGTCATAACGGTTTCGTTTGCAGGGCTCTATGAAATCATTTTGATAGGGTTGCTTAAAATAATCCATATAAGCCAGTACATCCGGCATTCCCCGATCAAAAAAAACAACGGGCCGATCAAGGAGATTCGCTTCACGATAATGTTTCAACCGTTCTTTCAACAATTGTTTATTAAAGGTATAAGGGTCGTTTACAAAGGCCAGGGGATTGGTTGTCATCACTTCTTTATTCCCTCCTTTTTTTGCTTCTGAGGTCATACTCCGTATAACCTCATGGAAACAAAGGAAACCAGAATCTTCAAGTGATCGTACGAGTGATGTTTTTCCTGTTCCAGGCCCTCCGGTGACCACTATTTTTTTACCTTTCAAACTATCTGTTTATCCATACAAAAATAGCGAAACGGGGGTTATTAAAAAACTGGGGTTTTCCTCTTATCTTTGCATAAAAGTTGTATAATGGCGGAGCATAAATCCGAAGATTTTTATAAAAGGTTAAAAGAACAGCTTCTAGAGAGCACAACATGGCCTTCTGATTATTTATATAAATTTATAGTCCTTTCCGATGAGGAAAAAATAAAGCAGATCCATAGGATATTCGATAACACGGGTGCGGTCATAGCTTCCAAAAAATCAAAAAAAGGGAAATATACCAGTGTTTCCGTCACGGTAAACCTTGACGGTCCGGATGCCGTAATCCAGAAATATAAGGAAGTGGGGGCAATTAAAGGGGTTATATCCCTTTAAAATAGTATTTGACCCATAATTTTCTTAATTTGCAGCCGTTATAACAATATCTCTTCAACAATTTTTAAGTTAAATTTTTCCAATTTGGATTTAGTAGAAAACCTCGAATACAATACAGAGCGTCCGAAACTTATTATACCGGAATACGGGCGGCATTTTCAGAAAATGGTAGATCATGCGGTCAGTATAGAAGACCGTGATGAAAGAAATAAAGTGGCCCAATCCATTATAAGTGTTATGGGAAACATGCAGCCCCATTTAAGGGATGTACCGGATTTTCAACATAAACTGTGGGATCAAATGTTTATCATGTCCGATTTTAAATTGGATGTGGACTCTCCTTTTCCGATTACTTCAAAAGAGGTATTGCAAAAGCGTCCGGATCCCTTGGAATACCCCCAAAACCATCCAAAGTATCGTTTTTACGGAAACAATATAAAACGAATGATCGATGTTGCCGTGCAATGGGAAAAAGGGGATAAGCGTTCCGGCCTGGAGTATGCCATTGCCAACCATATGAAAAAATGTTATTTGAACTGGAACAAGGATGTAGTGGACGATAAGGCCATCTTTAACCATCTTTATGAATTGAGCGATGGTCAAATAGATTTAGCCTCCGATGGGGAGAACCTTACGGATAGCGGTCAGTTCCTGAAGAACAGGATATCCAAGTCCCAAAGATTCAATTCGGGCAAGAAAAATCAAAGAAACAATAACCGCGGCAAGAAACGCTATTAAACTTCCACCACTATAAATGGGAACATTTAGGATAGAGGGAGGACACCGATTATCCGGTGAGATTACCCCGCAAGGTGCTAAAAATGAAGCCTTACAAATTCTTTGTGCCGTATTGTTAACGAGCGAAGAGGTTACCATAAACAACATTCCCGATATTGTGGATGTAAATAAACTAATTTCCCTGTTAGAGAATTTAGGCGTTACGATCCACAAGAAAAAAAAAGGTTCCTATGTTTTTAAGGCAGATGATGTAAATCTTGAATATTTACAATCTGATCAGTTTAAACAGGATGGCAGAGGATTAAGAGGTTCTATAATGTTGGTAGGCCCGTTATTGGCTCGTTTTGGCAAGGGGTATATCCCCAAACCGGGAGGTGATAAGATTGGCAGAAGGCGTTTGGATACTCATTTTGAGGGATTCATTAAGCTTGGAGCCAAATTTCGTTACAACAAAGAGGAATATTTTTATGGTGTGGAAGCCAAGTCGTTAAAAGGTACTTACATGCTTTTGGATGAGGCATCGGTAACCGGAACCGCTAATATTGTAATGGCGGCAGTTTTGGCCGAAGGTCAAACCACCATTTACAATGCCGCATGTGAACCCTATTTACAACAGTTGTGTAAAATGTTGAATAGGATGGGCGCAAAAATTTCCGGTATCGGTTCCAATCTATTGGTCATAGACGGTGTACGGGAATTGGGTGGCACGGAACATACCATGCTTCCCGATATGATCGAAATAGGAAGCTGGATCGGGCTTGCGGCCATGACCAAGAGCGAGCTTACCATAAAAGATGTAAGTTGGGACGATTTAGGTCAAATACCTTCCGTTTTTAGAAAATTGGGTATCCAATTGGAACAAAAAGGAGATGACATCTATATTCCCAGACACGAAAACGGATATGAAATACAGAATTATATCGATGGTTCTATTTTGACCATAGCCGATGCGCCTTGGCCTGGACTTACCCCGGATTTATTGAGTATTATTCTGGTAATCTCCACACAGGCCAGGGGAGAGGTGATCATTCATCAAAAAATGTTCGAAAGCCGATTGTTCTTTGTGGATAAGTTACTGGATATGGGGGCAAAGATCATACTATGCGACCCGCACAGGGCAGCTGTTATGGGACACGATTTTAAATCGACCTTAAAAGCGACCACAATGACTTCACCGGATATTCGGGCAGGGGTTTCCTTATTGATCGCTGCACTTTCCGCAAAAGGAACATCTACGATACATAATATAGAACAGATCGATCGGGGATATGAAAACATTGACGAACGTTTGCGTGCCATTGGTGCAAGAATAGTCCGTGTTTAAATACTATTATCGAATTTTAGATAAAAAACAATATCAAAAAATTGGTGGAAAGTTTTAGAACCTATTTTTCGATTAAGGTTCCATCCGGGTATTTTGCGAATCGCCCTTTTTTCTTACTATGTACATTGTCCGGATGAGGCCAAGGCCAACCTCCAAATTGGGTAAGTCGGTATTCTTGCATGGCCTGCTGTATTTCCTCATCTGAATTCATAACGAATGGTCCATATTTGGCCACAGGTTCCGAGATAGGTTTTCCCTGAAGCAATAGAAGTTGTGCTTTTTGGGTACCTGCTCTAACAACAATTTCCTGGGCCGGATTTAAAGTGATACCATAATTTGGCAGAATCTTCTCATCGCCTATATAGATTTCGGCACCTTCGTAAAAATATAGTGTACGGGATACATCTGTATCCGCTTTTGGAAGGGCGTATTCTTTTTCGGCATCTACGTGAATGTTCCAAATGGCCACATCATTTTCTAAATTGGACGCCCATGAATCCGGAGCGGGGTCGTTGGCCTGATTACCACGATAATTACCCGCAATTATTTTTATAGTTGCATTTTTTTCATGAACTATAGGAATATCTTCATGCCAGAGCATTTTAAAATGCGGTTCCGCAAATTTGTCCTTTTGGGGAAGATTAAGCCATATTTGGAAAAGCTCCAGTGTATTCTCGGTACCCTCGTTCAACAACGGGAACATTTCGGAATGTTGAACACCTTTACCAGCCGTCATCCATTGTACATCACCTTCTCCGAAACGTCCGGCGGCACCCAAAGAATCTGAATGGTCACAATATCCTTTATTAACAATGGTAATGGTTTCAAATCCGCGGTGCGGGTGCGCTGGAAAACCGGGAATGGTCCTGCCGTGGTACATGCGCCAACCATCTTTTATGGTAAAATCATTGCCCAGATTTCTTCCTTCTAAAGAGGTAGCCGGACCCATTTCACTATTTCCTTTTGGGTAATGATCCAGATGGTAAACACAAAACAAAAATGGATCTTGTGTCTGCCACGGAAAACCCAGGGGAAAAACCTGTATAATCGGATTGCTCATTTTTATTATTGTTTACACACCGTGATTTCTATAGTTAACGGAGTTTTAAATGGAACACTATAAGATTTTTAGTCGTGTTTGGCGGTATTTATTTCGATCCAATACTCATCGGGGTCTTGAATATAGATTTGTTTAACCCCATCTGAACGCAGTCTTACGGTATTTGCCTTGCCTTCCCAATCTGAGAAGGGGATATTGTTTGCCCTTAAATGGCTGATAATTCCATCCAAATCCTGCGTTGCCAAGCATAAGTGCATGGATTTGTTCTTCTCGAAAGGGGTAAATTCCTTTTGAATAAGATGAATCTGGGAATTACCCGAAACTACAAACCATCTAAAACCCGGTTTCCGATCGGGATGGGGAATCTCTTTTAATTTTAAAATATTCTTATAAAAATCGGCGCTTTTATCAACATCATCCACAACTATGGCAAAATGATCAAATTGAAAATCAAAAGATTGTGCTGAAAGTATTCCAGAATGTATAAGAATAATTATAATTAGGATTTTTCTCATGGGACTATTATTGCGTTAGGTTTGGTTCTAATTGGATATATTTTTTAACAAGCTCAAAAACGGATAAAAGATACTTCCAATACCGTTTTTTTAAGAAGCTCTAAAATAATGATTATTTTACTAATTATTGCTTGTGGGTAAAGGACAGATTCATTTATAGATTTGTCTTTTTCCCATTTTAAATGGATTCATTGCCATCCAGACCTTTTGTACGGAAAACCTATTTTTTTTCAGTAGAAATAGAAAATCCGGACATATACGGTAATTGATTTAACCGAAAACTTATTTAGGAGTTTATTAACAAGGCTGATAGAGCTTTATCTTTAAGTTTGTTACAACTTAAAAACAACATTATTATGAACAAAATAGTACTTTTTCTTTTGGCAATTGTGGCAACGCTTTCGTTAGAGGCGCAGATAAATACACCGGCACCTAGCCCGTCATCCAAATTAATACAGACGGTTGGATTAACAGAGATAACTTTGGATTATTCAAGACCTTCCATGAAAGGGAGAACCGTTTTTGGTGATTTGGTTCCTTATGGAAAGTTATGGAGAACCGGAGCGAACGCATACACTAAAATAAGTTTTGATACAGACGTTACTATTGCGGATCAGTCTGTTAAAGCGGGTACGTACTCAATTTTCACAAAACCTGGCGAATCCAATTGGGAAGTTTTTTTCTATACGGATACGCAGGGGGGCGGAACACCCAGAAATTGGGACGATGCTAAAGTAGTGGCAAAAACTACGGTTCCTGTCTACAACATGGAGTTTCCGGTAGAGACCTTTACCGTTTCTATAGATAATATAAAAAACACAGGGGCGAACATTGGCTTTATTTGGGAGAAGGTCTATGTAGCTGTTCCATTTGGTGTTCCTACCGATGCTTCGGTTATGAGAAACATTGAAAATGTACTGTCCGGACCAAGTGCAGGCGATTACTATGCCGCCGCCGTTTATTATGCAAATGAGGGAAAAGATATCAATAAAGCAAAGGAGTGGATGAATAAAGCCATGTCCATGATCGAAAAACCACGTTTTTGGCAGTTGAGACAACAATCGCTGATCTTGGCAAAAGCAGGGGATAAAAAGGGTGCGATTGCCACGGCAAAAAAATCATTGGCCGGGGCAAAGGAAGCCAAAAATGATGATTATATTAAAATGAACACGGATTCCCTTAAAGAATGGGGAGGTAAGTAATCAAAAATAAAATATATAAAAATCCGTAAACTACTTATTTAGTTTACGGGTTTTTACATTTTTAGAAAAGATATGGGCTTATTTATTTACGCAAGTGATTTCAATATTTGAAGGGATGAATTACCTCATTCCATAACGTGTACGCCATCATCAATTTTAAGGTGATAGACCTCTGCATCAATGCCGGTTTTGTCCTTATAATCCTTTACCATTCTTTCCAGATTCTCTTTTAACTTATCCGTTTTAATCAAATTAATGGTGCAGCCACCAAATCCTCCGCCCATCATTCTTGAGCCCATAACGCCTTCCAATCGCTGACCATTTTCGACCAAAAAATCCAATTCCTCTGTAGTAATTTCAAACTCTTTGGACATGGCCCAATGCCCTTCCAAAAGAATGTTCCCTGCGGTTTTGGCATCCCCCGAATTTAAGGATTCCATCATTTTTAGAACCCTGTTGTTTTCCTGAAGGACATAATGAGCTCGTTTATAATCAATGGGATCTACCTCTTTCTGAACGTTTTTCAGATCATCCAGTGTAACATCCCTTAAGGAACTTGTCCCAGGCCGTTTTTCGTTCACGGTATTTACAATGGCCTCGCAGGAACCTCTTCTTTTATTATATTCAGAGTCTACGGCAAGATTGTGCTTTATATTGGAATTGATCAATGCCCAACTGTAACCATCCAAATTTATTGGAATATATTTATGTGTCAAATCTTTACAATCCAGGAAAAGCGCATTGTTCCTTTTCCCGAAAAGAACCGCATATTGATCCATTAAACCACAATTTAATCCAATTCTATGTTCCGCCTTCTGTGCAATGAGCGCTATTTCCTCTTTGGGAATTTCCTTATCGCATACTTTTGAAAGGGCATGGAGATAACCACAGCAAAGCGCAGCAGAAGAGGAAAGTCCGGATCCAATGGGAATATCTCCTCCAAAAACACAATCAAAACCCTTTAAGGGGTATTTTTTTTCTATTAAAATCTCTATGATGGCCTTAAAATAATTGCCCCAGAAAGCTTCAAAAGCAGTCTGGCTTCCCTGTAGGTCAAAAGTGATTTTTTCCGGTGATGATATAAAAGTTTCAATATTGATCTTGTCCGTGTTGTTAGGCGAAACGGCAAAATATATGGCTTTTTCTATGGATGCAGGTAATACATATCCCAGATTATAATCCGTATGTTCTCCTATTAGGTTTATCCTTCCGGGAGATTTTACTATAAGTGGGTTTTTTGCGTAGTTGGTTTCAAAGTAGGTTTTTATTTTAGAAGCGATCATTAAAAAACAATTGGTTTAGTTGCGCAAGATAATCAAAGAAAAAAATAGCACTTGAACTTTTTCATCATAAAATTAATTTTAAACCAATTCTATGCTAAAGGTTTCTTTAATACTCTATCAAAAAGCTCAAAAATAAAGGCAATTACGATGACCAAGGCGGAACCGATAAAATTTAACCACAAATACCCCAATTTCTCATCGCCCGAAGGATGGATATGGATGAGATTGTAATAGACGATACAGATAATGATCTGTGTTACTATGGCCGCAAAAAAGACCGCATTCCCCTTAATGAACTTGAAAAAGAACGCCAAAAGGAATATGCCCAGTACATTGCCATAAAATATACTTCCTATAATGTTCACCAACTGGATCAAATTATCAAAAAGATTGGCTATACAAGCGATGAGAATGGCAATTATGCCCCAAATTAACGTAAAAGCCTTTGATGCCTTTACATAGTCCTTTTCCGTAAATACATTGTTATTTTCTCTTTTGAACCTGCCAAAGGTCACAAGCTGAAAAACTCTTAATATTTTAAGTCTCAGCTTTTCATTTCTTTTATACAAATCCAGCGCGGTAATGGTACCCAGTGCATTTAATTCGGAAGCGGTGGAGGACATGGCAGCGGATAGGATAACGGCCAATAATAAACCAATAAGTCCTTTGGGTAAATTATTCAGGATAAAGTGAATAAATACGTAATCCTTATCATTGATTTCCACGGATTTGTCCGCTTGCCTGATCAATGATTTTGCAGCTATGCGATTGATACTATCTTTTTTATTAATTCTGATGATCAATTGTTTTGCTTCCTCTACGGCGGCATATTCCTTGATTTCCAATGCTGCCGAAAAATCATTTTGTGCAATTCTTTTTTCCGCTTCCAATGTAACTTGACCTTCCTGTAATAATCGATAGTCCTCGGCATACTCCGAATTCAAAACGGTTTTCGTCGCAGAAGGATTGAAATTCAAGGGTGATGGATTGTATTGATAAAAAACAAATACCATAACACCCACCATGAGAATAAAGAATTGCATCGGGATTTTAAAAATTCCATTGAAAACCAATCCTAATTGGCTTTCCCGTATGGATTTTCCGGACAAATACCGCTGTACCTGACTTTGATCGGTACCAAAATAAGCCAGGGCTAAAAATAGCCCTCCTGTAATCCCGCTCCAGAACGTATATCTACTCTTCGTATTAAAACTAAAATCCAGAATATTAAGTTTATCACTGGCACCTGCAATTTTTAAAGCTTTGTCAAATGTAATATCGGACGGGAAATACCCTAAAATGAAGAAAAAGGTAATGAACATTCCAGTCATTATAATGAACATTTGCTGCTTTTGGGTTACGTTTACGGCCTTTGTTCCCCCGGAAACCGTATAAATGATGACCAATGTGCCAATAATCACATTTAAAGTACCCAAGTCCCAACCCAAAACCGCAGAAAGAATGATCGAGGGGGCAAAAATGGTAATCCCGGCGGCAAGCCCCCGTTGCATGAGAAATAGAATGGCGGTCAAGGAACGTGTTTTTAAATCAAATCTGCTTTCCAGAAACTCGTAGGCCGTATAGACCTTCATTCTATGGTATATTGGAACGAATACTATACAGATTATGATCATGGCCAAAGGAAGTCCAAAATAAAATTGAACAAACCCTATTCCATCATGAAAAGCTTGACCGGGCGTGGATAAAAAGGTTATGGCACTGGCCTGGGTTGCCATTACGGAAAGGCCTATGGTCCACCATTTGGCCTCGTTGCCTCCTTTTACATAGTCGTTTACATTCTTACTCCCTTTGGTTTTCCACACCCCATACACTACTATAAACAATAATGTGCCACAAAGAATAATCCAATCCAGTATTCCCATACTATGTGAATGAGGTCATTATGTAATAGAAAATGAGAATATAGATAAGGTTGAGCAGCAGAACAAGGGAATATTCCTTTTTCCAGTTATTACTTTTGTCTTTTTCTTGATTCATCCTTTTATCCTGTCTTGTGATTCGACTTTATCTTTACCAATGGACAACATATTGGAAAATAATTTATAAGCTCCCGGAACACCGGCCGGTAGTTCCCTAAAAAAACTCAGTCCGGTATAAATATAATTACCCTTGCCATAAGGAGCGATCAACAGACTCCCTTTTTTCCAATTTTCGCCATCATCCCTCATTTCTAGGATGGGAGTAAATTCCTTGCTCCATTTATTGGGAAAGTATAACCCTCTTTCCTGTACCCAACCTTTAAAATCATTTAAAGCAATCTTATTGGGGAAATTTACCACGGCATGTTCATTGGCCATTATTTTAACTTCGGAATGCTCATTAGTGACCCGATCTCTGCTAATTTGTAACGAATAGGGCGCTATATTCTCAAATTGGGCGGCCCATCTTCCGGCCGTATTATATTGAACAATGAGATTACCGCCATTCTTTACATAATCCAATATATGTTTTTGCTTAAAATCAAGCTCATTTACTACATTATAGGCCCTAATGCCCAATACTACCGCATCATATTTATCCAACGTGCCTTTTGAAATATTGGACGGATCCAATAAATGAACGGTATAACCAATTTGTTCTAGGCTTGTGGGAACATCGTCCCCGGCACCCATAATATATCCAATGTGTTCCCCGGCCTTTTGGATATCCAAACGTACTACTTTTGCTTCGGAAGGAATTAGTATGGTTTGCGTAGGAACGTGGTCATAAGCTATGGAGACCAATTCCTTGTTAATTTCCTTACCATTAATTTTAATCAGGGGCGATATAAAACCCTCATCTTCAAACTGGGGAGGGGACAAGGTGAAATAAAATGTCCGTTCATCATCTTTTTTTGCAATATGGAAAGGTTTAGTCTCTACATCTACATTCCAGCCTTTATCATAACAGAATTGCACCGTTCCCGAAACATTATCGGCATGCGCTTTGATGGTTACAGGAACTTGCTTTGGGGTGTCATCCGCAAAAATCAATACTTTATCCTTAAAACTGGCGGTAACTTCCGGCACGATTTCAAAAGGTTGATATATCTCACCTTTGTCCGGTCGGGCATATTTATGTATTACAGGCTTGGAAATTGACATCGGAATTCCGTCAAAATTGAGGTTAAAGGTCACTTCAAATGCCCGTGGCGTTTCTGGTTTTCCGATCCATTCGGCATTCTTTACGGTATATACGCCCATAGTGCCTTTTTCCATCAGCCAATACGGACTCGTATATTGAGTGCTTTCCGGAACATCGAGGGAAACATCTTTTTTCACCGTTATATTTGTTGCGAGAACCAGGGCATTGCCAATGACCTCGTTTTTATTTATTTGTACGGATTCCAGGACTATTTTGGCGGCGCATCGGTTTACGGCTTCAATACCAATGGTAGTGGTTTCCCCAGGATTGGCATAGGCAGTTTTGGCGGAGCCTTCCAAATGCAATCCGGCAACCTTAACGATAATCGTCTCCAATTCCCTGGATTTTAATTTTTTCCAATGTTCATCCTCTATATGTTGTAATAAACCATAGGCCTTGAGCAGTTCGGGAAGATGCTTGGAAGGGTTTGTGAAATCGAAATTCTTTTCCACATTATACAAAATAGCACCGATTTTCGTACCTCCCTCAACTCTTGACCAGGTTGTATCGATCCCTTCAAAAGGATCGGTCATATCCTTCGGTAAATCTCCTTTTAGTAATTCCAAATAATCCTGTTGAGCCCCTCTGGTGTTCAACCGGCCGAATCCCTGACAAAGATGTTGACTACTGGCCAAAGAAGCTATTTCATTATTGGAAACCCCCAAGGTTGGGTAATAGGCACCTACATTAATGGAAAGCATATTGGTTTTGTCCGCTTTTTCAAAATTTTCCCGACTGCCGTAAAACCACCAGGAGGTATTAAAGAACAATCGCTTGGGTTGCCAGATTTCCGTTGTTGACAGTTGTTCTGGATATGAATTTGGATCGTTCACTAAATCAAAGGCCTCTACACTGAGCATTGCGGAAGACGTATGGTGGCCGTGGGTCGATCCGGGACTCCTATGATCGAACCGATTAATGATAATATCCGGTTTAAATTTTCGTATCGTTTGGACTACATCGCCCAATATGGTTTCTTTGTCCCATATTTTCAAGGTCTCCTTAGGGTGCTTGGAGTATCCAAAATCATTGGCCCGGGTAAAAAACTGTTCGCCACCATCAATCCTCCTTGCGGCCAAAAGTTCCTGAGTTCTCAATACGCCTAATAATTCCCTAAGTTCCGGACCTATTAAATTTTGGCCGCCATCACCTCTGGTCAGGGAAAGATATCCCGTTCTGGCCTTTACACCGTTGGACAGATAAGAAATCAGTCGTGTGTTCTCATCATCGGGATGTGCCGCAACCAATAATGCGGTTCCCAAAAAATTGAGTCTTTGAATGGAATGATAAATATCTGACGGGGTATTCTTTTCGGGGACTTGGGCACTTAATTTAGTAAACAAAAAAAGCAAACAAGAAAAAAGAACCAGAAGTTGGCGCATATTGATGGTTTTAGACAAAAACCAAAGATAGAAAGATAATATACCTATAGGATTTTTTTTACAACTTCTTTAACAAACTAGTTTTCATCTCGACCGGAAACAGATTGGCCATCACAAGTTGATACAGGTATGCTCTCTTTTGAAGGATCATATTGTTAGAATATGTAGGTGTCCAACCGTTCGGTTTTCTATAATATATTAAGATGCAGTCCTTCTTGAGGATTTATGAAAAAAGGACTCTATAAACTACAATCCCAGGCTATCTCGTAAATACAGATACTTATTGCTGTTTTGTTGCCAATAGGGAGTGTTCAATGATTTCTTTTTTATTCCTTTGGACGCTAGTACCTGCGCATTGGGGCCATAACCGCTTTTAAAGGTCTCCGTCCAACTTTCTATAGTATAGGGGAATGTTTTGGTAAAGTTGATTTTTAACGAACGGTTCAAATCCGGATATATTATTTCGTATGTCTTGACTTCCCCCTGTACGGTTATGGATGCTATCGCCTTGTAAGCCCGTAGTTTTTTGTGTGATAGGCGTATGTATTCCAGTGAGGGAATCATTTCAATTTGACCCACAGGTAAATTAGCCGGATTTATTCTGATTTTATTCCAAATCTCGTTCTCCAAATGTGTTTTGTCCAAACTAAAATTTTGATCGGCCTCGTTTTCAAAATAGGAATGGGACTGTATTTTAAAATTATCCCTATTATTGATCTGTGCATACACCTGCCCGCACCATTCTTGGGAAGAAAAAGCGACTTTAACCGCATGTTGTTGATCGTGTACCGGATAAAAACTACTGCTCATAATGGAGTACGGATAGATTCCCGTTAAATAGTTTTTTGTCGAATTTAATTTTAATACCGGAACATTATCCGCATGATGATTATCTGCTTTTACCTGTTTTCCGAACAAAAACGGTTCCGTAACATAGATTAGTACGGCATTACCTTTTCTAAGTTCCCCATATCTGGCCTGTTCCAGCTCATAAGACGTTATTTCTGCCTTACCGGCATACCAATATTCCTTAAATTCCTGGGAAAGTTCATTTTTTAATATTGTATTTTCATCGGTTTCGGAGTGCATTGCCAACTGCTTCTCGTTTTTAATGATTTTATCCTTGCAGGATTGGATCAGCGTACCGATTGCGATACTGGCGACGATGGAAAATCCTAATTTGAGCCATTTTTTAAACATAATGTTCGGGTTTTTATCAAAATTACCTAAAAACGGTCAGGATACCATGTCCATTAACGTTTTGTAAACCAATTGTGTAGGAAGCCCTACGACATTGGTATAGGAACCTTTGATCTCTTCAATGCCGATCAGGCCGATCCACTCTTGAATACCGTAGGCCCCCGCTTTATCATAGGGCCTATAATTCTCGATATAATAGTCTATCTCGATTTTGGAAAGGTTTTTAAACTTCACCCTGGTCGAATGATTTTTTATTTTTTGTCTATTAATGGTGGTAAAGCATACCGAGGTAATGACCTCATGCCAATCACCGGAGAGTTTTTCAAGCATTTTATAGGCCTCGTCCCGGTCCACCGCCTTTGCCAAAGATTCCCCATTGTGCCAAACAACAGTATCGGAAGTGATCAATATTTCGTGGGTACCTAAACTTTCTTGATGAACGGATGCCTTGAGTACGGACAGGTAGTCTGAAATTTCCGAAGCTCTCAAGTGCTTCGGATAGATTTCCTCTACGGCTTTTAACCGGACCTCAAAATCCAATCCCATTTCTTTAAAGAACTGTTGTCTTCTTGGTGAGCCCGAAGCCAGGATTATTTTATGGTCCCTAAGTTTTTCCTGCAGCATTATTCAGTCGTTGGCAGCACTAAAATGATCCATCCAATCGCCCCTTACTTTCAATACCTGTTCAATAACGTCCCTCACACAGCCTTGCCCTCCATTGATATGTGAAATGTACCGGCTTATCGCCTTTACTTCCGGAACGGCATTTTGAGGGCATGCGGCCAGGGCCACACGCTTCATTGGAGGAATATCCGGAATATCATCGCCCATATACAATACTTGTTGGTCATCTATATCATAAATATCCAAATATTCCTCGAGTGCATCAATCTTGTGATGCGCTCCCATATAGATGTCCGTTACTCCCAAACCACGTAATCGGTTCCTGACACCTTCATTGGTCCCTCCGGTAATGATGCATATATTGTACCCCTTGTTCAGCGCAACTTTTAACGCGTACCCGTCTTTTACGCTCATTTTACGGAGCATTTCACCATTGGTGGTAATTAAAAGGGTTCCGTCCGTGAATACGCCGTCAACATCAAAAACAAATGTGGTAATATTCTTTAAGAAGGTTTTATAACTTTTCTCCATTCGTGGCTTTTATAGCATTGCTCAAAAGTATATATATTTCTCTATGCTTTTCCTCTTTGAGCAAATTTAAGTGTTCGTGCATGGTTTTTTGGTCGCCCCTTCGTGCAGGGCCGGTCTGCGCTTCATTTGGGGTCAAAAAATTTACTTTATTTGCAGTTTCTGAAATCAAAGAATTTAATAGGTTGAATTCCAGTTGATTATCATCACATATTTCTTTTGCTATGGCGTAAAGATAATTGGGGAAATTATTGACGAACACGGCGGTGGCATGCAGTATTTTTCTCTTTTTGGAAGGTATGACCTGCACTTTTGTGCTTAGGGTGGTGCCAAGTTTTAAAAGCAGCCCCAGGCTCTCTTCGGAATTGGCCTCAATACATATGGGAATCGTTGTAAAATCTACTTCTTGCCCGTTCGTAAAGGTCTGTAACGGATAAAAAACACCAATGTTTTTGTTCGGGCCAAGGACTTCCATATTCATGGCACCGGCGGTATGCACCACCAATCCGTTCAAATAACTTATTTTTTTGGCAACCTCATGGATGGCCCCATCTTTTATGGCCAAAATGTAAATATCGGAATCTAACAGTGCATCATAATCGGAAGAAATAGAAGTGAATTTAGAAAATACGTCCAAACGCTTTCTATTTCTCCCTATCACCTGATTTAGCCGAATACCCTTTGCTTTGGAAAAAGCAAAAGCCAAATGTTCCGCCAAATTGCCCGTTCCAATAATGGTGATGGATATCATGCTACAAAATTAGCGATATAATTGCACATATATCCACCCTTTTAAGGTGTGAACAACCTTAAAATTTTAAATCGAATGTTAGAAGGGCTCTTATTTTTCCTTCATGGTTTAGGCACAGGAAACGGTCACATCATGCCTATGGCTATTGCCTCTGGAAGATTCCACTTGTATTGTTTTTGCACTTTTCAAAGTGGTGAAATTCTCCGCGGTAAGCGTAATGTCGTGGTTATGTCCTGAACCACCCTGAATGGAATACGTCTTTTCCACACCTGCTTCTATATCTTCTTTTGATACGGTCAAAGTATGTCCATGATTATTGCTAATAGCCGTGGCATTAGCTCCGTTCTCCGCACAGTCCCTTTGTTCGGGGTCGATCGTTGGGTCTCCATTGGCGCTATCGTCATTGGAACATCCAAGTAGTGAAATTGCCGGGATTCCTATTAAAAGAGTTCCCGCTGCTTTTTTGATAAAAGTCTTTCTGTTCATTTTCATAGTTTTTAGATTTTTACAAGGTGTTGGAATACAAGTTTTTGGTCAGATGATATACATAAACCTAACAGTGCTTGTTGCTTAAGGTCCGCCCAATTTTATTTACCTCATTACAGGCTTAGGCTTTTGGGCCGGTTTCATACAATTTTGATAATGAAAAAGCCCCTATGGCCATTACAAGGTCACGAACGGCAACATCTATAAAATTGCCGCTGATCAATAGTATCAAAGCAATAACTGTTAACCAAACCATTACTACCAAGGCCCCTATCCTTGGCCTTATGAATACCAGTACGCCCGCCACAATTTCTATAAGCCCGACAAGAATCATAAAAGTTCCCGTTTCTACCGGGACTATCCCCGAAAAATTGGAGCCCAAATATTGGCCCCAATCCGTCAAGAGGTTTGTAAACTTGTCCAATCCGGCAATAATCGGTACGAGACCATAAGTGTATTTCAACACTGTTTTCACTAGGTGAATATTTGAATCCATTCGTTTTTTGATTTTATAGTTTAACTTTAGATAAGTGAAGCGCAAAAAGGTTACAAAATTTTGTAACTATTTCTTATAATTTCAATCTAAGACCAAAGCATACGGCAATGGGAACAACCAAACAAGGAGATTTTAGGAATCGCAAAATAGCAGAGGTAGAAATCATCGATAGGATTCTAGCAGGAGAAAAAGAATTGTACGAAATACTTTTAAGAAGAAACAATCAAAAACTTTTTCGTGTTGTAAGAAGCTATATTAGGGATAGTGCCGAAATAGAGGATATTATGCAGAATACATATCTGAAAGCGTTTGAAAAACTAACGCAATTTAAGCGGACCTCCACTTATTCTACATGGCTGATCAGGATCGGTATTAATGAAACCCTGGCCAGGTTGAAGGAAAAGGGAAAAATAATAGATATAAACGGACCCTCTATAGCGATTACCAAAAATACAATTTTGGAAATCCCTGCCGGAGATCAATTAAACCCTGAAAAACGAATGATCAGAAACGAGGCAAAACAACTTTTGGAAAACGCAATAGATACCTTGGACGTAAAGTACCGTACGGTGTATATTTTAAGGGAATTGGAAGAGATGTCCATCAATGAAATTTCGAACTGTCTAAATATTTCCGTTTCCAATGTAAAGGTACGTCTTCATCGGGCTAAAAACAGCTTAAAGGAAAGGCTTTACGAACTCACTATAAATACCGAGGAGGTTTTTGGATTTGGTGCCCATAAATGCGATAATATTACTGATCGCACCATGGAAATTATATTTCGCCCATAGCCTAACCATCTTAAATTGCTTTTATAGGTTTTTATGCCAAATTCCTTTTGTTCCTAAACAAAGAAAAAAAGATTGTTATACCATTCGGAAACAAACCAATTTAAGATATTATCTCTTTAAAATACCCTATTTTTGCCTGTTGAAAATCAACGTTTTTCTTCATGACGGAATTGCTAAAGAAATTTTTTTTCTCCACTCGATTAATGGCCGTTCTTTTTATTGTTTTTGCCACGGCGATGGCCTTTGGTACGTTCATAGAAAGTTGGTATAGTACGGAAACGGCACGTATCTGGATTTACAATACTACATGGTTCGAGGCCATTATGGTCTTTTTTGTCATAAATTTTATTGGAAATATTACTAGATATAGATTGTTCCGTTTGGAAAAATGGCCAGTTCTTACGCTGCATTTGTCGTGGATATTAATTATTATAGGGGCGTTCGTAACACGCTATATAAGTTATGAAGGAATGATGCCCATACGGGAAGGGGTCTCCGAAAATGTTTTTTATTCCGCCAAGACCTATTTGACGGCCCATGTTGATGGTGAAATCGATGGAGAACCCAAACGTAAAATCTTAGAAGATGATTTGATCGTTACGGAGCAGGCCATTAAATCCAATCTGCCTTGGCGGTCGGATTTTAACGGCACGGATTTTTCCATCTCCTATGTAGATTTTATTGAAGGGGCCAAAAAAGGACTTTTGCCCGATCCGGAAGGAAATACGTATTTAAAATTAGTTGAGGCCGGGGACGGCCAACGCCACGAACACTTTCTGGAAAATGGAAAAGTGACCAGTGTGCATAATGTATTATTCGCCCTGAACAAGAAAATGGATGGTGCCATAAATATTTATACGACAGATTCCGTTTATCAAATAGAACCGTCTTTTGGCGGGAATTTTCTGCGCATGGCGGATCAATTTCAAGGTCAGGTGATCAAGGATAGCCTACAACCATTGCAATTGCGTTCTTTGTATCAGCTGGCGAATATGCAATTTGTTATGCCGGATTCGCTTGTCCGAGGCTCATATGGAATAGTGGAAATACCTGAAAAAGAAAAGACCGAAGGGGATTTTGATGCTTTGGAAGTCGCCGTAACTACCAATGGGGAAACTAAGCATGTAAAAATCTTGGGGGGGAAAGGGAATACCAATTTTACGGATAAAATACAGGTTGGTGGATTGGGCTTTTCATTGCGCTATGGATCTAAAGTCCATGAACTTCCTTTTGCCGTTCAGCTCAATGATTTTATAGCCGTAAAATATCCCGGTACGGAAAAAGGGTACGCTTCTTTTATGAGCAAGGTCACGGTAAAGGACAAACGTCCCTATGATTATGATATTTTTATGAACAATATCCTCGATCATAAAGGCTACCGGTTTTTTCAGGCCGGGTTTGACCCCGATGAAAAAGGCACCAGACTATCCGTTAACCATGACCAATGGGGCACATGGATCACGTATGTAGGTTATTTTCTGTTATACCTCGGTTTAGTGGGGATTATGTTCTTTGGGAAAACACGGTTCAAAGACCTTGGCCAATCCTTGAAAAAGTTAAAGACCAAAAAGGCAAAACTGACTACCCTCCTTATTTTTGGCTTATTTTTTAATGCCATAGGGCAGGAGCATACGGTTAACGATGGCCATGATCACAGAGGCAAAATGCCAACTCAGGAGCAGATAGATTCCGTTTTAAGGGCGACCATGGTTTCCGCGTCACATGCCGAGAAATTTGGAAAACTGGTCATACAGGACGAGGGGGGACGAATGAAGCCCATAAACACCTTTTCCTCGGAATTGTTACGGAAATTAAGCCGTAAGGATAAATTTAAGAGTATGAACGCCGATCAGATATTCCTGTCCATGATGATGAATCCTGCGGTTTGGTACAATACCGAATTTATCAACCTGAGCAAGGATGTGAAAAATGATAGCATAAGACACTTGATCGGTGTTCCTGAAAATCAAGAATATGTTAAGGCGACCGATTTTTTTGATGCTAAGGGAAACTATAAATTGGAGTCTGTATTGCGGGAAGCTACATCGACCAATAATCCAGATGCCTTTGAAAAGGATATAAAACAGGCGCATATTAGGGTAAATCTTTTAAATCAGGCCCTTAGTGGAGAAATGATTAAAATATTCCCGTTATTGAATGATGAGAACAATAAATGGATATCCACGGTAGCCTATAGAGGGGGACAATATCCGGTGGCCGACTCACTTTATGCCAACTTTATTAAAAACTCCATTCCCTATTACCTAATGACCTTGCAAAAAGCAAAGGAAACGGGTGATTATTCCGTAGCAGATAAGTTATTGGACGCTTTTAAGCAAAACCAGGAGAACCATGGGAGTGAAATACTGCCCTCCAAGGAAAAAATAGATACCGAGATTATTTACAACAAACTGAATGTTTTCAATCATTTGTATAAGTTGTACGGCTTGTTCGGTTTTTTGCTTTTTATCATATTGATTTTTCAAATCTTTAAAGACCGCTCCATTTGGAGGGTAGCCATATATGCCTTAAAAGGAACGATCATTATTTTGTTTTTATGGCATACGGGCGGGTTGATACTTCGTTGGTACATTTCTGGCCATGCCCCGTGGAGTGATGCCTATGAAAGTATTATTTATGTTTCTTGGGCTACTATGGGTATGGGACTCCTGTTTACCAGAAAAAGTGATATGACCATGGCAGCGGCCGCTTTTGTGACCTGTTTGCTACTTATGATAGCCAACTGGAACTGGGTAGACCCTGCTATTTCCAATTTGGTACCGGTATTGGATAGTTATTGGTTAATGATACATGTTGCGGTCATTGTGGGGAGTTATGGCCCGTTGATCGTAGGGGGGATATTAGGCTTTGTCAGTCTTTTGTTGATATTGTTGACCACCAAAAAGAACCAAAAACGCATGGAAATCAACCTGAAAGAATTGACCATCATCAATGAGTTGGTTTTAACATTAGGTTTGGTTATGCTGACAATCGGCAATTTTTTGGGCGGACAATGGGCCAATGAAAGCTGGGGGCGTTATTGGGGTTGGGATCCCAAAGAAACCTGGGCCTTAATTTCCATTATGGTCTATGCCTTTATTATTCATACCCGCTTGGTACCGGGACTTCGCAGTAAATGGTTATTTAATTTTTTGAGCCTGGCAGCTGTGGGGTGTATTATGATGACCTACTTTGGGGTAAATTATTATTTGGTAGGACTGCACAGTTATGGACAGAGCGGTTCAGCGGCAATAACACCTTATTATGTGAAATATATTGTTTTGGCAGTTTTGGTCTTAGGTGGACTTAGTTATTGGCGGTATCGTGCAAATTATGTTAAATAATGTATTGATCGTGTCCTACTTCTTATTTTTTTACCATCTTTGTTCCATTATGAAGCTGTAAGGATTATGTATTTTATAGATGTCATCGGGTTTTTACCCAAAAAGTAATGGACTTACTTCTGTCCTATTATTGACATTTCTCTTTTTTTATCACATAATTTTACTTCATAATGACAACTGATCATATAAATTTTACGTTTAAAAAACTTTTTAATTATTTCTGGATAGCGATAACGGGCAAGGAATCCGAATTTACGTCTGGGAGTATCCGTAGGGCAATTTTTATGCTTTCCATCCCCATGATATTGGAAATGTTGATGGAATCTATCTTTGCTTTGGTAGATATAGCCTATGTATCCCAGGTAAGTGTTAATGCAGTGGCCACAATTGGGCTAACGGAATCCGTTGTCACTTTAATATATGCCGTGGCCATTGGACTAAGTATGGCGGCAACGGCCGTAGTGTCACGAAGAATTGGGGAGAAAGATATACAGGGTGCTAAGGAGTCCGCTGTTCAGGCTATCGCTCTGGGAATACTCGTTTCTTTGATCGTAGGGGTGTTTGGATTTATTTATGCAAAGGAAATCCTTTCGATAATGGGAGCGGAACCCGATTTGATTTCTGAAGGATATGGTTATACCCAACTTTTATTGGGAGGCAATAGCACCATTATGTTGTTGTTCCTTATCAATGCGATATTCAGGGGAGCTGGTGATGCTTCTATTGCCATGTGGGCCTTAGTGCTCTCCAACGGGCTCAATATCATATTGGACCCTCTCTTTATTTTCGGTTGGGGCCCTATACCGGAATACGGTGTTATGGGCGCAGCGATAGCTACCAATATAGGGAGGGGAACGGCCGTACTTTTTCAATTGGGAATATTATTTTTTGGATGGGGAAGGATAAAACTTGCCTTTACGGACTTGATCTTGAACACAAAGGTGATGTTCAATCTGATAAGAGTTTCCCTGGGGGGCATTGCACAATTCTTGATAGGAACATCCAGCTGGGTTTTTTTAATGCGTATGATGTCTGAATTTGGTAGCGAAGTCCTGGCGGGTTATACTATTGCCATTCGTGTAATGCTGTTTACCTTAATGCCTTCCTGGGGTATGAGCAATGCCGCCGCTACTTTGGTGGGTCAAAACCTTGGTGCCAATAAACCGGAACGTGCGGAAACTTCGGTTTGGAAAACAGGAAAGTATAATGCCTATTTCATGGGATTGGTTTCCGTAATTTATTTGCTTTATGCCAAAAATATCGTGGGTTGGTTCAATGCGACTCCTGCCGTTGTGGAAAGTGGCGGACTCTGTTTGCAAATAATTGCCGCAGGGTATATATTTTATGCATACGGTATGGTGGTCACGCAGGCATTTAACGGTTCGGGCGATACCGGAACGCCTACCCGTATAAATCTGATAGCGTTTTGGGCTTTTCAATTGCCATTCGCATATTTGGCTGCTTTTTATTTTAAGTTAGGGGCCATGGGCGTTTTTATGGCCATTACCCTGGCGGAGGTATTGCTGGCCATAATCTCCATAGTCCTTTTTAAAAAGGGCAAATGGAAATCGTTTCAGGTCTGACTTAAATTAGTACCTTTAAAAGAAATTTTTTTCGTGAAAATGAACAAAAAAGATAAAGGAATAAATACCATTTGCACCCATGTTGGCCAATTAGAGGATAAACAGTATAAGGGTGCGGTTTCCCCCCTTTATATGAGTAGTTCCTATGCATTTGACGATGTTGCCGTAAAACGATATCCAAGATATTTCAATACGCCCAACCAAGAAGGATTGAGCAAGAAAATTGCAGCGCTGGAACATGCGGAGTCCGCATTGATCTTTGGTAGTGGAATGGCTGCCGTAAGTACGTCTTTAATGGCCTTTTTAAGAGCAGGGGACCATGTTATCTTACAACAAACACTGTATGGGGGAACCTATAACCTGATAACAGAAGAATTTTCGAAATACGGAATTGAATATACGTTTACCGAAGGATGGGAACCCAAAGATTTTGAAGCTAAATTAAAGGAAAACACTAAAGTAATCTATATAGAAACCCCGTCCAATCCGCTGCTGACCATTACGGATTTGGAAGGGGTGGTCCGTATAGCCAAAAAGTACGGGTTGATTTCCATGATAGACAATACCTTTGCCAGCCCCATAAATCAAAACCCGATCGATTTTGGAATAGATGTGGTCCTTCATAGTGCGACCAAATATATGGGCGGGCATTCCGATATTTGTGCCGGAGCTGTAGCTTCCACTGCCGAATATATTGAACAGATATTTCATTTGGCAAAGAATTTTGGAGGCAGTTTAAGCGATTATACGGTATGGCTCTTGGAAAGGAGTATCAAAACCATGGGGTTACGGGTAAAAGCGCAAAATGAGAATGCCCTGACAATGGCCAATTTCCTGAATGATTTAGGGGATATAGCTACTGTTTACTATCCCGGGTTGTCGTCTCACAAAGATCATGATATAGCCAAAAAACAAATGAAGGGTTTTGGTGGAATGCTTTCCTTTGAATTGAAACCTCATTTGGATGCTTCTTTATTCCAAAAATCGTTAAAACTGATCAAACCTTCTATGAGCCTGGCCGGTGTAGAAAGTACTGTGCTTTCCCCTACACAAACTTCACATGCTTTGATGACACCAGAAGTTCGGGTAGGGCAGGGGATATCCGATGGATTGATTCGGTTTTCGGTTGGAATTGAAGAACCTGAAGATTTGATGGAAGATATAGAACAAGCACTGACCCATATTAAAACAAAAAATCCGATATCTGCGGACAACTAGTATTTTGTTATAATTATTAAAACGGATAATCGACTAAAACAACTTAATTCAATAAATGAAACTGGACATATTAGTTTTTGGAGCCCACCCGGATGATGCGGAACTGGGAGCGGGAGGCACCATAGCCAAGGAAGTTTCCAAAGGTAAAAAGGTAGGTATTGTAGATTTGACCCGAGGAGAGTTGGGTACCCGTGGTTCTGCAGAGATAAGGGATAAGGAAGCCGTTCTAGCTGCTAATGTTCTGGGAATTAAGATACGGGAAAACCTGGGTTTTAAAGATGGCTTTTTTAAGAACGATGAAAAACATCAACTGGCCGTTATAAAAACGATACGCAAGTATCGGCCGGAAATCGTGCTGTGTAATGCTATTAACGATCGCCATATAGATCATGGAAAGGGAAGTAAACTGGTGAGCGATTCTTGTTTTTTGAGTGGACTTCTAAAAATAGAAACAGAATTGGATGGTCAAGAACAAAGTGCTTGGAGACCGAAATTGGTGTATCATTATATTCAATGGAAAAACCTTGTTCCCGATTTTGTTGTGGATATAAGTGGATATATCGATAAAAAAACAGAAGCTATTTTAGCGTACGCTTCCCAATTTCATGACCCCAAAAACAACGAACCAGAAACGCCAATAAGCAGCAAAACGTTCTTAGAAAGCGTAAATTATCGCGCCAGGGATTTGGGAAGGTTGATCGGAAAGGATTATGCGGAAGGTTTTAATGTAGAGCGCATGATCGCCGTAGACGATCTAGATGCTTTGATCTAGGCCGTTTTTTTGTATTCCTTTTTGGCCTTGGGTATTGTAAAATAGAAACTGGAACCCTTATTAGGGGCACTGTTTACCCATATAACCCCTTTATTTTTTTCTACCATTTCCTTACATAGGGAAAGTCCCAATCCCGTACCTTTTTCATCATTGGTACCGTAAGAACTGTGATTATTTTCTTTTTTGAAAATCTTGCCCATGGTTTCCTCGTTCATACCAATACCGTTGTCCCTTATATAGATTTCCCAGTGTCTCGTTTTTTCGGTCGCACCAATCGTAATCATCCCATTTTCCGGCGTAAACTTTAAAGCATTGCTCACCAAATTACGGATTACGATATCTATTTGGTTGGCATCTGACCAAATATGGGTATTGGCCTCTATTCTGTTAATGAACTTAATAGATTTATTATGTGCTATCTCGGATAAAAGCGCAATATTATCTTCAACTATATTTTCCAGGGCGGTTACACATGGTTTGGTAGTAGCGCCGTTCATTTGTGTTTGCCCCCAGGACAACAGGTTATTTAGGGTAAAGGCTATATGATCTATGTCCGTTCTTAATTTAGGTACGAATGCTAAAAACTCCTTGTTGCTCATTTCACCGTCCTTGAACAATTTCAATAACCCTTGAAAGGCCCCGATTGGCCCTCTTAGATCATGTCCTATTATTGAAAATAGTTTATTTTTAGTTTGGTTTACATCCCTTAGATATTCCTCATTTTTTTCCAAATCGTTTTTCTTGGAAATCAATTCTTTGTTCAAAGTCTTTTGAATTCTTTCATTTCGCCTAATTAAAAGGGTAATGCCCAAGAAAATGAATAAAATAATGAATGCAACGTAAACATAGTTCTTTTGTTTGGCCAGTGCTTTTTCGTTTTTTAATATGAGTTGTTTTTTTTGCTCATCATACTTAAGTTTTGTTTTGAGCATTGTCAGCCCTTTTTGATTTTCCTTTGTAATCAAGCTATCCGATAAGTTTTGGAAAATCTCATGATAGTGTAAGGCGGTTTTAAAATCGCCCTTTTTCTTATTTATGGAATACAGGGTTTTGCTACATTCCAAAGTCCCGTCCATGGATCCGATTTTTTTGGAAAGTTCAAGGGCTTTAAGGGCATATGTTTCCGCTATGCTATCATTTTGAAGATGTAAACTAGCATTGGCCATACCATTTAAAAGGGGTACCTCGGCTCTTTCATCTTCAAGATTCTTGTGAAGAAGCTCGCTTTGTTTGTACCAGTGCATGGCCCATCTGTATTTTTTCTGTTTTAAATAAACTTTCCCTTTTATTTCATAGGCATAGGCCAACCAATCCATTATCTTCTTTTTCTCAAAGGTGTTGATACTACTGTTAATATTGAACATGGCATAATCCAACTTTCCCATATCCGCATAAGCCGCGGCCATATTGCTCATTGTTTCGGCCATATAGATGGGATTCCCTATTTCTTTATTGATTTTTTTTACCTTTTCAAAGAATATCATGGCCTGATCATAATCCTTTTGTGATAAATAAAGATTGGCTATATTTTCATTGATAATGGATTGCATATTTTTATTGTCATATTTTATGGCCAGCTCGGCACCCATAAAATATTCTCTCAACGCCATGGAATAATCGCCTTTGTAACCATATTCTATGGCTAGTCCATCAATGGTATTAAGAAGTACGGTGGAGTTGTTTATTTGTTTAGCGATCAAGGCCGCGGATTTGTAATTTTCTATGGCCAATTTATGATCGCCCTTATCTGAATGGAAACGCCCGAGTGCCAAATGGGCTTTTGCCTTGCCATATGCATAATGGGAAACTTCACTTATTTCCATTATCTTATCCGCCAGCAAGCGTAGGCTGTCCAATTTATAATAACGGTATTCTTTCACCAAATTGGTGAGCGAATTAATATATATAGTATCTGTTTCCTTAAACTCGGGTTTTTGTTTTTGGAATTGGATATTTCTTAGAATGCTATCTCGACTGTTACTTTGACAAAAAGAAATCAAAGAAAAAAAAAGGCCAATTATGAGCGTACCAAATTTTAAAACTTGTTTTCTTGATTTTTTCTGAAAATGTACTTTTTCAGCGAACATATATTTTTACCTATGTTTGGACTATAAAAATATGTGCTCTTATAGGATAAAAATAAATTATGTTGTGAAACGGCTTTTTTTGTGTGTTTTATCCTTAAAAATCAGTTTTTTATCGATTTAAATATTATTATTGACATAAATATTATCATTATTAATAATATATATGTTAAATGTTCCCTGATATAATATTTCTTTTACAATGGGCAATTTGTCTCTTGGGACGTTATGATAAATTTAGATTATATCGCATTTAAAAGTTTGACCGTAAAAGTACTTCCTTCCCCTTTTTTACTATCTATTGAAATAGTTCCATTGTTTTTTTCCGCCATTTCTTTACATAAGAGAAGCCCGAGCCCGGTACCCTTTTCCATATTAGTTCCATAGGTAGAATAATGTTCTTGGGTATTAAATATTTGTTTTAAAGCACTAGGACACATGCCTAGCCCAGTATCTTGGACGTTAATACTGGTATGTTCGGAACCATTGCCGGCCTCTACTATAACTTTTCCGTTTTCAGGTGTAAATTTAATAGCGTTACTGATCAGATTTCTAAAGATGATATTAAAATGATTGAAATCGGCCAAAACCTTTATTTTTTTATCTACTTGATTTTCAAAGGAAATAGACTTTTGTTTTAGGTCCTGTTTGAATAATTGATGGATACTTTCAATTTCTTTCCTAACCTCGATTTTCTCTGTTTGAAGAGACGCTCCCTTCATTTGAGTCTGCCCCCAATTTAACAGATTATCCAAGGTGAAGTGAATATGGTCCAGTTTAATTTTTAGTTTAGGGGCAAATCTTTTAAAATTTGATTCTCCAGATTTTTGTTCTTGAAGGCATAAAATAACCAGCTCTTTTAGAGATACGATAGGTCCTCGTAGATCGTGTCCTACAATAGAAAATAATTTGTCCTGTGTTTTATTGGTTTGGTTCAGTTTTATTTGGTTCTCATACAAAAAACGGGCTTTTTCCTCTAATTTTTTGTTTAACCGTTTTTCCCTTCTATTTGATCTGATTCCTAAAAATACCAGTATGAGCAAGGTGAAAAATGCAGCCGAGACCCATTGGATGATCCTACGTTGTTTTAAAGCATTTTTTTGATTGATGATCTTAATGTTTTCTTTCTCTTTTTCAAAATTCTGTTTAGCCAATAATAGAGCAATGTTCGCCTTGTTCCGTTCCCTTAAAATACTATCCGCATATTTTTCGGCTAACTCCAAATATTCTAGGGCATTGGTAATTTTGCGTTTACGTTTGTTAAGTTCATAGAGTCCTCTATTGCACTTTTCGATTCCTGTTTTAAGTCCAAAAGACCGGTACTGTTCTAGACTTTTATTTAAATGGTTTTCGGATAACTTCAGCTCTTTAAGACCTAAAAAAGCCATACCTAATCCAAAACTTATGTCCGCTTCACCTTTAAGGTCTTTGATGTGTTCATGATTCTTTTTTGCCTTTTTGTAAAAATTAATGGCTTCTGTATATTTCTTTTGAGCTAAATAGAGATCGCCCATAGTAGTATGGGCAAAGGCAAGCCACTCGGGAATCCTTTTTTCTTTGAAAACCGGGATACATTTATTCAAAAATTCCATCGAACTTTCAAAATCGTTGATTTTCATATACAGAAACCCCATATTACTGTGTAATCTGGCCTTTTCGACCTCATCGTTCAGCAGGTTGGAGTGTTTTTGCGCTTCTATATAAAACCCAAGTGCTTCTTTATAATCTCCCAACAAAGAAAACATGGTACCCATATTCATATTCATGGTAAATTTTATAGCTATATCATCTATTTTCTCCGCCAATTCCAAACTAAGCAGAAAGCTTTGGTAGCTTTCCGGGTAATTGGCATTAATAAAATAGGCCTGCCCCATTTGATTATGGATTCTCATTTCCAGTTGAGGAATATTGTAAGATCCGCTTTTTTCCAATATCTCTCGACAGAGCCCTATAGTTTCCTCAATATTACCTTTAAAAAGGTGGTATTGTGCTAAATTTGAAAGAGCGTAGTAAATTCCTTTTGTATAGTTTGTTGTATTACAGACCTTTAAGACTTCTTTTGCAATTATAGGTATGGTGTCGATCTTGTAATAGCGCAATTCCCAACTTAGTTCATTTAATAGGTTTATATAATTGGTATCCTTTATTGAAAAATTGGGGCGACCTTCCAGTTTCTTTATTTTTTTTTCCAAAAAAGTAATACTGTCCAATTGTGAAAAAGCAATAAAACCGGTGAACAATGTAATTAATAATGCAAATGGGAATTTTCTCAGGAGTTCTTTATTTTAAGCTATTTAAGATAAATGGTTCTTTTAATACATACAATTTAATCAAAAACTTCTTTAATCGTACAACAAGTTCGTTCTAAATAATTTCACTATGATTTCCTTTGGGCATCGTCTATTTCCATAAATTCTTTATGAACTAATATTTGTTCGGAATAAGTAAAAAAATTACCTTTGCCACCGCTTCTAAATGGTGGTTGTAGCTCAGCTGGTTAGAGCGCTGGATTGTGGTTCCAGAGGTCGCCGGTTCGAACCCGGTCTTCCACCCTTACTTAAATTAAAAAGCCCTGTGTTTTATTTACACGGGGCTTTCTTTTTTACCATTACTAAAAAGATAAAAAAATCCGTCGTTTTGACGGATTTTTAATGCATTCATCAACAATGTTAATTTTATTTAAAGACCTTGTCAACGGCGATCCGTTGTTCTCTATTGGCAACTTCCCAAGCGGTATGAAATACAAGGCGTGCTCTATTTTGTAATAGGTCATAGTTTATTTTATCGGGAGTATCTCCAGGTCTGTGATAATCATCGTGAGTGCCGTTAAAATAAAATATTATGGGGATATTGTTTTTTGCGAAATTGTAATGATCGCTTCTGTAGTAAAACCGGTTAGGGTCATTTTCATCGTTATAGGTATAATCCAGTTCTATGTTCGTATATTTTGTATTGATTTCCTCGGATAATTCATGAAGCTCCGTACTTAACTTATCGGAACCGATAAGATAAATGTAATTTCTATCTCCCTTTCTTTTAGGGTCTATTCTACCGATCATATCTATATTTAAATTGGCCACGGTTTGGTTTAAAGGGAAAATGGGATCAATATCCGTATAATATTGTGAACCCAATAGCCCTTTTTCCTCTCCCGTAACATGTAGGAATACAATGGAACGCTTTGGACCATTTCCGGCTTTGGATGCTTCCTTAAAAGCTTCGGCAATTTCTAGAAGTGCTACGGAACCCGAACCGTCATCATCCGCGCCATTGTTGATCTCACCATTGGCGGAGATACCGATATGATCCAAATGGGAAGAGATAACGATGTATTCATCGGGTTTTTCGGATCCTTTGATAATGGCTACAACATTTTCGGAATCTACATGGGTATTTGAATTTTTAAAAGCCAGATCAAGGTGTGTTGCAATTGTTTTGGGTTCACTGTCTTCCATTATGGTATTTAATAGGGTGATGGCCAGGGTTTTATCAATAAAAAGACTGGAAAAACTCGTCTTGTCATTGGCCTTTAGACCCATTCTTCCACTGTCATTGGACTTCATACTATTAAACCTCCCTTTAAAGCGGTTAAAGTTTTCATGATCAAAATATAAAACACCTTTGGCTCCCTTATCCATGGCGAGTTGTATCTTTTTGTTCAATGCCTCGGACAAGCTGCTCCATATGGATTTTTCTTGCGTACCGGATAGGGTATAGACACCCTCTTTAGTCCTAGGTTCTCCAGACTTTATCAAAACCATCTTTCCGGTCACATCCAAATCCTTATAATCGGAATAATTGCCCGCTTCAATACCATAACCTACATATACGATGCTTTCCCAAGTAGCTTCTACCGGGTTAAAAGTAAAAACATGTTCCCCAATAGGGTAATCTATTCCGTTTACACTTAATTTTCCTGTGGGCAGTTTGCTTATTTCCAAGGGTACTTTTTGAAAATAATCCCCATTTGTTTTTGCTGCGGATACGCCTATTTTTTCATATTCGGACTTTAAATAAGCAACTGCTTTCTTTTGCCCGGGCTCTCCTGTTTCCCTTCCCTCAAATTCATCGGAAGCATATATGAACAAATGTTCTTTTAGTTCGTTTTCGGTAATCGTAGCCGCATACGCCCTTGAATCTACGATTGGTACCGTATCATTATTATTGATTGCCGATTCTGAAACTGTTTTTTGAGAAGAATTGCAACCAAAAATAATTCCAATAAGAATAAATAGTGTTTTTTTCATTTTATTAGTCATCAAAAATTTTCTAAAAATACTTAAAAGAATATTGGATTTTATGATTCATGGGGAGAATCGATCATATTTTTCATTCAATGCTGAATGCTATTGAAAATCATCAGGATAGTGTTCTATAGCAGTATCGATCCAATACCAAATTATTTGTTCATAACCCTTCTAATAATAATCTAAGTATAATACCAGAACCAAATTTCTTTGCTCTATCATGGGGATAAACAAATTGGTGTAGTTGAATCGGTCAACAACGGTATCTAAAGATAATTATGTATCGTTTTCCTTTTCCCGAACTTTAGTCCTATCTTATTTTAATGCTTCCGCAATTGCTTTTTCAACCAGGGGCTCCATTACTTTATAGCCCGCTATGGTGGGATGCACTTCATCTTCTGCATATTTTTTAGGCAATCCGTTGCGCTCATCGACCATTGCTGAAAAATAATCCAAATAGATATGTCCATGGGTATCCGCATATTCCCTTATCATTTGGTTCAAGCGTATTATTTTATCTGACGGTTCCAATCCCGGTTTCCATGGATAATCAAAAACGGGTAAGATCGAGGATAGGACCACTTTTATATCATTTGAATGTGCCAATTCGGCCATATTCTTAATATTATCGGCTATCATTTCCAATGTAGATGGTCCTGTGTTGCCTGCAATATCATTTGTACCCGCCAGAATAACGACCACCTTGGGGTTGAGATTTATTACATCTTGCCGAAACCTCAATAACATTTGCGGAGTGGTCTGGCCACTGATACCACGGTTTATATATGGCTTGCCCTTAAAAAAAACCGGCCGTGCGTTTAACCAACCAATAGTAATTGAATTACCCATGAAAACCACCCTGTTTTCGTTTGCTTTTGGGACATTTATACCTTTGTTGGCATCTTGAAAATGTTTTAAGTCCGGCCAATCCTGCCCGGTAACGGAGTTCAAATTAAATAACGAAGTTAAAAGTCCCAAAAACAGATAGTTTATTTTTTTCATCGCGTGAAGATCACATTATTTTAATTGTTGTTTTTCATCGGCGGTCAACGGGAGTTCTTTTAAAACTTTCCCCCTGGAAGGCTTTTGGACGAATAAGTATGCCAATAAACATAGTGCTATTAACAAAGGTAGGGCATTGCCGGAATTGTAATAGGTGAAAAGCGCCAGAAAAGCCGGCACTTCTATCAATACATATTTGATATGGGAAGCTGATTGGAATTTTTTCAGTTTTTCCTCCAAAGCATCCATAATCTTTATACCTGAAATCATTTTTTTAAAGAAAAACTGACTTCCGAAATACCCCAATAAGGCAAAAACGGGAACCATGTATAGCAATATATGTTGTTCTGAGGTATCCGTATTAAAACTCTTGACCTGGGAAACCGCGAAAGCCAAAAATATGCAAAGCCCTACTACTAAAGACATGTGGAATATGGATAGTGCTTTTAGATAGTTTTTTATTTTCATAAAATAGGATTAAGGTTTCTAAGATACTATTTTAAAGATCGGTTTTTCCACAGCAAGTTGAAAATAAAAGAATTCTTTGATGATAATATTTGATACTTTTGCAGTATAATGAGAAATATCGTTCTGTTTATTTTTTGTTTTATCGTTATACACTCTTCCCGGGCTCAATTAGAGGAGGATAAGGCCTTGCATTTTTTGGGAGGGAACCTTTATGGCCTTGTGGGGGCAGGTGTGGCCAATCAGATTTCCAAAGGGGACAGGACTTGGACATTTGTTGGTTCCTTGGGAGGCAGTTTATTGATTGGTCTGGCCAAGGAAAGTATAGATGAAAAGCAATATGGCGGTTGGGACAATAATGATTTGTTGGCCACGGTCTTGGGCGGCGCGACTGTAGGGGTTACCATTGATATTTTTAAAAAGAAAAAAAAGAAAAGAAGGGAACGGCGTTTTAAAGAAGCTATCGGTTATGATATAAAAATAGATTTGCCATTAAAACATATCGATACTCCGTTGACCTCACTTCAATTATTAGGTATTTCTTCCGCCATTATGGAAAAATACAGGAACCCTTAGCGCTTGTTTAAAATTATATTGTCTGATTTCCCATACCCTGTTTTTGCGCATTTTTCCATTAGATTCCTATTAAGTAGCGCCGTTATTATTTCCAATTTTGTCTCAAACCATAGCAAACTGCATTAAAAACAATTTAAAAAGGCAATTTTACGTAAATGCGCTTTTTTATTGCCACACAACAGCAATTACTACGGATCATTAGCCATAGTATTTCCGGTTTTGATACACCCGTGAGTCATTTGGGAATAAAGGAGTGTATAGTTTCCATAGAGAGTTTAAAAGAGGTTTATGACTTGACCATAGCAAATAGCATAAAGCGCAAAAATCCAGAATTGGATAATGAATTTAGATCGAATATCGTAAAAGCGATAAGTTATATCATGTCAAATTTAGATTTTGATGCTTTTGATCGTTATACTTTTATAAGGGATTGTTTAAACCCGATTACCAGAAATTGGAAAGAGATTCGTGATTTAAGCGGCTTATGGACCAACGTGGACAATAAACCTTTTAATTTTGATGCCCCTACTTTTTTTGAAAACGGTTCTTTCAATATAAATTATTTTGCTCCACCTACGGACCGAAATCCTTCCAATGAAAAAATAGCTTTTGGGAAAAAACTGTTTTTGAACCAAAACTGGCCCGAAATGGCAATATGGCCTGTGTAAGCTGTCATGCCCCGGAAAAAGCGTATGCGGATGAATTCGTTGTCAATAAGGATAATTCCGGGAATCCGTTACAACGCAATACACCAACATTGATCAATACCATCTTTCAAAAAAACTTTTTTTGGGACGGTCGGTCACCAACACTTTCGGATCAGATTTCTTCGGTCTTTACCAATGAAAAGGAATTTGATACCAACGTACACCAATTCTCCTCCCGAATTTTAAAGGATGCGGTCTATGAGGAATTGTTTGAGGAAGTATTTGGAAAAATCAAACTCAAAAATACCCATGTTATTAAGGCGATATCCGCCTATGTAGGTACGTTGAACGGATTCGATTCAAAGTTCGATAAAAATATGAGGGGGGGGAGAAAACACTTTTACCAAAGAAGAAAAGCACGGAATGAACTTGTTTATGGGGAAGGCCTTATGCGCTACCTGCCATTTTATGCCATTGACCAATGGAACCGTAGCCTTTTTATACAGAAACAGAGAAAGAGGTCATTGGAGTACCCGATACAAGAGAAAATAAAATATTGGATGATAATTTGGGTTTCTATTGGCGGTTTGAAGAAGAGCTGCACCGGGGCATGTTCAAGACCCCGACTATAAGAAATGCAGCGCTCACGGCACCATATATGCACAATGGTGTATATGCTACGCTGGAAGAGGTTATCGATTTTTACAATAAAGGTGGTGGAAGTGGAATGGGATTTAATCTGGAACGACAGACACTGCCCTTTGATAATCTGAATTTGACCCGGAGTGAGCAAAAGGCATTGGTCGCTTTTGTAAAAACACTTACAGATGACAATGTGGAAGTGTATTAGAATTTTTCAAAAACACCCAGTCCAAATAAGGCAAAATCATATTTGACCGGGTCGTTTGAATCTAATTCCCTCAGATTTTTATCCAATTCCGAAAGTGCTTTGGCGTCATTTTGTTTGCGTTTTAAAAGGTTCAGTTTCCGGGCAACATTGCCCGAGTGCACATCTAACGGGCATGATAATATAGAAGTTGGAATATCCTTCCATAATCCAAAATCCACTCCGGTGGTATTATCCCTTACCATCCATCTTAAAAACATGTTGATACGTTTGGCCGCAGAACCTTTCTTAGGGTCGGAAACATGTTTCGTTGTTCGGTTTTCATGAGGAAGCTCAAAAAAAACTTCCTTAAATCTGGAAATGGCCATTTGTAGGGAGTGTTTATTTTGATAATCCGTGAAAATGGATTCCAATCCACCGTGAACGGTATAAATGTTTTTAAGGCTTTTAATGAAATAAGTTAAATCCCTATCATTGAATGTCCGGTGAACAAAATTTTGTAAACTATCCAAATCCGCATCCGTGTGATTCAGGATAAAATCATACGGATTTTCATCCATTAATTTCATAAGTTTGGAAGCATTGTTAATGATGCTTTTCCGATTGCCCCAAGCAATGGTAGCGGTTAAAAATGCACAGGTCTCAATATCTTCTTTTTTAGAAAACCGATGGGGTATTTGAAGTGGGTCGCTTTCTAAAAATTTGGGATTGTTATACAATTCTACCTTAGCATTTAAAAAGTCCTTTAACTCATTCTTTGTCATTCCAAAGGGATATTTAGCATTTTCATAAGGATAATTGGCCCGGCCAAAACAAGATTATAACAAGCGTGTAACGCTATGCTCCAAATTAGTCCAAACCGGATACGGATAAAACCCAATAAACCTCCCACAACCAGTTGGGGAGCTACCAAAATAGGGGAAAGTAGCAGTACACGACCGTTCAGTTCAAAATTGGTGATATGGTAAAACCCGAAAACTAATGTCAACACATAGAAAACAACCCCAAAAAAATGATTGTTCTTAAACAAGATCATAGGCCCCCTAAAAATCAGCTCTTCTATAACAGGGGCTGTAATGACCGCTCCCAAAAGGAAATAGACCGTGGGGTACTTCTCAAAGAACCTATCTAGGGCATGTTCGCCAAGGTTCAAGCCAAATACAGTCTCCAAACTTCCTATAAGCATGCCCAGAACAATGTTTATTGAAACCGAAAGCAACAGCAGTTTTATAAAAACACGAAATCTGTAATTGAAACCCTTGTTTTCATCGGTAACATACATAGGGTTCTTTAAGAAATCCCATACTTGTTTCAACATATTAAAAATCCCGATTATGGTACCAGTACGGCCTTGTCAATAATTTTTCCATCTACCATGGTCAATTTTCGATCTGCCATGTTGGCCAATTCTTCGTTATGGGTTACGATTACAAAGGTCTGTCCAAATTTTTCCCGAAGTTCAAAGAAGAGGTTGTGCAAATTGTCCGCACTTTCAGAATCCAGATTTCCGCTGGGCTCGTCCGCAAATATGATAGAAGGATTGTTGATCAAGGCCCTTGCCACGGCTACCCTCTGTTGTTCCCCTCCTGAAAGTTCGGCGGGTTTATGGTCATATCTTCGGGACAATCCTAAAAAACCCAAAAGTTCTTTTGCCCGTTTTTGGGTTTCAGAAGTATTCGTTTTTTTTATAAATGCAGGAATACAGACATTCTCAAGTGCTGTGAATTCCGGTAATAATTGATGAAACTGAAAAATAAAACCAATATGCTCGTTCCTGAACCGTGCCAATTGCTTATCGGTCAAATTTGTGGTATCCGTACCATTGATAAGCAATTCACTGTCCGTCTTGTTGGATTGAACATCCAAGGTCCCTAAAATCTGCAATAAGGTTGTTTTTCCTGCTCCCGAGGCTCCTACCACAGAAACGATTTCACCTTTCTTAATGTGAAGATCAACCCCCTTTAGTACTTGCAGTTCCCCATAATATTTATGAATATTAGTCGCCTTGATCATATGGTCATATATAAAAAGTGAAATTAGGAAATGGTATGGACGTGACAAAATAGATGGACCGGATAAACTTTATACATTTTATAGTATTCCATGTATTTTAGATATAAATTTGCAGCTTGTATTAATTTTGATAATAATCCACCTTTTATGGCTCCCTATAGAAACTTAGAAGAATATAATTTGGAAATTACGGATGAAGTTAGAAGCAGATACTCTTCAATTATTGATGAAATTGGTGAGGACGTTTCTAGGGAAGGCTTGGTAAAGACCCCGGAAAGAGCCGCTAAGGCCATGCTTTTTCTTACGCAGGGCTATAAGCAAGATGCCGTTAAGATATTGCAAGGTGCCATGTTCGAGGAAGATTATGACGATATGGTCATAATTAAGGATATTGAATTGTATTCCCTCTGTGAACACCATATGCTTCCTTTTTTTGGTAAGGCCCATATAGCCTATATTCCCAATGGTCGTATTGTAGGTTTGAGTAAAATACCGAGAGTGGTGGATGTTTTCGCCAGAAGATTGCAGGTACAGGAACGGTTGACGCACGATATTCTGGAATGTATTAATAATACCCTGCGCCCTAAAGGTGTAGCCGTTGTTATTGAGGCTTCCCATATGTGTATGATGATGCGCGGGGTTCAAAAACAAAACTCGGTCACTACCACTTCTGGATTTAGGGGACAATTTGAAAAAATAGAGACCCGTAACGAGTTTTTAAAATTGATAGGCTCCAAGTTGTCCTGAGCATATCTTCTCTTGAGGTAATTCTTTTTGGCATCTTTGTTGCTTTCCTTTCAAAGATTAATTATTTTTCGATATGCCAAAAAACAAGGACAAAAAAATACGCCATTTACTCTTAGGTATCCTGTTCGATGCTATCGGGATGTTATCTTTTGTCATTCCTTTTATCGGGGATTTTTCGGATATCATCTGGGCACCGCTTTCGGCATGGCTCATGACCCGTATGTATAAGGGAAAAATTGGTCAGGCCGCAGGTCTGGTCACCTTCATCGAAGAAATCGTTCCCGGCTTGGATATTATTCCCTCGTTTACCCTCATGTGGTTCTATACCTATGTCTTCAAAAGAGCCGAAAAGAACGAAACCATTGAAGTTTAAGTCCTCCGAATCCTTATTAATAATGTAATTTTAGCTGAAAATTTTAAGATTTGAAACGCAGGGATTTTACTAAAAAAGTAGGTATAGGCAGTTTGTCCACACTATTGGTGTCGGATATCGTTTATAAAGAATTGATTCCGAATGGGTATGTTCCATTGATCTTTCAAGAACCGGACCCCTTTAAGCTGTTCCATAAGGACCCCGGTATGGTGGTACTTAACAATAAACCTTGGAACATGGAGGCTCGGGCACATTTATTGAACGATGACATTACCCCGAACAAGTATATGTTCATTCGCAATAACGGAATCATTCCTGAAAACCTGGATGTTCAAAAATGGCGGTTGGTGATTGATGGGGAATCGGTAAAGCGTCCTAAAAGCTATACGATCAATGATTTAAAGACAAATTTCAGGCACTACACCTATCAACTTACGTTGGAATGTGGAGGAAACGGAAGAAGTGAGTTTGATCCCCCCGCAAAAGGCAATCAATGGACCGTTGGTGCCGTATCCTGTGCCAATTGGACGGGAATCCGGTTGCGTGATGTATTAGAGGATGTAGGTTACACCAATGATGCAGTTTATATAGGTTATCACGGTGCCGATATGCACTTGAGCAGAAACCCGAACAAGGCGGCCATCTCCCGAGGGTGCCCGATGGCCAAGGCGTTACAGGAAGAAACCCTACTGGCCTTTAAAATGAACGATAAGGATATTCCTTTGGCCCATGGCTACCCACTGCGTTTGGTCGCAGGCGGTTGGCCGGCTTCGGTATCGGGTAAGTGGCTCAAAGGCATCAGTATTAGAAATAAGGTCCATGATGGGGAAAAAATGGGTGGTAGTTCCTATAGGATACCCTGTGAAGCTGTGGCTCCGGGGGAAAAAGTTTTTACAGAGGATATGTGTATCATAGAATCCATGCCCGTTAAATCATTGATTACCGCGCCTAAATCCGGAGGTATGTTACTTCAAGGCAAATCTTTGGACATCCGAGGACATGCCTGGGCAGGGGAGCTAGAAGTGGCCAAAGTTACTTACTCCATTGATTTTGGGTCTTCGTGGAAAGAATGTACCCTGGAGAAGCCCGTAAACCGCTTGGCATGGCAACACTTTTCGGCGATTGTGGACTTTCCGAAAAAAGGATATTATGAAATATGGGCAAGAGCGGAGGATACCCATGGTAACAAACAGCCTATGGTACTTCCGGGCTGGAACCCAAAAGGTTATCTGAACAATGCCTGCCACAGAATTGCGGTTAAAGTGGTATAATGAAAGAAAATAAAGCCCATAACTATAAGAATGCATCCGTTTACCGGATATTGATCATTGTTTGTTCCTTGATCATAATCGCTTTAGCAATAATCGTACATTATAACAATCCCACTAATAAAATAGATTCGGTCAGGATATCCGAGGAAACAAAATTATCCGATTCAAACCATATTGTAGATGGGGTCCATGTAAGGACAGGGTTGTTGGAAGGGGATGGATTGCAAGAGGTCATCAATAATTGTACAAGCTGCCATTCTTCCAAATTGATCATTCAGAACAGGATGAACAAGGAGCAATGGTATGCTACCATACGATGGATGCAGGAAACGCAGGGGTTATGGGATTTAGGTGATGATCAAGAGATTATTGTGGATTATTTGACACAAAACTATCCACCTTTTAAAAAGGGGAGGAGAGAGGTCTTATCAAATATTGAATGGTACATGATCAATTGACAATGGATACCTATTTTGATGCTTTTGTTCATACCTTCAAGGGGAATCTGGATTGGACCTTTAGATCCATCCTGTTCGAGGTTTCCTGGTATACTAATTATTTTTGGGGATTAATTGTTATTTCCCTTTTTATATGGTCTTTGGAAATTGTTTTTCCCTGGCGGAAAGAACAAGCTATTTTCAGAAAGGATTTTTGGTTGGATGCCTTTTATATGTTCTTTAATTTTTTCATTTTCAGTATTGTTATTAGTGGTTTTTATAGTGTCATAGAACTTTTTTTCAATAATGTGGGACTTACTTTGAATCATATTTCATTAATTGATTTATTTCGATTTCCCGGATGGGTCCAATTGATAGTTTTCTTTGTGTTGTTGGATTTTGTACAGTGGTTGACACATATAATGTTGCATAAATATTCATTTTTATGGCGGTTCCATAAAATACACCACAGTGTTAAAGAAATGGGGTTTGCCGCTCATTTACGGTATCATTGGATGGAAAATGTATTGTACAAACCGTTAAAGACTTTGGCCGTTATGGTTTTGGGCGGTTTTGAACCGGAACAGGCGTATATAGTTCATTTTGCGGCTATTACCATTGGCCATTTTAATCACTCCAACATCAAGATTACCTGGGGTCCCCTAAAGTACTTTTTTAATAATCCGGTTATGCATTTGTACCATCATGCATATGAATTGCCAGAGGGTAAATACGGGGTCAATTTTGGAATTAGCCTTAGCCTTTGGGATTATATATTTAAAACGGATTATATTCCGGAAGACAACGGAAAAATAAACCTCGGCTTTACCGGAGATAAAGAAGTGCCAAAGGGATTTTGGAGACAGGTGATCTTTGGCTTTGGAAGATCAAAGCCAAAGGATTCTTGATTTTTACAAAAGAATACTTGTACTAAATTTATATTTCTTCCAATATTGGAAATACCGTTGATTTTTAAACGGGGCAAATGCAAAAATAAGCTTTGTGCAAAATATCTTTAATTTCTATCAAGTTTGGTTTTTATATTGCTTACCACTTTAGGATATAGAAGCCATAAGAATGACCGAAATTAACAGGAGTAAAACTTTTTCTTTAAATTACTTGAAAAGAAAACCCAGCCCCATTCTGCCGAGCATCTTCTTTTCAAAGGACCAGAAGAACTTGAATTGCCCGAACAGCCAACCGTAAATGACCAATAACACTTGATAAAAAGGAAATATCATCAAAATTCTTAAGGTCCAGTACAGGATATTTCCCCACCAAGGTTCAGAAAAACTTTCTTTATGGAGACCTATCAAGTTCAGGAAGGGTTTTGCTACATAAACCGAAGAAGAGCCGGTAATGGCAAAAACGATAAAAATAATAATCAATTGAAAATTGCTGGAAATTCCCCAGCGTTCCTTTAATTTACCCATATAATGGAATCCTAAAAGGCAAAAATACCTTTTAAATGCGAGGAATAAAAGTTCCTAAGCGCTGATTGTACCTACGCTGAAAATAGATGAAATAATTATACAATTTATAATTTACCTCGTATCCATAATCAATATTGGGGATATAGTTTATTTGAAGTTCATAGAGATTGGGACTAAACCGTTGCGGTTGCAATACCCTGTTGTTCCATTCCGTCACCCAGATATAATTTCTATTTTCCAAAAAACCTTGGGAATAATATCCTTCCGGCCTTGCTACGGAATTTAACCAAAAATTGAAGCCGGGTTCAATAATAATGATTTCATATTCGGTCTTATCACTTGCAATTTCGACCGTATCATTTACTACAGATGAAAACACCTCTTTTTCTTTATCGGAAATGTCCAATGCTCGTTGCGGACTTCCACAATTGGATATGAAAACCATTCCAAACCCGACCAGGAATATAACGGCGGTCTTTACAAAAAAAATCTTTTTCATATAAGTAAGGTACAAAAAAAGCCGTTTGCAAATACAAACGGCCTGTGTTAAAATAAGTTAAGGTATATTATTTTCCGAACAACCCTCCAAGAAGGCCTCCGATCCCTCCTTTTTTGTTACCAAGTGCCATAGAGGCCACATCGTCCAAAATACTGCCGTCCCCATCGGAATCCAAGAAAGATTCTATTAAAGATTGTTGCTGATTCCCTGTATTACCGGCTCCCATGAGGCCACCTAACAAGTCACCGATCCCATTGGAACTGGAAACGTTTTGTTGACGTGTCTGTTTTCCTAAATACCCCATTAAAATTGGTGCGGCCACTTTTAATATGGTGGCAATGGTGCCCGCATCCATACCGGACTTACTGCTCAGGGCATTTTCTACCTGTGTCTGTTTTCCGCCAAGGACATGGCTTAGGATTCCCGTTCCGTCTTGCATAACGGAATCGTCCACACCGCCATCAAATAAATTTCCTAAATTGTCCAATATACCCCCATCGTGTTTTCCCGCCAGGGCACTCATCAATCCTTGAGCCCCTTCCGGACTAGCGGCATTCCTTTTCATTGCACCCATTAAAATGGGCAATGCCATACTTAATACGTTTCCGGTCTCACTTTTAGATCGCCCTGTTTGTCCGGCAACACCATTAATGAGTTGTTTACCCATAGGGCCGTTTAGTAAATCCAATAATCCTGACATGTTATAGTTAATTTAATGTTAGGCCCCTAATGTACAAAAAGGGTTTGTACGATGGATAAATAATGGGTTATTTTAAAAGGGAAATAATCTGTTCGGCCAACTCGGCACCAATACGATTTTGGGCCTCGTTCGTTGCGGCTCCAATATGTGGTGTCAATGAAATATTGGAGTTCATAAGGATTTTAATTTCCGGTGATGGTTCCGACTCAAAAACATCCAGTCCGGCAAAGGCTATTTTTCCGCTTTCTATGGCATCTATCAATGCCACTTCGTCCAAAGCACCGCCACGGGCGGCATTTATAATAGCGGCACCATTTTTCATTGATTCCAATTCCGGTTTTCCTATAACATAGTCTTTCTGTGCAGGTACATGAAGCGTGATAAAATCCGATGACCTGAGGACTTCTTCCTTGGACATGCTTTGTAGCCTAAAAGAGATGGATTGTCCATCAAAAAAATCTAAGGAAATATCGGTTTTTTCAAAAAGCGGATCAAAATAAAGAACCTTCATTCCAACGCCCAGGGCAATTTTTGCCGTAGCCCGGCCAATTCTACCAAAACCTATAACACCCAAGGTCTTACCTCTTAATTCTTTTCCCGCACTATAGGATTTTTTTAGCTGTTTGAACCTGCTATCACCTTCTAAGGGCATATTTCTATTGGCATCGTACAGAAAGCGGGCCCCGCCGTACAAGTGGGCAAAAACCAATTCCGCTACGGATTCCGAAGATGCGCCGGGGGTATTGATAACATGGAGGCCCTTTTGTTTGGCATGGGCAACATCAATATTGTCCATGCCTACACCACCGCGCCCAATGAGCCTTAATGATGGGCAGGCATCAATAATATCCTTTCCGACCTTTGTAGCACTGCGGACCAATAAACCATCAATTTTATGTTCATTGATGTAGTTTATCAATTGCTCTTGGGCTACATGGGTTATCAATACTTCAAACCCGCCTTTTTCCAAAGCATTTACCCCAGATTGCGAAATTCCGTCATTGGCCAATATTTTCATATGTTCTCTTTCTGACCCTTTCTTATAAGATGAAGGGGCATTTTTTGGTTAATACTATAGTATAATAGCTTGCTTTTGTTTCCTCTCCTTTGTGGAGGACATTAATTAGGGAGCGCTTTATCCCTTTCGTTCCATTTCGCTCATCACATCTACCAGTACGCCTACACTTTTCAACGAAAGGGCATTGTACATGCTTGCCCTATATCCACCTACACTACGATGGCCGTTCAACCCATTGATTCCCGCTTCTTGCAGCATTGTATCAAAGGTTTCCTTTAGCCCTTCTTCCGTTAAATTGAACGTAGCGTTCATAGTGGAACGATCGTCTTTGTTGGCAAATCCTTCGAATACGGGATTTAGGTCTATTTCTGAATACAAGAGTCTTGCTTTCTTTTCATTTTCTTCCTCGATCGCAGAAATACCCCCCATGTTCTTTAGCCATTCTAAAGTCAACATTGAGGTATATACTGCAAAAACAGGGGGTGTATTGAACATACTATCCTTGCCAATATGAACTTGGTAATCTAACATAGAAGGTATTTTTCGGGATACCTTGCCCAAAATATCTTCTTTCACCACAACTAGGGTAGTACCTGCAGGTCCCATGTTCTTTTGAGCCCCTGCATAAATCAGGTCAAACTGGGAGAAATCCAGCACCCTTGAAAAGATATCGGAACTCATATCGCATACGAGCGGGGCATCACTTTTTGGAAATTTTTTCACCTGGGTGCCAAAAATGGTATTGTTGGACGTTAAATGGAGATAATCCAATCCTTTGGGAATAGCATAACCTTTTGGGATGTAATTAAAGTTTTCATCTTTAGAAGATCCAACTTCCAATATCTCCCCAAATAATTTTGCTTCTTTAATGGCTTTATTGCTCCAGGTGCCGGTGTTCAAATAACCGGCCTTTTTTTCCAATAGGTTATAGGCTACCATCAAAAACTCCATACTTGCACCTCCTTGAAGGAAAAGTGCCTGATATCCTTGACCTTCCAAGCCTAAAAGTTCCAGTGCCAAAGCCCTTGCTTGTTCCATTATGGCTACAAAATCCTTACTGCGATGCGATATTTCTATCAATGAAAGTCCGGATCCGTCAAGGTCCATTACGGCCTCCGAAGCCTTTAACATTACCTCTTTGGGCAAAATACAGGGCCCTGCGCTAAAATTATGTTTCTTCATTGTCCTCATATAAATTAAGCCATTAAAGGTCATGAATTTCTTGCAAAACAGAAAGGGGAAACAAAATAATTCTAGGATGTTCCTAACAAGAATTCAACAGTATCCAATCCATCCGCATAATCGGAGAGTGATGGACATTGGGTTTTCCCAAAATTTACTTCTTCGGGAACAAACCCCGAAGCCACGATACATTGAATATGTTCTTTATCGTTCCTTAAGCGCTCCTTGAGCGATTCCTCGGATTCATATCTTTCGTAAAACAGGGATGCGATGGGGGAGGCATAACTGTTATCTTCTTTCAATATGAGAAAACCATTATCCAAAATCTTGAATTCGCTCATCAGATAGACCGCTTTATTATAATCATAATTATTGGCATACTTGGCCTGTTGGACGATTTCACTAAAAGGGAAAATTGCATTGAAAAAAGCATCAAAATTGTAATCTTTTGGAACAAAAACCTTGGATACACTTCTACAGCCCAGGCCATAATATCTAAAAACATCCTCACCAAGGGCCTTTAACTCGTTTTCGTTTTCATTTCCCGTAAGAACGGCAACGGAATTTCTGTTTTTTCGTATGATATTGGGCCGTTGTCCAAAATAATACTCAAAATAACGTGCGGTATTGTTGCTTCCCGTGGCGATTACGGCATCAAAATTTGTGAGTTTTCCTTCGGTAAATTCTACCGAACCCTTTAATAAAGGTTCTGTTTTTTCCAAATAGTTGGCCAAGAGAGGCATTAATATACGATCATTGCTGGACATTTTTACCAAGGCCTTGTTTCCTGTGATCAAAACCACCAATAAATCATGAAAACCAACAAGGGGAATATTCCCGGCCATGATCAAGGCGACCGTTTTTTTTATGTTTTTATCCAAATCGTAGCCAGACAACCAATTTATAAGATTCTTTTCGTTTAATAAGTCCGCCCATTGCGAGAAGGCGTAGAGTATATTTTCGGTCGTGAACCAACCATTATGCAGATGGGCCAGCCGCAATCCGTCATCAAATCTTTTATGCCATTTTGAGTGAATAGCTTCGGAAGGGGGGGAAGTATTGATAAATTCACAAAATTGTGCCAAGAATTCTCCGAGTTTAACAAAAGCCTTAACCTTACGATCCTGTTGTGTCATTATATTTGTAAAAGGAAGTATTAGAGATTACCTTTGTGCAAAAGTAAAAATGCTAGTGGGCTGAAACAAGTTCGGTATCAAAAAAGAAAATTATGGCAATTATTATAACCGATGAATGTATCAATTGTGGGGCATGTGAGCCAGAATGTCCAAATACCGCTATTTATGAAGGTGCCGATGAATGGCGTTATGGCGATGGTACTTCCTTAAAAGGTGATGTTGTCCTGCCCGATGGAAAAGCGGTAAATGCGGATGAGGTCCAGGAACCTGTAAGTGACGAAATATATTATATTGCCCCGGATAAATGTACCGAATGTATGGGCTTTCACGAGGAGCCCCAATGTGCTGCCGTTTGCCCGGTAGATTGCTGTATTCCCGATGAAGACCGGGTAGAATCCGAAGAGGTTCTTTTAGGCAAACAAAAATTTATGCATCCAGAAGATTAACGTTAATATATTCCGGCGTTTAAAAGATAGGATCAAAAGAATTGTTATACCCAGGTTTTGCTTGGGTTTTTTGTTTATTTGTTTTCGCCTTAAAACACACGTAAAAAACTATCTTTGCACCCGAATTTTAAAAGTTCAGCATCTAACTTCCGAAAATAATGAAAGCAGGTATCGTAGGATTGCCCAACGTAGGAAAATCCACTCTTTTTAATTGTTTGTCCAATGCCAAGGCGCAAAGTGCCAATTTTCCCTTTTGTACCATAGAACCCAATATCGGTGTAGTGAACGTACCGGATTCCAGATTGGAAAAACTGGAATCTTTGGTTGGTCCGGAACGTGTTTTGCCCGCAACCGTTGAGATTGTGGATATTGCAGGTTTGGTAAAGGGAGCGAGTAAGGGCGAAGGATTGGGAAACCAGTTTTTGGGCAATATTAGGGAGACCGATGCCATTCTTCACGTACTCCGTTGTTTTGATAATGACAATATTGTACATGTAGATGGGAGTGTAGATCCCATACGGGATAAGGAAACCATTGATATGGAGTTACAGCTCAAGGATTTGGAGACGGTAGAAAAGAAGTTGGACAAGGTTAAAAGGGCTGCAAAAACTGGGAACAAAGAAGCCCAAAAAGAAGAAGTCGTTCTTTTAAAATTGAAGGAAGGGCTGGAATCGGGAATTTCTGTCCGGGCCATTGAAATTGCCGAAGAGGCACATAACGAATATGTAATGCCGTTACAGTTCATTACGGACAAACCCGTTATGTATGTCTGTAATGTGGACGAAGGTGCTGCGATAGACGGAAACACCTACGTGGAGAAAGTGAGGGCCGCCGTTGCCGATGAAAATGCCGAGGTAATCGTTTTGGCGGTAGGGACCGAAGCTGACATTACGGAGTTGGAGACCTATGAAGAACGCCAAATGTTCCTAGAAGACCTGGGGCTTTCCGAACCGGGATCTGCCAAACTCATTCGCGGAGCCTATAAACTGCTCAATCTGGAAACCTATTTTACGGCCGGGGTCAAAGAGGTCCGGGCGTGGACCATTCCGATCGGGGCCACCGCACCGCAGGCAGCGGGGGTTATCCATACCGATTTTGAAAAAGGCTTTATCCGTGCAGAAGTTATTGCTTATAATGACTACGTACAATACGGTAGTGAAAGTAAAGTGAAAGAGGCAGGTAAGATGCGGGTGGAAGGCAAAGAGTATATCGTGAAAGACGGTGATGTCATGCATTTTAGGTTTAATGTATAGAGCGTTCCAGGCGTAATAGAAGCGTCTTAATAATGCGTTTTGATACTGTGGATTGTGGTATCATGTACTTTATTGACATGAATTTTAACCAAAAATCCCCCCTGGCTTTCCATCATATCTTCTTTTGGGAAGAGGTCGTAATTGCGAAGGTGATTTCCGAGAGCGGGACAAACAACGATTTCGTTTTTTGATTTTTAGAAGGAAGGGGATACATCTCTACGGGAACCGGAATGCTTTTGCTATCAACAATCCTATCCATCATATTGTTAATTAATTTACCATAGAGGGTTTTTATCTTTATATGGGGCTTGCTATCTTTAGCAACACTTTCATAAATTTTAGTTAAATGTCCGCCAATAATCAGTACACTGAAGATAATATCCGCTCGTTAGATTGGAAGGAGCATATCCGATTACGTCCGGGTATGTATATTGGTAAGTTGGGCGATGGTTCCTCTGCCGATGATGGTATCTATATCCTCCTCAAAGAAGTCATAGACAATTGTATCGATGAATTTGTTATGGGTGCGGGCAAGACCATTGAAATCAGTATCAAGGACAAAATGGTGAAAGTACGGGATTATGGCCGTGGCATTCCCCTGGGAAAAGTAGTGGACGTTGTTTCCAAAATGAATACGGGAGGGAAGTATGACAGCAGGGCATTTAAAAAATCGGTCGGCCTCAATGGTGTAGGTACAAAAGCCGTAAATGCACTCTCCAGTTTTTTCGAGGTACAATCCTCCAGGGACAATAAAATAAAGACCGCCCAATTTAGTCATGGTAATCTCAAAATGGAGGAGGGGCCCGAAGAAACGACAAAACGAAAAGGCACCAAAGTTTCCTTTACACCGGATGAGACTATTTTTAAAAATTATAAATACCGTAACGAGTATGTTGAGCGTATGCTCAAAAATTATGTGTACCTGAACCCCGGCCTGACCATTGTTTTTAACGGGGAAAAATTTCATTCGGAAAATGGATTAAAAGACCTTTTAGAGGACAATAATAACGTAGAGGATATGCTCTATCCCGTTATTCATTTAAAGGGCGATGACATAGAAGTGGCCATTACGCACAGTAAAACACAGTATAGTGAAGAATACCATTCTTTTGTCAACGGGCAGCATACTACGCAAGGAGGTACGCACCAAGCGGCATTTCGCGAGGCTATTGTAAAAACGGTCCGTGATTTTTATAATAAGAATTACGATGCTTCCGATATCCGGAAATCCATTATCTCCGCCATTTCCATAAAGGTAATGGAGCCCGTTTTTGAAAGTCAGACCAAAACAAAGCTAGGTTCGACCGAAATGGGAGGGGAATTCCCCACCGTTCGTACTTATATCAATGATTTTGTGGGCAAGTACCTGGATAATTATTTACACAAGAACCAGGAGACAGCAGATAAGCTGCAGCGCAAGATCATCATGGCGGAAAAAGAGCGCAAGGAACTTTCCGGAATACGTAAGCTTGCAAAAGACCGTGCCAAAAAGGCAAATCTACATAACAAGAAACTACGCGATTGCAGGGTGCATTTGGGCGATATGAAGAATGACCGCAGATTGGAGAGCACCCTATTTATAACAGAGGGCGATTCGGCTTCCGGATCCATCACCAAATCAAGGGATGTGAACACCCAGGCCGTATTCAGTTTACGGGGCAAACCATTAAATTCCTATGGGATGTCCAAAAAGATCGTTTATGAGAATGAAGAGTTCAATTTGCTGCAAGCCGCTTTGAACATTGAGGAGTCCATGGAGGATTTGCGCTATAATAATATTGTAATCGCGACGGATGCCGATGTTGACGGTATGCACATACGCCTGTTATTGATTACATTTTTCCTTCAATTTTTCCCTGAATTGATCAAGGAGAACCACCTGTATATTTTACAGACCCCTTTGTTCAGGGTAAGGAATAAAAAGGAAACCATCTATTGTTATAGTGATGAAGAGCGGCAATATGCCATAAACAAACTTTCCGGGAAACCCGAAATAACCCGATTTAAGGGCTTGGGCGAGATTTCTCCGGATGAGTTCAAACATTTTATAGGGGATGACATCCGACTGGAACCGGTAATGTTGGACAAGGCCATGTCCATTGAGGAATTACTGAGCTTTTACATGGGTAAAAACACTCCGGACCGCCAAGAGTTCATTATTGAAAACCTTAAAGTGGAAATAGATTTAATTCACGAAAACTAATTATAAACCAAGTAAATACGATTGTTTCTGAATGGAAGAAAATGAGGATTTGAATGAGGAACGGAACGAAAATCTATCTGCTGGTGAACCTATCAATGAGGATTCCTCGGATGCTTTGACCCGTGTTACGGGCATGTACAAGGATTGGTTTTTAGATTATGCTTCCTATGTGATCCTGGAGCGGGCGGTACCTGCTATTGAAGACGGATTTAAGCCCGTACAGCGCAGGATTATGCACGCGCTAAAGGAATTGGACGATGGGCGTTATAATAAAGTAGCGAACGTAGTAGGGCATACCATGCAATACCACCCCCACGGCGATGCCAGTATTGCCGATGCCATGGTACAGATAGGTCAAAAAGACCTGTTGATCGACACGCAGGGCAACTGGGGGAATATACTCACTGGGGATAGGGCCGCGGCTTCACGATATATTGAGGCCAGACTCTCCAAATTTGGACTGGAAGTAGTTTTTAGTCCAAAAATTACCGAATGGCAAATGTCCTATGACGGTAGGAAAAAAGAACCCGTAAATCTGCCGGTAAAGTTTCCGTTGTTATTGGCCCAGGGCGCAGAAGGTATCGCGGTAGGACTATCTACCAAGATTTTGCCCCATAATTTCGGGGAACTTATAGATGCCTCCATCAAACATCTAAAAGGGCAAAAGTTTAAACTTTTTCCGGATTTTCCCACGGCGGGCATAATCGATGTCACCAATTATAACGATGGCCTAAGGGGAGGTAAGATCCGTGTGAGGGCAAAAATAGCCAATAAGGACAAGAATAAATTGATAATCAATGAGATACCATACGGAACCAACACCTCTTCTTTAATAGATTCTATCTTAAAAGCCAATGATAAAGGCAAAATTAAGATTAAGAAAATTGAGGATAATACGGCAGCCGAGGTTGAAATAATAGTGCATTTGCCTTCGGGTATTTCACCGGACAAGACTATTGATGCTTTATACGCCTTTACTTCCTGTGAATCCTCCATTTCACCTTTGGGCTGTATTATTGAAGATAACAAACCATTGTTCATAGGGGTTTCGGAAATGTTGCGTCGTTCCACGGAAGCCACGGTGGAGCTCTTAAAACGCGAACTGGAAATCCAACTTTCAGAATTAGAGGAACAATGGCATTTTGCTTCTTTGGAACGTATTTTTATAGAAAACAGGATCTATAGGGATATTGAGGAAGAAGAAACTTGGGAGGGTGTGATCAAAGCCATAGACAAAGGACTGAAGCCACATATCCAGCATTTGCGCAGGGCGGTGACCGAAGCGGATATCGTAAGATTAACGGAAATCCGCATCAAACGTATTTCCAAATTCGATTTGGACAAAGCACAACAACATTTAGAATCCCTCGAGGAAAAAATAGCTCAGGTGAAGTATCATCTGGAGCACCTTATCGAATTTGCGATCGATTATTTCAAAAACCTGAAAACCACTTACGGAAAGGGTAGGGAGCGCAAATCCGAGATTCGCATTTTTGATGATATCGAGGCGACTAAAGTGGTCATCAGAAATACCAAGCTCTATGTGAACAGGGAGGAGGGTTTTATAGGTACTTCGTTAAGGCGGGATGAATATGTTACGGATTGTAGTGATATAGATGATATTATTGTTTTTACCAATGATGGTAAAATGATGGTGACCAAAGTAGATGCCAAAACCTTTATCAGTAAGGGAATACTGCATGTCGCCGTTTTCAAGAAAAAGGACAAACGCACCACGTACAACATGATTTATAAGGACGGTAGCCGTGGTCCTACCTATATTAAACGGTTTAACGTTACGAGCATTACCCGGGACAAGCCGTATGATCTTACGGCGGGCAACACCGGTTCCAAGGTATTGTATTTTTCGGCAAATCCTAATGGGGAAGCGGAGGTGATAACGGTCAATTTGCGTCAGGCGGGGAGCATAAAAAAATTAAAATGGGATATGGATTTTGCGGACGTGCTTATAAAGGGCAGGGCCTCAAAAGGTAATATTGTAACTAAATACACGGTCAAGCGCATTGATTTAAAAGAGAAAGGGGTCTCTACCCTAAAGCCCAGAAAAATATGGTTCGATGATGTGGTAAGACGATTGAACGTTGATGGCAGGGGAGAATTGCTCGGTGAATTTAGGGGAGACGACCTGTTGCTCATCGTAACCCAAAAAGGAGTGGTGAAAACCGTCGCCCCGGTACTGACCTCACGTTTTGATGACGACATGGTCGTTTTGGAAAAATGGAAGCCTTTAAAGCCCATATCGGCAATATATTGGGAAGGGGAGAAGGAACGTTTTTATGTAAAACGCTTTTTGGTGGAAAATGGCAACAGAGAAGAATTTTTTATTACGGAACACCCAAAGTCTTATCTGGAATTGGTTTCTACGGATTGGCGACCGGTAATCGAGGTAGAATTTCCGAAACCAAGGGGCAAAGAACCCAAAGACAATCTTAATGTAAAGATCGAAGATTTTATCGCGATCAAGGGCATAAAGGCCCAAGGGAATCAGTTAACGACCGATAAAGTAAAGAATATCAATTCTTTAGACCCTTTGCCCTATGAGGAGCCGGAGCAGAAAGAAACTACGGAAATAGAAGTAGTGGACGAAGAAAATGTAACATCCAATACCAAGGGCATCATCTCAAGCACGTCTACCAATGACAAGCTAGATACCGATAATGATTCCGAGACGCAAACGACTTTATTTTAAACCGTCCATAATTTTCAAACCGAATAACAGATCAAATAGTCTCAAAATAAGAAAAATCATAAGCTTGTTCAGGATAAACCCACAAATGAAATAATTTATAAGATTAAAGATCGGGCAAGTTAGATAATAAGGAACTTTTATAACTATATTAGCCAAAATTGAATTGAATGGATTTTACCAACCCCCTGGTTTACGGAGTACCCTGTTTTATTATCTTTATTTTATTGGAATTGACCTATAGTAAAACACATGGGGACAATGATCTGTATGAATGGAAAGACCTATTCGCCAGTGGTTTTATGGGTGTTGGTTCAGCTATAATCGGCCCACTTTTCAAGGTGATTTTTGCCATTGTTCTGTTCAAGTTCACTTTTGAGTTTTTTAACCCGGAAGTAGATGGGGTTCGTACGCATCTTTTAGGATACCGGTCATTTGGTTATGCCTGGTGGGTATTCTTACTTTGCCAGCTTGCGGACGATTTCACCTATTACTGGTTTCATAGGGCAAACCATGAAGTCCGGGTGTTATGGGCCGCACATATCGTGCATCATTCCTCCGATAACTATAATTTGGGTACGGCGGTGCGTAATGGTTGGTTCACGATTCTATACAAGCCCCTTTTTTATATGTGGATGCCGGCGGTAGGATTTCCACCCGAAGTGGTCATGGTATGTTTGGGAATAGAGGCGTTATGGCAGTTTCAGTTACACTCGGTATACGTCCCGAAAATGGGAATTATAGAGAAAGTTTTCAATACCCACACCATGCACCAGGTACACCATGCCCAAAACGTGGAATATTTGGATAAGAACCACGGAGGGTTTTTAAATATTTTTGATAAAATATTCGGCACCTGGAAAGAACTGGATGATGATATAGATGTAAAATACGGAGTAATCCACCCGCCAAAATCCCATAATCCTATAGAGATTTTAACACATGAGTACCGTGATATCTGGAAAGATGTAAAGAAGTCACCTAAGCTATATCATAAACTCATGTATATCTTTGGGCCTCCCGGCTGGAGTCATGACGGCAGTACCATGACCGTAAAACAACAACAACGCCTATTTGAAAAACAGAAAGAATTAAACCCTCAGGTGGTATTTGAAAGACCTAATTAGGAACTAAAAAACTTTAAAGGTTAATAATAAATAATAAACCGTCTTCTCCTTCCTAAGGTCAATGTGGATAAACCATGGAACTTGAGAGTATGTAATCTGGACTCAATTTATAATAATCGTTTTTAACGTAATGTGTTGAAAAACACGATGTGTCATTCGATAGCTTGAAAGTATGAGCGAAGAGAAACCTCAATGTGTTGGGATTCCTCTTCGTGCCTCATCCGGAATGACAGGCGAACTCTAAAAAGAATTCTATTCTTTTGTTTAAAACTACGGATTTAAAATCCATAATGATTTATTCCTGTTGATTGCCGGATTTATTCTTCTTCATCCTTAGGTCAAAGAACTCTACCATAAGCGAAAAAGCTATGGCAAAATAAAGGTATCCTTTAGGAATGGTTCCTATTTCATTGTTAAATACAACCAAATGGCTTAAATGGGCCGCTTCCGCAATAAGCATAAAACCGATCAGGATCAAAAAAGACAATCCTAAAATTTGTACGGATGGGTGCTTGTTTACAAAGTTGCCAACGGGATTGGCGAAAAGCATCATGATAACCACGGAAATAACCACGGCCACGACCATAAGGATCAGGGCATCGTTCGGGTTGGGCGAAATACCATTGGTCATCCCGATAGCCGTTAAAATAGAGTCAAAAGAGAATACAATATTGATTACGGTAATTTGAACGATGGCATTGGTCAACGAACTGGAACGGGCTTTTTTCACTTCGCGTTCATCATGGCCCTTATCCTCTACTTTTTCATGGATTTCCTTGGTACTCTTGTAAAGCAGGAAAAGCCCGCCGCCAAATAATATAAGGGCCTGGCCACTTATTCCGCCCGTTATCCAATTTAGGTCCAGTGTCCAAAACGGTTTTTTCATTGAAGTAAGTAACGATATTCCAAAAAGGAGCAGGATACGCATGGCCATGGCTAATACCAGACCAATACTGGTGGCTTTCTTTCGTTGGCCTTTTTCCAGTTTTCCTGCTGCTATGGAGATAAAGATGATATTATCGATCCCCAATACAATTTCTAAAAAGGTAAGTGTCAATAACGCGATCCAGGCATCTGGACTTGTAAAGATTTCAAACATGGTCAATTGGTTTTGTAGGCGGTTCCCTTTTCCACTCTTAATTTTCTATTTGGATCCTTAACGGCACTTTTATATTCAAAGACATAGGAACTATCCGTTGTACTAATGATTTTATACTGGATGGCGACCTTACTGTTTACATCTTGCAATACAAATTCACAATCATTGAACCATCGTATGGTGGCACTATCCACTTTATTGTCGTAATGATCGATACTGTATTTTTCATCCCGAACGAATTTTCCGATTTTCAAAGTATCCCCGATCGTATATTCAAACTTAAAAGTTCCCGTTCTGTACGATTTACAATCCCTTTCTGGTCGATAACAGGAAGTTAGGATCCACAGGATGCAAAAACTGCCGACTACTTTTTTTAACATCTTTGCAAAATAAACAAAATAGCAATGATCACGATTCTTTTACCTTGTTTTCTTTAAAGGTGAAACCTGATTTTGCAAAATTCGTAAATCACGTTTAAAATTTTAAGTGGAATCTATGGTCGGCAACCATCTATTCATCATAAAGAGAGAGGGGGCTACTTTAGTATTTTGACCCTATAATAAAATTGCTAATGATCCCGGAAAGATTTGAAACTACCGTCCCTGTAAAAAATAACGATACGTTCTATAGTGTCTTTTGATGTGCTTTCGTTCAGATTCCCTTTAACATCACCGGAAAGGTTGGGCAGTGTATTCGATTTTTTGATATGATTCGCTACGGATGGGAATTCTCCTTTGCCATACAATAACCAATAGAGGTCTATTTCCGGAAAGCCATCAATAGTTTTTAAGACAAATTCCAAGCTGGGTTTGTTACGTCGTTTTAGTAAATGCGAAATACCCGATCGTTGCACTCCGATCTTATCTGCAAAATTAGCGGCGGACAGTTCGTAATGTGCAAGAATCCTTTCAATTCTTTTGATGATGGCTTCCGTATCCATAAGCGATTACAAAGTTAAATAATAAGAAGGTCACTTTGTGCGAACAATATGTATAATTTTAAAAATTAAATATATTATAATTAAATTTTTAATATAAATAAAATAATATAAATTACTGATTATAAATAATCTATATTCGATAATGTTCAATAATTTAATATTGTAAACATATGCATTGGAACATGCGATTGGATTTTTAAATAATAGTTTACAATTGTAATTTATATCTGTAGTAGCTTTGCGTTTTTAGATATACTACATGATGGTGTCACAAAAAATGTATTTAGAAATAAAAGTTTCCGAAATTCAGGGAAGGCATATTACCCATGAGCATCTATCCGGATTTTTGAACAATTTGAGCTTTCCCTTTAATGTAGCGAAAATTGGAAGTTCCGTGAACGGGGAACCCATTCATAGTATAAGTTTTGGAACAGGCCCAAAAAAAATTCTGATGTGGTCCCAGATGCACGGCAATGAATCTACTACGACAAAGGCTGTCCTGGATTTTATCAATCTATTGAAATTGAGGAAGGACGATTTTGGACATTTACTACAAATGTGTAGTTTTAAGATTATTCCGATCTTAAATCCCGATGGAGCAAAAGCATATACCCGGGTAAATGCCAATAGTATCGATCTAAACAGGGATGCCCAGGACCTTTCCCAACCGGAAAGTAAGATTTTGAGAAATGTTTATGATCAATTTCGGCCCCATTATTGTTTTAACCTGCATGATCAGCGCACAATATTTAATGTAGGCGAAACTGAAAAACCGGCTACGGTCTCATTTTTGGCCCCCGCGTTTGATGCCCAAAGGAATATATCTCTCTCACGTAAAGAAAGTATGCTGTTGATCGTAGCCATGAACCAAACCTTGCAAAAGCTGATTCCCGGTCAGGTAGGTCGTTATGATGATGCCTTTAACCCCAATTGCGTTGGCGATGCCTTCCAAATGCTGAAAACCCCCACGATACTTTTTGAAGCAGGGCATTTTGAAAATGATTATGATAGGGAAAAAACCAGGGAATATATATTCCATGCCTTATTTACAGCTGTAGATGCCATAACAAAAAATACGATAGTAAACTATGCATTGGAAGATTATCAAAGCATACCGGAAAATGCCAAGCAATTCTTTGACGTTCTTATTCAGAATGCCTCACTTTACAGTCCTTCGCTAAGTTCAGAACGTATCGGGGTTTTATATCAAGAGGTTTTAAAAGAAGGTGAGATCAATTTTGAACCAAAAATAGAAAAGAAAGTCGCAGATTATGAGACTTATTACGGTCATGTAGTTAAGGATTGCTCCAAAAAAGACGATTTGGAATGGTTGTCCGACAAGGGTATTTTAAAATTATTACAATAGATACTATTTGTTTATATACGCTGAAATATGATAATGTTTACATTTTCATTAAAAAATAATGACATTCTTTAAATTTAATTTCATAATTTTTTATTTTTGCCACAAAATCACTAATCATGGGAAAAGTAAAACTAGACGAAATAGATCATCAGATTCTGGATATGTTAATTGACAATACCAGAACTCCATTTACCGATATAGCAAAAAAATTACTGATTTCAGCGGGTACGGTACATGTACGGGTTAAAAAAATGGAAGAAGCCGGAATTATAAGAGGTTCTTCATTAACGTTGGACTATGTAAAATTGGGGTATGCCTTCATAGCCTATGTAGGTATATTTTTAGAGAGAACACACCAGACAAAGTTTGTACTGGAGCGTTTGAACCAAATCCCTAATGTAACCATAGCCCATATTACTACAGGGAAATTCAATATTTTCTGTAAGATCAGGGCAAAAGATACTACGCATGCTAAAAATATTATTTTCAAAATTGACGATATAGAGGGCATCAGCCGTACAGAGACCATGATTTCCTTGGAGGAAAGTTTTAACGACAAGAAACGATTGATGCATACGATCTTTAACGAGATGTAATGAATTTTTAAAAACCCGGTAAGCCCAATTATATTTGATTGGGCTTTTTTGTTTCAAACAGGTTTAATTGGGTTCATAGGCGTTTTATCCAAAAAACAATGAAGTGCTTTATACTTTCTGCATTTAAGCGAGAATTAACTATATTTTGTCTGTTTGATGGTTTTTTTGAGTTGCATAGCATTGCTACGGAAGAAAAAAAAGAAGAAAAACAGCAATTCTTTAGCAAATGGAAAAAGTTTAAATTACTTCAATAGCACTTATGAGAATATCTGATTTAAAAGCGGCCGAATTTAAACACTTTTACAGAACGTACCTGAACGTTTTGGACGATGTGGAATTGATGGATTCCCTTCAGGATGGAAGGAAATGGTTTAAGAAGTTTATGGATAAACTGCCGGATGAAAAGCTTCAATATCGATATCAAGAGGGAAAATGGACAATTGCGGAAGTATTGTTACATATTATTGATGCGGAACGTGTATTTCAGTACAGGGCTTTCCGGTTTTCAAGAAATGACAGGACCGCATTGTCCGGATTTGATCAAAACGATTTTGCAGCGGAATGTGAAAGTGAAAAGAGAAACAAAGAAAGTATTCTTAAAGAATACCTATCCGTTCGGAATGCCACTTTACGGCTTTTTGAAACAATGGATGCTATAAAATTGAAACGTGTTGGAACGGCGAGCGGAATGCCCTGGAGCGTAGCGGCCCTGGGTTTTGTTATTAGTGGTCACCAAAAACATCATGCCGATATTTTGGAAGACCGTTATCGTTAACTCAATCTATATTCAGGAAATCTTCAGATTCCGAATCAAAATTTATTTCCATTTCCTGTTGAATGGATTTTTCCACTTCCTTATTGGATGAAGTGGGTTTGGATTCCATTTCCCGTTCTATGGTCTCCTCGAAATTGGCAATGAAATTAGATAGGTTCTTGCTTATTTTGACCAGGTATAGCGTATCCGCCGTTCTTAATTCAACAGCTTCGACAAGTTCACCGTGCTGGTTTTTAAAAACGATAATATCATCATCGCCATAGCCATAGGGGTAGGTATCTATCAATAATGCGGCCAATTGATGGTCCAATTTTTTGTAATCTATCAAACGTCTTGTCATAGCGGATAAGGTTGGTCATATTTCCGTTACCTAAACTAGCCTTTTTATAGATGTACAAACTAAAAGAGTTGTGAAATCGATGATTTAGTATATGAAGTTTTTATTCCATGTAGTATGCAAAAGCCTCCTTAAAAAGTTCTTGGGGAATTTGAACATCGATTGCCGTTTTTCCAATGGTCGTAAGCAATACAAAATTAATCCTACCATGGGAATTCTTTTTATCGTATTTCAACAGCTCCAGAATATGGTCAATATCATCATCGGAAAATATAACCTTATCAAAATAGTTTAAAAAGGTAGTTTTAATATCCTCCAGTTCCTTTAGGGGAAGATTACAAGTTTTATAGGACAGAAAACCTTCCAGAATCATGCCAATGGCAATGGCTTCACCATGTAACAGTAATTCCTGGTCCTTGTGTTCCAAAAAATAAGATTCGATGGCGTGGCCCAAGGTATGGCCATAATTCAATACTTTTCGAAGATTTTGTTCCGTGGGATCCTTGAGTACCACCTCATTTTTTATTTGTACCGATTTAAAGATATGCGCTTTCATATCGGAAAGGCCCGACACTTCTTTCAACTGTTTCCAATACCCTTGATTTCGGATAAGTCCATGTTTCAACATTTCGGCAAAGCCACTGGTTATTTGCCTTTCCTCCAAAGTATCCAAAAATGGGGGAATGATCAATACCATAACAGGCTGGTTGATTACGCCTATCTGGTTTTTCAATAAACCCAGATCAACCCCGGTTTTACCACCGACCGAAGCATCTACCATAGAAAGTAGGGTAGTGGGGACATTTATAAAATCTATTCCCCTTTTAAAGGTAGAGGCTACAAACCCTCCTAAATCCGTAAGGACACCACCGCCCAAATTGATCAGTAGGCTCTTTCTGTCCGCACCAAGGTCGGACAAGGCTTCCCATACCCCAACGCAGGTATCTATGGTTTTGTTGATTTCACCCGATGCTATTTCTATAATCTCAAAAACATAATCCCCGGATATTTCTCCCATAAAAGGAGCCAGGCAATATTCGTGGGTATTTTCATCTACCAATATATAGATGATGGAATACTTGTTCTCTGCCAATGTGGTGTTCAATGCATCAAAGGCACTTTCGTTAAAATGAACCGCATATGAATCTGAAATTATGGACTCCATAGTGTCTGATTGATCGTTTTATAACAAAAAATTAAAGCACAAAATAAAGGTAAATTTTAATCAAAGGAATAGAATTACTGTGTTTATATTTGACCACTAAAAAAAACGTTATAAATGAACAGGATTTTTGAGAATACCGCAACAGCTTTTTCATTAAAAACGGATTCCGAATTGGAGCGGGCCTATTTTTTGTTTAAGATGATCGCTAATGAACCTCTGGTAAAAATGGGTACGTTAATGACCAATTTTGCCATAAAGGCCCGATTGCCGGTAGAAGGATTGATAAGGGCTACGGTCTTTGATCATTTTTGTGGAGGGGTAAATGAAAGAGATTGTTTGCCGGTAGTAGATCGTATGTGGGAAAAAGGAGTGTGTTCCGTATTGGATTATTCGGTCGAGGGAAAAGATGAAGAAGATCCTTTTGACAATGCCACCGATATTATTTTAAAAATCCTGGATTTTGTAAAGGAAAAAGATGCGATACCGTTTGCCGTGTTTAAACCCACAGGTTTTGGGCGATTAGCCCTTTACCAGAAAATAGGCGAAGGAAAAAAACTTTCAGAAAAGGAGCAGGTGGAGTGGCAAAGGGTAGTGGCCCGTTTTGATAGGGTATGCAAAAAAGCACATGATTTGGACGTTTCCTTATTGATCGATGGCGAAGAGAGTTGGATGCAGGATGCCGCGGACAATTTGGTAGAGGATATGATGCAAAAATACAACACAAAGAAAGCGATAGTGTTCAATACGTTACAGATGTATCGTTGGGATAGGTTGCCCTATCTCAAGAAGCTTCACGAACGTGCCGTGAATAATGGTTTTAAAATTGGTATAAAGGTGGTGCGGGGTGCTTATATGGAAAAGGAAAATGAGCGAGCGAAAGCGTTGGGGTATCCAACACCTATCTGCAAATCCAAGGCAGCCACAGATATTAATTTTGATGCGGCCGTAGCGTATATGATAGAACATTTGGACGTGATATCCCTGTTTTCAGGCACCCATAACGAGGAGAGTTGCTATAAATTGATGGAATTGATGGATCAAAAAGGAATGGAAAAAAACAACGCGAATATTTGGTTTGGACAATTATACGGGATGAGCGATCATATTTCTTTCAATTTGGCGGCCAACGGTTATAACGTTGCCAAATATTTACCTTTTGGCCCTGTTCGGGACGTTATGCCTTACCTCATTAGAAGGGCCGAGGAAAACACATCGGTCGCCGGACAAACAAGCAGGGAACTTGGGTTGTTGAAGGAAGAAAGGATACGACGAAAAATGTAACGGTTTAAACATGGGAACCGTTTATTGTTGAACGGAATAAGTTACTTTTTCCAGAATGGCTTTTTCAGGGCAGTTTTTAACCTGTACCACTGCCTCTTTGTTTTGTAAAGTTCCCGTTATGATATACGTTTTACAGGGCCTGGATTTCGTATCGCTTTTGCTGAAATCAACATCGCCCTTCGTTAAAAAAAGTTTGATATCCACTGTGTCCAAAGTCTTGTTGGTCAATAATCCTTGAACATCCTCGGCATAGAAAAATGGTTTGGAACGAATATCCTTTAAGGTACGGCAATTGGGTAGATAACAAAAAGAGACACCGGTTTCATCCGATTTCTTTTTCAAAAAAAAAGCCAGGAAAACGATCCCTATGGATAATCCGAACAAATAAAAACCCAATCGTTTTAAAAAGGCCATGTACACCGGTTTTTCACAAAGTGCAAAATTAGAACTTTAATACTTAATGGGAAAGTTGCGATCGGATAACTTGATTTTTAAAAAATAAGAAAATTGATATCGCTGTATTGCATATCGAACCATTCCCCAATGGACTTATTGGTTAGCACGCCATGGTACATATAGAGTCCGTTTCTCAGCCCCTTATCAAAACGGAGCGAATTTTCCAATCCGCCATCCTCACCGATTTTTAGCAGATAGGGTGTAAAAATATTACTGATGGAAATGGATGATGTTTTTGGATATCTGGATGGGATGTTCGGCACCCCGTAGTGGACGACCCCGTATTTTTCTATGGTGGGGTTATTGTGGTCCGTAATTTCACTGGTTTCAAAACAACCGCCGGTATCTATGCTCACATCAATGATTACCGCTCCTTTTTTCATATGTTCCACCATGGTACTGGTCACTACCACCGGAGACCGGTCCTTGCCCCGGGTAGCCCCTATGGCGGCATCACATCTTTTTAGGGCCTTGAGCAGGTTTTTGGGCTGTATGGTAGAGGTATAGACCGTTTGTTTTAAGTTAGTCTGGATATTCCGCAGTTTGGTAATGGAGTTATCGAACACTTTAACATTGGCACCTAATCCAATGGCCGATCTGGCCGCAAATTCCCCTACCGTACCTGCACCTATAATTACGACCTCGACCGGGGGTACACCACTAATGTTTCCGAACATCAACCCATTTCCCTTATTACTGGCGGCCATAAGTTCCGCTGCGACCAATACGGAAGAAATTCCCGCTATTTCACTCAATGAGCGTACAGCAGGGTATTTTCCGTCCTCGTCCCTAATATATTCAAAGGCGATGGCGGTAATCCGTTTTTTGGCCAACTCCTCAAAATAACCCTTACCCTTTGTCTTTATCTGCAAGGCCGAAATAACCGTAGTCTGTGGATTGATCATGGAAATTTCGGAAAGGGTGGGCGGCTCTACTTTTAAGAGCAAGGGGCATGAAAATACTTTTTTAGTGTCTTTAGTGATCTCTCCCCCCGCATGGGTATAATCCATATCGGAAAAATGGGCACCTTCACCTGCACCGGATTCTATAAGTACGCGATGGCCGTTGGCGGTTATGGCATTTACGGCATCTGGAGTAAGGCAGATACGTTTTTCCTGATATTGGTTTTCTTTGGGCAGACCAATAAAAAGCTCCCCTTTTTGTTTTAGGACTTCCAGGGTCTCTTCCTGGGGGAGTAATTGTTGCTTGCTAAAGGGAGAAGACGGTTGATCCATAGTTGGTTGTATAGACCAGATTATACGGTCTTCCCAAATGTACAATTTTTAACTAAAATGATCAAGTTTAGACCGGTGGGAAGAAAAAGGGAAATTAAAACTTAAAGTGCAACCAATCTTGTAAACGATGTTGCAATTGCTTTAAACTGCTTTCTATATTGCCCGTGGAGAGCCTTCTGTTGATTTCCTCCGAGAGCGTTTCTGTTCGTATGGTATCCTCTTTATTTAAATCGGCATCGGCATCTTTGTTCTTATCCTCAGGAACGGTGTTTTGTTCCAGTTTTTCTTTAAGTTCCGATAATTCGGCATCCATGGCCTCTATATCTATACCATGAACATGCTTGTCATATAACTTTACCCGTATAAAATAGACTAAAGGAATTACAACCATACATACAGGCAGTAACCAAAGAATATTTTCAGTATCTACATACTTATCATCCGAATAAACTACTTCGAATAGCTGAAAAGCATACATTGTAATTGGAATCAGAATAGCGTGGTACCACCAATGTTTACATGTGAAAAACCATATGAATAATAGATATAATGGAATGATTTTACCTAATAAAAACCATATATAGGTACTCACATCTACAAAACCATTGCTATCCATGATAAATCCCAAGAATTCAAAATCTTCCTCGGTATTTCTTGGGAAATATTCATGCGCCTTGAAAATAAAGGGGGAAATAACAATAAAAAAAACCATAAAAGAATCGATAACTATTCTCTTTTTGGCCTTTCTACTTTTTTCAATTTTCAAATCGCTCATCAATGTTATTTTACCTGTATAACATTATGGTAACGAAAAAAAGGGCAATTTATTGATTGCCCTTTTATTTTTTTGATAATTTTAATTTATTACCTATCTCCTTCCTGGAATCCTAATCTTGGTTTTATCGACTCCTAATTGCTGACTATCTTGATCAATAGTAATTACAGGAGCGACAGTTGCAAGAAGAAAAATTCCTAAAGCAATAGAAGCTAAAAATGTTCTTTTGTTTTTCATTTTCAATAGGGGTTTTAGTTAAAAATTATTTATCTCAAAACAAACGTAAGAAATAATCTACAGACAAAGCACATTTAAACGTTAAAATTATGCACTTTATCGTAAAAAAAATACATTTCATCGATTTCTTGGTATTTCATCGAAAAAATACAATAAAATATCGGTACAAACGATATGCTTAAAAATTAACAGGAAAAGGCTTTAAAATGAAATTCTTCGTGTTTGGGCATCTATAATTTCCAATTGGAGAAAAGTTGTATTTGCGGGAAGTAAATTGGGGATTTTTTCGGGCCATTCCATAAAAACCCATACATCGGAATTTAAATAATCTTCCAGGCCCATATCCAGGGCCTCCATTTCATCGTTCAATCTGTAAAAGTCAAAATGATAGGCCAAAAGTTCCCCCTTTTGGGAAACATATTCGTTTACAATACCAAAAGTGGGACTATTGGCTTCTTCCGCACCCCCTAAATTTTTTACCAGGGATTTTATCAGGGTAGTTTTACCGGCACCCATAGGTCCTTTAAAGACCAAAATTTTAGTATTTGTATTTTCAATGATTTTTTTGGCAATTTGATTTATTTCTTTGTGTATGTAGATTATTTTCGGCATTTTGTTTAAATTACAAAATTATCAATTACCTAATTATATGAAAGAGTTTTTGTCACGAATATTTTGGCAAGATTTTGTTTTGTCCATTTTAATCCTGCTTTCCCCCTTGCTATTTTATTTATATCTCTTTTTTGATGAAAACCTCAGTTATTTTTTTATTTTAAATTATAAGCACTATCATGGCTTTATTGACAATCAAATTTTTGCATGGTATTTTTTAATTAAACTTTTAGGTATAGTCCTATGTTCTTTTTGGTTTTTTAATTTTCCAAGAAAAATCAAATATTTTGTTTTAATACCAATATTTTTCTGGACAAACAGTTTGATACTGGTGTTATTTGAAAATAGCGATTTAAAAAATTTATATTCTATATTTTCAGCTGTACTGACAATTTTAATTCTTTTGTCAATAAATGCATACAAAGTAAAGAAAGGTATGTCCATACCGCCAAAATCCCTGAATTTCTATAACAATAGAAGTATTTTATTTAAATCTATAGATTCTAAAATATTCAACAATAAAGTTTTGAGTAAAGATTTGAGGCATCTAATTCATCTTAAGGATTATATAGATTCATTATTGGATGAAGATAAAAAAGCAAATTCTACTATTTTATTTCCTAAATGGCTCGATTTTATGACTGTAATTGGATTATTAATATTCCCATTTTTATATTTTGGTCATTCTTTAATTCCTGACAATCTCTTAAAAACATCCATTTTGGGAATTGTTTTAAAACCTTTTGGTTTTTATGATATCGATGATTTTATTTGGTTTTTATCACAAAAGATATGTCTACTAATCCCAACGATTTTATGGTTTTTAAATTCAATACAATGGTGGAGATACGCAATTTTTTCACCAATAATAATTTTTTCCTTCCAGATTTGGGAAATTTTTCAGAGTAATGATTTTGTAGATGAAGTTTCTTTAAGCAGTTCCATTCCTTTTATATCAATAATATTAATTGTTCTTTTGATAATTTCAAAATTAAGATTTAAAAAAATTAGAATTTTGAGCTTATATCAACAAATATGTTCACAGATTGAGAAGTTGATTGTCCAAGAAACCAAAAATTCAAATTTTAACCTTGGCAAGGTTAAGGTTTTAGGGAATAAAACAAATTTACAAAGCTTAATAAATTATAAAAATGAAGTTGAAATGAAAATCGCTGAATTAGAACAATATAATTAATTTCAATATAAATAAAACAACAATCAAAAAGTTTATTTATAAGGAAATAAACACCTAATATTTCAATGGGAGTATGGGTTGATCAGCTAATCTCTTTTTGTTTTTTTTCTATTTCGGCAGTAACTTCTTTGAGCAAACGCTTTAATTCCTGTTCCTGGCGTTCTCTGATTTTTTTTTCAATTAACTGCTCTATCTCCGACTGTTTTGACTTTGGCAACGAATCATAATCCAGAATCAACTCTTTCCCATCTTTTTTTAACATACTGCCCACACCGGTAATAAGCCATTCTACATTTAGTTCGGGATAGACCTTAAGGATATTTTCAATGACATCACTACCTACAGAAGCATTGTTCTTTTTCATTCGTAGGGTATAGCCATTTGCGGCTCCTATGGAAATATCAAATTGCCGGGCACTTACGCCGGCATATTTAACAAATTGTATTATACGGTCAATAGTCTTTAGCATAATTAAATAAATCCTTGGCCAATAGTATAAATCTCTATTGTATAAAGGTACAACTTCGCGCATTAATAAAAAAAATCCTGTTTCTTCTCTTTTTATTAACGAGTAATTATAGAGTGACCCAAGTGATAAGGTCATTCGTTATTCATATTTAAAAGGACATTCAACCTTTCTATTGTATATCGTTCAGATAGTTTTACATTATTAAAAAATGTAGTGGGGGTTATGGTTATCATTGTTTTTTCTGACCAGATATAATTATTTTCTAAAATACTCAGGACCAGTTCATTTGTTTCCAAAACATATTTTTTAATAAATGAATTGTGATTACGGGTCTCGTACCATTCTTTCAATATTTCCTTAAAATTATTTTTGCTAGTAATAAATTGATTGATCAATAAACAGGAAGCAAAAAACTTAGCATCGTCTTTTACATAAGGGTTGCCGACAAAACGAATAATTACAGTGGCAAAATCAGGGTGTTCATCAAGCAATTTTAGAATAAATTTATATTCCCTTCCGCAGGCTGGGCAAAAGGGATTCATGGCTACTACTAGTTTATTGGGCGCATTGGGGTTTCCCAATAGAATATCATTGGATCGTATATCCATTTCAAAAAATGTTCCTTTCAGCTGTAAGAACTGAAATACCTCCAGGTTGTTTGTTATGCGCAGATAAGAATAAAGCAATCCTTTATAATTGGACGAGCGGATCAATATTCTTTTTAGAAATAACCAAATTACCGCAGGTGTCAAAAGGCATAGGACAAAGATCAGAAGACCATCACCTCTATATGGCAGAGTATCATTATTACGAACAAAAGCGATCATTCCTAAAATAGCCTCCGCCCAAAGAGCAAAAATAATGGCGAGACAAAGACTGCACCATTTTTTTATTTTAAATGCCTGGTAAACCAACGAGAATATCGTGTAAGGCAATCCCATTAAGCTAAGTAGGCCCAGACATACTAAAATGGTACGCGCTATTTCTCCGGATAATGGAACAACAAATGATAAAGCCAAAAATGTTCCCATAAAGTATAAAAACCCTAAGTCTGTCATGGACAGCCAATCAAATATTTTAGCGGCGGGAGAATTAAGTACATCATTGCAATTTATCTTTTTACCGGTCTTACAAAAACGGTACTCCGTATCCTTATTAATTTCCTTCGTCACAAGAAGTATGGATACTACCAGCCCCAATACTTTTAACAATAACAATAAAGATAAAATTCCCGGGCCTGCACAATAACCGAGTATTGCCATTACTGGAACAAATGCAGTTATCAAGATTGGGGCCCTTGACCAAAGCAATCTCTCACGGTGCTTCTTTTTTTTATAATTTTTCTCTTCAATTTTTGCGTTTGTATCAACTAAGACTACAAGGGGACTCCACAATTTTTTAAAATTGATCATGGAATTTTCCCGATAGCCATTTGATGGATGAAAATAATGTATGGTACTATCGGTTACGGAGGTTACCAAAACAATCTCTTCAGAATTTGTATGTGCCAAAAAAGGAGTATCCAACTGTTTTAATTGTTCTGCCGTAATTTTTACGGCCTTGTTATCAATACCCAAATCGGATAAGGTATTGGTAATTGAAAACATGGAAGGATAGGAAGGGTGCTGTAACAATTTATCATCTATAGTACTGTAAGTAATTTTCCAGTTCATTACTTTAACCAGTTCAAATAATACGATGGATATGGGTTCTTTCTTTGATTTGAACATAACTAGGATAGTTGGCTTTGAACAAGTTTATAATAATGCCCTTCTTTTGCCAACAGAGCATGGTGTGTACCCTCTTCAACAATTACTCCCTTGTGCAACACTATTATTTTATTGGCATACTTAACGGTACTTAGGCGATGGGCTATAACAACTACGGTCTTATTTTTGGTGGCGGAAGTAAGATTTTTGATAATGGCCGATTCATTTTCTGCATCCAGGGCGTTGGTAGCTTCATCAAAAAAGATGAAAGAAGGGTTCTTGTATAATGCCCTTGCGATCAATAAACGCTGCTTTTGCCCCTGACTTAGCCCCGTTCCTTCACTACCTATTTTTGTTTCGTATTGTAGTGGCAATGATTCGATCCAATCTTTAATATTGGCCGTTTGTACCGAATGGAGCAGTCGTTCTATATTTATACGATCATAGGTCTTTAAGGAAATATTGTTCGCAATGGTATCGCCGAATATATAATTGTCCTGCATGACAACGCCACATTGCTCTCGCCAATGGTAATCCGAAATAAACTTTAGATTTATATCGCCGATCAATAAGGCACCATTAGTTGGAGTGTATAATTTTAGAAGTAGCTTTAATAATGTAGTCTTGCCACTACCGCTAGATCCTACAATGGCCGTAGTTTTATTATGGGGAATATCCAGATTTACATTGTTCAGTACTTTAGGGGAATGTGGTCCCTCATATTGAAATGAAACATTTTGTAACCTTATCCCACTTTTTTGAGGAATAGCAGTATGGACAGCACTTTTGTCCCGTTCTTTATTGACTACTTCGCTTAGGCGCTCAAGACTGATTTTAGCATCCTGATAAGAATGTGTGAGCCCTAAAAATGAAGCTAAAGGCGCCTGTATTTGACCCATTATGAATTGTACGGACATCATCATGCCCAAGGTCATATTTCCGTCTATAACGGAAGTGGCAACAATGATACTGATCACTATGCCGGCCACAGTGTTTATAATGGTGGCACCTGATGATTGAAATTGCCCCCAGAGTAGAACTTTTTTACTTAATTTATAGCTTTTTGACTGTACACGTTCCCATTCCCATCTTTTTTCCTTTTCAATATTATTGAGGATAATTTCCCGTGAACCATAAAAAAGCTGTAAAATTTTATTTTCGCTATCGGCGGCAATTTTAAAGCCTTCATGGTCAAACTCCCTTCTTTTGGGTAGAAACAATAAGATCCAACCGATATAAAGACTGTTCCCCAATAAAAAGATCAATAATAACTTATAGTTATAGTAGGCCAATATAGAAGTATAGATAATAAAATTGAATATGGACACGATGACCGAAAACAATGACTGGTTCAAAAAACTTTCGATTCTGGAATTATCCCCTATACGTTTTGTAATATCACCTACGGTCTTAAGTTCAAAAAAGGTAAAGGGCATGGTCATAAGTTTGGCCACGTAACCGATGACAAACGAAAGACTGATACGAATGCTCAAATGCAGGGAAATCCATGATTGTATGAATGAAATAACAGTGGAACCAATGGTCAGCATCAACTGCGCTATCAATACCAAATAGATAAAATTGATATTTCTGCCCAAAATGCCGATATCGACTACTGATTGGGTTATAAAAGGGGTCAATAGGCTCACTAAACTCGAAAAAATAATGGCAAAGCATATCTGGACCAATAGATTTTTATGTGGTAAAAAATATTTGAAAAAATGACCAAAGGTGGCTTTTTCCTCTTCTTCCTGGTCATAGAACTTGGGGGTAGGTTCTAAAAGAAGGGCAATACCTTCCGAACCATTATCGCCCCAATACTTTTTAAGATCGGAATGGAGCAGTTTTAAGCTTCCCTTATCGGGGTCGGCTATATAAGCATATTTCCCATCCGTTTTATAGAGTACTATAAAATGGATTCCTTCCCATGGTAAAATACAAGGTAACGGAACTTTCTTTATTAGTGTTTCCATATCTACCCGTGTTCCCAAGGATTTAAGGCCTATGGTCTCCGCAGCATGACTAATTCCCATTAAAGAGACCCCTTCCCGGGTTATGTAGCTCAGTTCACGTAACCTGTCCAAGGTAATTTCCTTTCCATAATGTTTGGCCACCATGCGCAAACAGGTAGGACCACAGTCCATTTTATCAAATTGTTTGTATAATTTAAACTTTGGCATGCAAGAAGCTGGTTGTTAATTCTTGAACAGATTTTCAAATTGATAAAAGATGCGCTGTATAACCGTTTGGTCTTTGGTAATTATATCCGCCTGTGCAGTAAGCATTTGTTTGAAAACGATTTTATTTTCATAATTGGTCATAAGCCCCTTGGGCAGTTCAATAATGATACTATATAGATTTTCGACAGGTATTTCGGAAATACGGATGACCTTACCTTCTATGGTACCGTATTCGTGATAGGGGTAGGCATCCAGTTTTAAAATCACCTTATTTCCATTTTTTACTTTTCCGGCATTTTCTACGGGAAACATGCCTACGGCCTGTAATTTTTGCTTTTGAAAAGGTAGAATCGTCAAAATACGTTCTCCCGCAGTTAAGAAATCTCCCTCATTGATTTCGTTAAAAAAAGAGAGTTTACCATTGATTTGGGCGATAATCAAATATTGGGATTCCCAGAGTTTCAATTGACTTTTCAATTCGTTCAACGCTTTTTGATAGTTACTCTTCAATTGCTGTTCGTATTCCGTTTTTTGAAGTTTTAATTCCATTACCTCACGCTCCAGATTGGCAATGGACATACGTTCTGCATTCAGACTTTTATGGTCATTGGCAAAGCTCATTTCCTTTTGCAGCAGGTTTTGTTTTATTTGCTCGAATTCGGAAGTGGAAATCACCCCTTTATCAAAAAGGGTTTGATAACGTTCAAACTCCCTGTGTTTGGAATCAAAATCCTTTGCACTGCTGTTAAGGTATTTTTTGGAATAGCGAAGTCCCTTGGTATTTCCCGATAAAATACCATTTAGGCTATTGAACCGTTTTTCAAAAGGTTGTTCCAAGTTGTAGTTTTTAATGTTTAAGACGGCTAGCGCATAACTATTATATACAGCTTGAAGGTTCCCAAGACTATCCAGCCAAACACTACCGGAATGCATAAGGCTATCGGGAGCCTTATTGGCCAGGCTTTTGTTTAATTGCAGTACTTGATGGTAAGATGTCGTACTTTCCAAAAGTAAAATAGGTTCGCCTTTATAGACGGTATCATTTTCGGAAACAAGGAATTTTTGAAGAACGGGAGCATTTACTTTAGCAATAACATCAACAGGAGGTCTTGGTGTTGTGATATTTACTTTACCGATAATAAAATCGGGATATTTGACCAACCAGGCTGCCAGCAAAAACAAGAACAAGAAAAATAACAGGGCACCGATGCCATATCGGATAAGCCAATTGGGCTTTTTATCTATAATTTCATTAATATGCGGGCTAGGATCGGTAAACCTGGTTTCCAAGAAATAATATATTTAGTTTTTTTGGCAATATATGAATATTTTCTATTTATAAAGATTATTTTCTATATTCGTGATTATTAACCTTTAATTTTTTAATTATGAATACACAAAAACTAAGTTTACATGAATTTGAAGCAGTTGGCAAGATTGAACTGTTGAAAACGAAAGGAGGTTTGGCAGATGGTGCACCAATTCCCTTGCCTAAAAAATACAACAATAGGGGTGCTAGTGGAAGTGGAGGAATTGATAATTGCCCAAGATGTGATTCACGAAGATGTAATGGGTCAAGCCATTCTAACACAAATGTTCAAAGCGGCACATATGCTGCAACAGGTTCTGGAATATTTTCGGCGGGTACGGGAGGCAATCCACTTGCCGCCATAGGAGCATTTGTAGTTGGTTCACTGAGCGATTTTTTCTTAGATAATCAAATAGGGGACTATTATGGTAATTATTCTACTCAGGGAACCGGATCTAAAGTGGATATATGGGCTGATGCATATGGTTATAATACAAATCCAAATACATTTGGTGGCATGCATAATAATGCATGTGGTGGCAGAAATTGATCTTTATGATATTTTTACCCTTAGCTTGTGCGCTTTTATATAGGGCGCATAAGCTTTATTAAGTAAAAGATTTATGGAAATTAGATTAATAGCAAAACAATATGCCAAATCCTTATTTATTTATGGAATAATGGCAGGATTTACGATTGTATTTTGGAATTACACAGGTAGCGGGAAAATAAGTTTGGAGGAAAAAGTGTTTATAGTACTTGCCATTTGGCTAACATCTTCCATATCATCGGTTTATATACAAATTGAATCTCTTAAAAGAATCAAGAATTCCAAGTTATTGACGAAAGAAGATTTTAAGATGTGCCAAACAAAATTGTTGAAGAAAAGTATTCCCATAGAGAACGCACTTCAAGTATTGAGGTCAAACAAAGTTACCGAAAAATGGAATTTTAAAATTATAGATTCAGAAATATATGGTAAATCAAAAATGTGGATAGGTTTGTGTGGAGAGAACTTAAAAATTGGATTTTTTGTAAATCAAATAACCATTCAAAGCAGGCCGGTTTTAAGAACGACTATCTTTGATAATGGAAAAAATTTAAGAAACGTTAAAGCGATAAAAAAAATTCTTGCAAATATTTCAATTGAAGATTAATTGTTTTGAATTCATCTTGACTTTTTCAAATCCGCTGATTCCTAACCTAGATATAGTTCTGTATGAAAACCTATCTAGGCTCCAAAACTACAAAAGGAATGATCATTTCTTCCAAGGATACGCCGCCATGTTGATAAGTGTTCCGATAGTAGCTCACATAATGGTTATAATTATTGGGGTAGGCAAAGAACAGGTCGTTCTTGGCAAAAATATAGGAACTGCTCATATTGATACTGGGCAGGTGAACGCTTTTGGGATCTTTGGCCGCCAAAACATCATTATCCTCATAAGTAAGGCTCCTTCCTGTTTTATACCGTAGGTTTAGACTGGTATCGCGATCACCGATGACCTTAGAGGGCGATTTTACATTAATGGTACCATGATCGGTGGTAATAATGAGTTTCATGTCCAAAGATTGTGCCTGTTGGATTATTTCCAATAAAGGAGAGTTTTTAAACCAGCTTTGTGTTAAAGATCTGTAGGCCTTGTCATTGGATGCCAATTCCTTGATTACTTCCATCTCCGTTTTGGAATGGGAAAGCATATCCACAAAATTATAAACGATTGCGGTAAGGTCATTGTCCTTTTGCGATTTGAAATTTTGCGAAAGCTGTTTCCCCTGTTTCAGGCTACTGATTTTATGGTATTGCCACGTAATATCCAACCCCAATCGTTGTATCTGTTCCCCCAGGAATTTATCCTCAAAAAGGTTCTTACCCCCCTCGTCCGTATCGTTTTTCCACCAGTCCGGATATTTTTTTTCCATATCCAAAGGGGTCAGGCCGGAAAATATGGCGTTACGTGCATATTGGGTGGCCGTTGGCAAAATGCTATAATAAGATCGTTCTTTGCGCTTATGATAAAAAGAACCGACAATATCCTCAAAAGCGTACCATTGATCATAACGTAAATTGTCCACCACGATCAACAATGTTTTTTTGTTTTTTATTTCAGGTGCGATCCATTCCTTGAACAGCGTATGGGACATTACCGGGGCATCATAATCCGTAAACCATGCGGGATAATTCTTGTCCACAAACTTTCCAAACTGCTGATTGGCCTCTGTTTTTTGCGATTCCAATATTTCGAACATACCATTATCCTCGATTTCTTCCAATTGAAGCTCCCAATAGATCAATTTTTTATAGAGCTCGCTCCAGGCTTCATACGAATTGACCATGGAAAGATCCATGGCGATCTTTCGAAATTCCTGTTGGTAATTACTCGTAGTCTTTTCAGAAATGAGTCTGGAATGGTCCAGATTCTTTTTAAGGGATAGTAAAATCTGGTTGGGGTTAACGGGTTTTATCAGGTAATCCGCTATTTTGGAACCAATGGCTTCCTCCATGATAAACTCCTCTTCACTTTTCGTGATCATGACCACAGGCAACGACGCATCCAAAAGTTTGATTTCGTTCAAGGTCTCCAATCCCGAGATACCCGGCATGTTTTCATCCAAAAAAACAATGTTAACCTGTATATTGGCCAGTTCATCCAGGGCTTCCTGACCACTTTGACAGGTAATGACCTCATAATTTTTTCCCTCCAGAAATAAAATGTGCGGTTTTAGCAGATCTATCTCATCATCTACCCATAATATCCTGATTTTATTCATATTGCCGAAACATTATTTGAGGTGTATTTAAAATAAGCTATAGGACCTATGCAAGCCCTGCCACTTTTTGAAAAAGGTCTTGTTACATTTGCATAACTTTGAATCATTATTCTTAAAATTCCATTTTGCCTTGGCCACTTCCAACAAACTAAAAATATTCAATGATCCAATTTACGGATTTATTAGAATCCCCAACACGCAGATTTTTGATCTTATAGGCCATCCTTATTTTCAGCGGTTAAGAAGAATCTCGCAAATGGGGCTCTCCTATCTGGTCTATCCGGGTGCACACCACACCAGGTTTCACCATGCCCTGGGGAGTATGTTTTTAATGCAAAAAACTATACAAGTGCTTAACTTTAAGGGGGTTGGGTTGAAGAAAGAGGAAGAAGACGGTTTGTTGGCCGCCATACTTTTACATGATATTGGCCATGGGCCGTTCTCCCATGCTATGGAACATAGCATTGTCAACGGTATAGACCACGAATACATTTCTTTGAAATTTATGGAAGAACTCAACCGAATTTTTAACGGAAGTTTAACCGTTGCCCTGGCTATTTTTTCTGGAAAACACCCGAAGAAATTTCTAAATCAACTTGTTTCCAGCCAATTGGATATGGATCGGCTCGATTATCTTAAAAGAGATAGTTTTTACACGGGTGTGGCAGAGGGAAACACCAATGCCGAAAGGCTTATTACCATGCTCAATGTAGTGGACGGAAATTTGGTGGTGGAAGAAAAGGGAATCTATTCCGTTGAAAAATTCTTATTGGCCAGACGCTTTATGTATTGGCAGGTCTATTTGCATAAGACCGGGGTAGTGGCGGAGCAATTATTGATAAACATCCTTAAAAGGGCCCGTTTCCTGATCGGTCAAAAGATCCATGTAATGGCCAGTCCGTCTTTGCTGTACTTTTTGGAAAACAATATCCGAAAAGAGGGTTTTGATAAAAGCACATTGGACATTTTCTCCAAATTGGATGATATAGATGTAATGTCCGCTATTAAGGCGTGGCAAGATCACAAGGATTTTGTCCTTTCCAAACTGTGCGAAATGATCATTGACAGGAAATTGTTGCATATCAAAATTAAAAAAGGCCCCGTTTCGGCCACAAAGATTTCGGAGAAGATAGATATGGTGCGGCACAATTATAATATCGATAAAGAGGAAGCGGCATACTTTGTCTTTAACGGTCAAATAGAGAACAAGGCCTATAACCAAGAATCCCAAAATATCAATATCCTTAAAAAGAACGGAAAGATCGTTGATGTGGCAAAGCTTACGGACCATCTTAATTTAAGTGCACTCTCCAAAACGGTCACCAAACATTATATCTGTTACCCAAAAGAAGCTGTTTAACTATTTTTCTTACTTTTGTGCCCATGGTATTTACAGCAGGTCAGATTGCAGGTATTTTAGAAGGTGAAGTACAGGGAAATCCCGAGATAGCCGTTCATAAACTTGCGAAAATAGAGGAGGGGGAAAAGGGTTCTTTGACCTTTCTTGCCAATCCCAAATACACGTCGTTCATATACAAGACCAAGGCTTCGATTACGATCGTCAATAAGGATTTTGTGCCCGAACAGGATTTAACGACCACATTGATAAAGGTAGAAGATGCCTATAAGTCTTTTTCCCAATTATTGGAGTATTACAATCAGGTAAAAAACAATAAAACGGGAATAGAAGAACCGGTCTTTAAATCCGGTTCCGCCAAATACGGAGAAGGCCTATATTTAGGTGCATTTTCCTATTTAGGGAACGATGTAAAGATCGGTAACAACGTAAAAATTTACCCCAACGTTTATATTGGGGACAATGTGGACATTGGAAATAACGTAACCATTTTTTCGGGTGCCAAAATATACTCGGAGAGTAGTATCGGAAATAACTGTACGATCCATAGCGGTGTAATTATCGGTGCGGACGGGTTTGGTTTTACGCCAAATGAAAAAGGGGAATTCAGTAAAGTACCGCAGACGGGAAACGTGATCATAGAAGATAATGTGGATGTAGGTGCCGGTACGACCATAGATCGGGCAACCTTGGGGTCTACCATACTTAGGAAAGGGGTGAAGTTGGACAATCAAATACAAATCGCCCATAACGTGGAAATAGGAGAACATACCGCAATAGCTGCGCAAACGGGGATTGCAGGTTCCACAAAAATCGGGAAGCACTGTATGATCGGAGGGCAAGTAGGGATCGTGGGCCATATAACCATTGGGGATTATGTGAAGATCCAGGCGCAATCCGGTATCGGAAGAAATGTAAAGGACAATGAAGTATTACAGGGTTCCCCTGCACTCAACTATGGCGATTATAACAAATCCTATGTCCATTTTAAGAATTTGCCAAAAATAATCAGTAGAATCGATAGCTTGGAAAATAAAGATCGATGATGAAGACAACAGAAAAACAACGCACCATTGCCAAAGAGGTTTCCCTGACCGGCGTGGGACTGCATACCGGGGAAAATGTAACCATTAAATTTTTACCGGCACCGGAAAACCATGGCTACGCATTCAAAAGAGTAGATTTGGAAGGCGGGCCGATCATAGAAGCTGATGCCAATTATGTAGTGAACACACAGCGGGGTACAAATTTGGAAAAGCGTGGTGTAAAAATACATACCTCGGAACACGTATTGGCGGCTTTGGTAGGTCTGGAGATAGACAATGCCCTGATCGAACTGGATTCACCCGAACCACCCATTATGGACGGCTCCTCAAAATTTTTCGTAGAGGCTTTGGAGAAAGCGGGAATCGTGGAACAGGAAGCCCATAGGGAGGTTTACGTGATAAAGGATGTTATTTCCTATAAGGACGAAGATACAGGTAGTGAAATTACCGTTATTCCATCCGAAGAGTACCAAGTAACTACTATGGTGGATTTCGGGACCAAAGTATTGGGGACCCAAAATGCCACACTGGAACATCTTTCCGATTTTAAGATGGAAATTGCGGACGCACGTACATTTAGCTTCCTGCATGAATTGGAGATGCTATTGGAAAACGGACTTATAAAAGGAGGGGACCTTAACAATGCCATAGTCTATGTGGATAAGGAAATATCCGAGGCCACCATGAAAAAACTGGAAAAAGCCTTTAACAAGGAAAAGCTGTCCGTTAAGCCAAACGGTATTTTGGACAATCTAACCCTACACCAGCCCAATGAGGCGGCACGACATAAATTACTGGATGTAATCGGGGATTTGGCCTTGGCCCGCGTAAGAATAAAGGGAAAAGTAATTGCCACAAAACCGGGACATTTTGTAAATACCCAATTTGCAAAAAAACTCGCTAAGATCGTTAAGCTGGAAAAAAGGAACAATGTTCCAAAATATGATTTGCACCAGGCCCCTTTAATGGATGTTACCCAGATTATGAACATGCTCCCCCATAGACCCCCATTTTTATTGGTCGATAAAATATTGGAGCTGTCGGATTCCCACGTGGTCGGGGTGAAGAATGTAACCATGAACGAGCCTTTTTTTGTAGGTCATTTTCCCGGAGCCCCGGTAATGCCAGGTGTTCTGCAGGTAGAAGCTATGGCTCAGACAGGAGGGATATTGGTGCTGAGTACGGTTCCCGATCCGGAAAATTATTTGACCTTCTTCATGAAAATGGATAACGTGAAGTTCAAGAGGCAAGTCCTTCCCGGGGATACCTTAATTTTTAAATGCGATTTAATTTCTCCCATCAGAAGAGGAATCTGCCATATGCAGGCATATGCCTATGCAAATGACAAATTGGTATCGGAAGCCGAATTAATGGCTCAAATTGTTAAAACAAAACCAGAAAAATAGTATGAACCAACCTCTTGCCTATGTTCATCCGGGAGCTAAAATCGCAAAGAATGTCGTAATAGAGCCCTTTACTACTATACATAATAACGTTACCATTGGCGATGGCACTTGGATAGGTTCCAATGTCACCATTATGGAAGGTGCCAGAATAGGGAAAAATTGCAATATTTTTCCGGGAGCCGTTATTTCCGCCCCGCCCCAAGATTTAAAATATGAGGGTGAAGAAACCACGGTGGTTATAGGGAACAATACTACGATCCGGGAATGTGCTACAATCCATAAAGGAACCTCGGACAGAATGAAAACGGTTATCGGTAAGAATTGCCTGATCATGGCATATTGCCATGTGGCGCATGATTGTCTGGTGGGAAACAATTGTATTTTTTCCAATAACTCTACACTGGCAGGGCACGTAACCATTGGTGATAATGTTATTCTTGCAGGTCTGGTCGCCGTACATCAGTTTGTATCCATAGGCCAACATGCCTTTGTAACTGGAGGTTCTTTGGTACGAAAAGACGTACCCCCGTTTGTAAAAGCCGCCAGGGAACCGCTTTCCTACGTAGGTATCAATTCGGTAGGTTTAAGGAGAAGGGGGTTTATTTCCGAAAAAATAAGGGAAATACAAAACATCTATCGTATTCTGTATCAGAAAAATTATAACAATACCCAGGCGGTACAGATCATAGAGGCCGAAATGGAGGCCACCCCGGAACGTGATGAAATCCTTCAGTTTATAAGGGATTCACAACGAGGGATCATGAAAGGGTATTTTAGCACAAATTAACGGAGCTGTTCCAAACGTCGTCCGTAATCCTTAATTTCGCTTTAAAATCATAAAAAAACAACTGATCAACAATGGCATCTACATCAGACATTAGAAAAGGTTTATGTATTCGTTATAACAACGATATTTATAAGATTATCGAGTTCTTACATGTTAAACCCGGCAAAGGCCCCGCTTTCGTGAGGACCAAATTAAAAAGTGTCTCTACAGGTAAAGTATTGGACAATACGTTTTCTGCGGGCCATAAAATTGAGGATGTAAGGGTTGAAACCCGCTCGTATCAATACTTATATGCAGAAGGGGAGACCTATCATTTTATGAATACCGATGATTACAATCAAATTACCTTAGAGGAAAACACCCTGGATGCCCCGGGTCTGTTAAAAGAAGGCGAAGTGGTCAAGATTATGTTCAATACAGAGGACAGCCTACCACTTTCGGTAGATATGCCCGCCAGTGTCATTTTAGAAGTGACCTATACCGAACCCGGTGTAAAAGGCAATACGGCGACCAATGCCACCAAACCTGCGAAAGTGGAGACCGGAGCGGAGATAAACGTACCTTTGTTCATTAACGAGGGTGATAAGGTTAAGATAGATACCGCCAGTGGCTCGTATATGGAACGTGTAAAAGAATAGCAACAATTTTACCGGTTTGACCGGATCTGTAATATTTTTGAAATCAGTGTCCGGAAAAATTAAAGACGTATAAATTCACACACTTTTAAATCACTAAACTTCTTTCTTGAAATTCCCAACTACATTTACGCTACGGCAGATTTCGGATATCATTAAGACCGATTATGTGGGCGATCCAAATTTTCCGGTATTGGGAATGAATGAAATCCATGTTGTGAAGGAAGGGGATATCGTTTTTGTGGACCATCCTAAATACTACGGGAAGGCATTAGATTCCAAGGCGACCATCATACTCATCAATAAAAAAGTAGACTGCCCCAAAGGCAAGGCTTTATTGATTTCCGATGACCCGTTTCGGGATTTTAATATCCTCAGTGATTATTTTAGGCCATTTAAACCTTCGGATGCCACGATATCGCCTTCGGCCAAAATAGGTGAAGGTACCATTATACAGCCCAATGTATTTATTGGAAATAATGTGGTCATAGGAGATAATTGTATCATACATGCCAACGTCTCCATTTATGACAATTGTATTTTGGGTGATGGGGTAACGATCCATTCCGGAACGGTTTTGGGAGCGGATGCTTTTTATTATAAGAACAGACCGGAGGGTTTTGATAAGTTGTTGTCGGGTGGCCGGGTGGTTCTTGGAAATAATGTGGATATAGGTGCGTTGTGTACTATTGATAGGGGGGTTACGGGCGATACCACCATTGGGGAAGGCAGTAAATTGGACAATCAGGTACAGGTAGGCCATGATACCGTAATCGGAAAAAAATGTTTGATCGCCTCCCAAACAGGCATTGCAGGTTGTGTGGTCATAGAGGATGAGGTTACCCTTTGGGGCCAGGTAGGTATTATTAGTGGTATAACCATAGGGAAGAAGGCCGTTGTCTTAGCACAATCCGGTATTGGAAAATCATTGGAAGGCGGCAAGAGTTATTTGGGCAGTCCGGCGGAAGAGGCCAGGATAAAAATACGCCAAATGGCCTACTTAAAGGAAATCCCGTCCATTCTGAAAAAAAACGGGAATAAATAAGAAGCGTAATGCTTTAGAATTCCTTCCCAAACGTATATTTTTGTGCGATAAAATTAAAAACGAATAGTAAAATGAGCGTTTTAGTAAATAAGGATTCCAAAATTATAGTTCAGGGTTTCACAGGAAGTGAAGGTACTTTTCATGCCGAACAGATGATCGAATATGGTACCAATATCGTAGGTGGTGTTACACCCGGTAAAGGAGGTCAGGAACATTTGGGAAAACCTGTTTTTAATACGGTCGCCGAAGCTGTTGAAAAAGCAGGTGCGGATACGACGATTATTTTTGTTCCGCCCGCATTTGCCGCAGATGCCATTATGGAAGCTGCTAACGCCGGGATAAAAGTCATTATTACGATTACCGAAGGTATTCCCGTAGCGGATATGGTAAAAGCTTCCGATTATATAAAAGGAAAGGATTGTAGGTTGGTCGGTCCCAATTGCCCAGGAGTCATCACGCCCGGAGAGGCAAAAGTGGGTATTATGCCCGGCTTTGTTTTCAAAGAAGGGAATGTGGGCATCGTGTCCAAATCGGGAACATTGACCTATGAAGCTGCCGATCAAGTAGTTCGCCAAGGTCTAGGTATTACCACAGCTATTGGTATCGGGGGAGACCCGATTATTGGCACGACCACAAAAGAAGCAGTCGAGCTATTGATCAATGATCCCGAAACGGAATGTGTAGTAATGATCGGGGAAATCGGAGGTCAATTAGAGGCGGATGCCGCCCAATGGTACAAAGAAAGTGGTAGCAAAAAACCTATAGTAGGTTTTATTGCCGGTGAGACCGCACCGGCGGGTAGGACCATGGGGCATGCCGGAGCTATTGTGGGAGGTAGCGATGATACCGCTCAGGCCAAGAAAAGAATTATGAGGGAATGTGGGATCAATGTGGTGGATTCCCCTGCGGAGATAGGTTTAAAAGTAAGGGAAGTAATGGCCTAAAGACTGTTAAATAGCTATTGAATCCCGTTTGTCCTGAATATATTTAAGGATTCATCGGGATTTTTTTTCACCAATATCTTAAACAAGACTTATATTTGATACCCCAACCAATTGAAAGATATATGAAATTATTAGAAGGAAAAAACGTAATTATCACGGGAGCAAGCCGAGGAATAGGAACAGGTATTGCACGCATATTTGCGGATCATGGGGCAAACATTGCTTTCACCTATAGTTCAAGTGAAGTGCCGGCCTTGGCCTTGGAAAAAGAATTGGAGGACAAAGGCATAAAAGCAAAGGCCTATAAAAGTAATGCGGCAAGTTTTGAAGAGGCGGAATTGTTGGTGAAGAACGTTTTGAACGATTTTGACGGTGTAATCGACGTATTGATAAATAATGCGGGCATTACCAAGGACAATTTATTGATGCGTATGTCCGAGGCCGATTTTGATGCGGTTATCGATATCAATTTGAAATCCGTTTTCAATATGACCAAGGCCGTTCAAAGAACTTTGTTAAAACAACGGAAAGGTTCCATTATAAATATGAGCAGTGTAGTAGGGGTCAAAGGAAATGCCGGACAAGCCAACTATGCGGCCTCAAAAGCAGGAATGATAGGCTTTACAAAGTCCGTGGCATTGGAATTGGGATCGCGGAATATTAGGTGCAATGCCATTGCGCCCGGATTTATCGAAACGGAAATGACGGATAAATTGGATGAAAAAACAGTTCAGGGCTGGAGAGATGCTATTCCGTTAAAACGTGGTGGCACAACGGAAGATATTGCCAATGCCTGTTTGTATCTGGCTTCCGACCTTTCTACCTACGTTACGGGGCATGTCCTTAATGTAAATGGAGGCATGCATACGTAATTACGGATATTACGTTAAATTCATCCTATCCGGAGATTGGATCAAAAGGTAATATCGACCCACAGTTTTAATGATATTTCCAAAAACGATTTTGGCGATAATTCCGAGCGCATAACTTAAAAAGGGAGACTATTTTTGATGGGGATTAAAACAATTTCACTCATTATTTTGGCGGCGGTAATAGCCCTTTTTATTGTTCTTCTACAATATCATTTTAAAGTTCAAAACAGGTCACGACAAAATCTTATCCTGTCCTTTCTTCGGTTTTTAGGAATTTTTGGAGTTTTACTATTGATCGTAAATCCAAAATTCAAAAAGACCATATATACCATTGAAAAAACCAATTTAGCCGTATTGGTGGATAATTCGTCTTCCATGGGGGAAAACGGGGAACGGGTACAGGAGGTACTATCCACATTAACGGCCAACGGGGAAATTAAAAATAGATTTAATATAGATACGTACCGATTTGGGGACGAGTTGGTTCCTTTGGATAGTCTTTCGTTTACGGAAAAGCAGACCAACATTGATAAGTCCATTCGGATATTGGAAAATATTTATTCCAAAGAAAATACGGCCGTTATATTGTTATCGGACGGGAATCAGACTATTGGAAGGGATTATTCTTTTACCGTTCCCAGAAACAACCTTACCGTTTATCCAATTACGGTGGGCGATACCACGGTTTATGAAGATTTAAATATAGGCCCTGTCAATACCAATACATATGCATTTTTAAGAAATAAATTTCCTTTGGAAACTTTTGTAACCTATCAGGGCAACGGTTCCGTTTCGGCAAATGTTTCAATACACGTAAACGGCAAATCGGTATATACGCGATCCATTAAACTGTCCGAAGCACACAACCTCCAAAACATCCATACCACAATTGAGGCAAATTCGGTCGGGTTTAAAAATATAGAAGTAACCGTAACGGAATTACCTACGGAAAAGAACACGTTTAATAATGCCAGGAAAACCGTTGTTGAAGTTATCGATGAAAAAACCAAAATTGGCCTGATTTCAACTATGGTCCATCCGGATTTGGGTGCCTTAAAAAAATCGATAGAAAGCAATGAGCAGCGAGTCGTAAAAATTCTAAAGCCCAATGCAGGTCGGCGAGAATTGGAGGATATCGATTTGTTTATCATATACCAGCCCATAGTTTCCTTTAAAAATATTTTTGATTATTTGAAAAAAGCACGATCCGACTATTTTTTGATTACCGGTATAAATACCGATTTCGGGTTCCTTAATAGTGTTCAATCGGATTTTAATATAGAAGATGGTTATCCCCAGCAAGAGGTTATCGGATCGCTTTATAATGGATTTACCAAATTTGATATTTCCGATTTTGATCTGATCGATTTTCCTCCCCTTGCCAGCAATGCCGGCCCCATAACCTTTAATTTGAAAAACGATCCCCTGTTGGGTACGGAAATCAAGGGACTGGACATAAATACACCCTTACTCACCATTTTTGCCGATGATGCTGTGAGAAAGGCATTGTTATTGGGTGAAGATATCTGGAAATGGAGAATACAATCCTATAGGAATAATGGGGATTTTTCGAATTTTGATGCATGGATGGGGAAACTCGTTCGCTATTTGGGCAGTAGCAAGAGTAAGAACAGATTAAAGGTTAATTACAGCAGGAATTATGCGGGGAGCAATGAGGCTATAATAACGGCCACTTATTTTGACGAGACCTATATTTTTGACCCCAATGCCCGGATATCCATTTCGGTAAAGGAAAATGATGAGGGTAAAACCATCAATTTGCCCATGGTATTGAAAAATGGTTTTTTTGAAGTTGACCTGACCCATTTACTTCCGGGAAACTACTCCTTTACGGTTGCTATTGAAAATAAAGATCATTCGGAATCGGGGCGTTTTACCATTTCGGATTTTGATATGGAACAACAATTCGTTTCCAGTGATTTTGAAAGAATGGAGCAACTGGCGGGCAACACCTCGGGCAAACATTATTTCATGCCACAATTTAAAAATTTATTAGACGAACTTGTTTCCAATAATGCCTATATCCCAACGCAAAAAGGCACTGAAAATATCGTATCTTTAATCGATTTTAAAATCCTATTGGCCATAATTGCAATTGCTTTTGCAATGGAATGGTTCATTAGAAAATATAACGGATTAATATAAAAACAGCGTACCATGGATAAATTACCTAAGATTGCATTACCGGCAATTTTCATTTTTATTTTACTTGTTATTTTAATTTCTAAATCGGCGGTTACCATAGGTTCCGGTGAAGCGGGGGTACTGTACAGGACCTTTGGAGGTGGTGTTGTTACAGATGAACCACCCTTAGGTGAGGGGTTTCATATTGTGGCACCGTGGAACAAGGTCTATATATATGAGGTAAGGCAGCAGGAGGTTTTTGAGAAGATGAACGTGCTATCCAGCAATGGTCTGGATATTAAATTGGATGCTTCTGCCTGGTTTCAACCAAAATATGCCGAACTCGGAAAGTTGCATCAAGAAAAAGGGGAGGATTATGTACAACGGGTGTTATTGCCTACCATTCGTTCTGCGGCGCGATCCGTAGTAGGAAGGTATACGCCGGAGCAGCTATATTCCAGTAAAAGAGATGCTATACAGGCCGAAATTTTTGAAGAAACAAAGAAAATTGTAGATGACGAATATATTCAACTCAATGAAATTTTAGTGAGGGACGTAACACTGCCACCCACTATCAAAGATGCGATCGAACGGAAATTGAAACAAGAACAGGAATCCCTAGAATATGAGTTCCGATTGATAACCGCAGAAAAAGAAGCCGAAAGACAGCGGATCCAGGCACAGGGAAAGGCCGATGCAAATAAAATTTTAAGTGCATCATTAACGGATAAGATCCTTCAGGATAAAGGTATAGACGCTACCTTAAAAATGTCCGAATCACCAAATTCAAAAGTTATAGTAATCGGGGGTGGGGATGCCGGACTTCCCTTGATTTTAGGAAATAACTAAAAAAACCAATTTGTGATTTTTCAAACATATCCTTTTATAGCAGAAAATTAAATTTTACTTTTGTTTCATAATGAAAAACAACAATACACATCATCATTTTTATACTTGCTCTCAAGCGAGGTAAAGATGTATTGTAGTATTACAAGATATTTAAAACCCGTTTGAGCAATCAAACGGGTTTTGTTTTTAATCCTTTTTGATCGTTCGGACATAAAAAACAAAAAATGACAAAAATTAGAATTGCCATTCAGAAATCGGGGCGTTTAAACCAGGATTCCCTTCAAATGTTAAAAGATTGCGGAGTTTCCATAGATAATGGAAAAGACCAGTTAAAAGCATCGTCAAGGAATTTTCCTATGGAGGTCTTTTACTTGAGAAATGGAGATATACCCCAGTATTTAAAGGATGGCGTAGTGGACATTGCCATTATTGGGGAAAATGTACTCATAGAAAAGGGAGGAGATATAACCATAGCCGAAAAACTAGGGTTTTCTAAGTGCAAAGTTTCGCTGGCCGTTCCAAAATCTACGGCATATAACTCTGTAAAGGACTTTGAAGGAAAGCGTATTGCCACCTCCTATCCGAATACGGTTCAAAAATATCTGAGTGAAAAAGGAGTAACGGCCGATCTGCACATTATCAATGGTTCCGTTGAAATTGCCCCGAATATTGGATTGGCGGATGCTATTTGTGATATTGTTTCCAGTGGAAGTACCTTGTTTAAAAATAATTTGGAGGAAGTAGAGGTGATGTTAAAAAGCGAGGCGGTATTGGCCGTATCACCAAAAATTACGCAAGAACGAAAAGACTTGCTTCAAAAGTTACAGTTTAGGATTCAGTCCGTATTAAGGGCCAGGCAATCAAAATACGTGCTTCTGAACGCCCCTAATACTAATTTGGATGAAATTTTGACCTTGTTGCCGGGAATGCGCAGTCCAACGGTACTGCCATTGGCCGAAGAGGGGTGGAGTTCTGTACATACCGTTATAAACAAGGATAAATTCTGGGAGGTAATAGACGAATTAAAACAGGCCGGTGCCGAAGGTATTCTGGTTTGCCCAATAGAAAAAATGGTATTGTAAGTCTGAAATGCGAAATTGAAAAGAAATCCTCCCTTGGGAATCTCGACGACCATTAAGATTATAAGTGTTTTTCAAAAATGGTTTAATTAAAGATAGGTAATGCAAAAAATAGATAATCCAGATAGAAAAGATTGGAAGGACGTTTTAAAGCGACCCACCCAGACGGTATCCGATATTGAAGCTACCGTCAATACCATTTTTGAGGAAGTAAAGGTAAATGGAGACCTTGCATTAAAAAAGTACACCCAAAAGTTCGATGGTATTAATTTGGAAGATTTTTTAGTCACTGCTTCGGAAATAGAAGAGGCAAATACTTTGGTTTCAGAAGAACTTAAAAGTGCCATTCAATTGGCAAAATCAAATATTGAAACCTTTCATAGTGCTCAAAAAACGGATAGGGTAACGGTAGAGACTTCAAAAGGAGTGCAATGTTGGCAGGAAAAAAGACCGATCCAAAAAATAGGGTTGTATATTCCTGGTGGTACGGCACCTTTATTTTCTACGATATTGATGTTGGCGGTTCCGGCCGCCATTGCCGGTTGTAAGGAAATTGTGCTGTGTTCCCCACCGGATAGCGAAGGGAGAATAAACCCCGCCATTCTTTATACGGCCAATTTATGTGGCGTTACCCGAATTTTCAAAGTAGGAGGGATACAGGCCATTGCCGGGATGACTTTTGGTACGGAGCGTATTCCACAGGTATATAAGATTTTCGGCCCTGGAAACCAGTTTGTAACCGTAGCCAAACAAATTGCCACAAAGCACGGCGTAGCTATTGACATGCCCGCCGGACCAAGTGAATTATTGGTAGTTGCGGACGATACGGCCAATACCGCCTTTGTAGCTTCGGATTTATTGAGTCAGGCAGAACATGGTACGGACAGTCAGGTGATTTTGGTCTCTACCTCCAGGCAGCTGATCCATGCCGTGGAAAAAGAGGTGGAGGTTCAGCTTAATGCATTGCCCAGAAAAGACATTGCTGAAAAAGCTATGGCAAACAGCAAACTAATAAGGGTAAAAGATGATGTAATGGCCATTGACCTGATCAATGCATACGGTCCGGAACACTATATTGTCTGTGTGGAAAATGAAGATTTCTACATTGAGAATATCTGCAATGCGGGTTCTGTCTTTATTGGGAACTATACCCCCGAAAGTGCCGGGGACTATGCCTCGGGAACCAATCACACTTTGCCTACAAATGGGTACGCCAAACAATACAGTGGTGTTAACCTGGACAGTTTTATGAAGAGTATGACCTTTCAGAAATTGTCCAAAGAAGGAATAATGAATATAGGCAATGCCATTGAGGTCATGGCGGAAGCCGAAGGTTTACAGGCCCATAAAAATGCCGTAACACTGCGGTTAAATAGTTTGGAATGAATTTTAACTTACAAAATATTATTCGGGAAAATGTAAAGGAACTACGCCCATATTCATCGGCGCGGGACGAGTACGTATCCGATGGTTCTCAAATGGTGTTTTTGGATGCTAATGAAAATCCGTTCGAGAATGGTGTAAACCGTTACCCAGATCCGCAACAGCGCAGTTTAAAATCGGTGTTGGCCCAACAAAGAGGAATAAGCCAGGAGCAGCTATTACTGGGAAACGGGAGCGATGAAGTTTTGGACCTGCTTTTTCGGGCATTTTGCGAACCGGCAACCGATAACATCATTACATTACCGCCAACCTATGGTATGTATCAGGTGCTGTCCGGCATAAACACGATTAAAAATAAGGAGGTCTTATTAACGCCCGATTTTGAACCGGATGTTGGGCAAATTCTTGAAATAGCGGATAAAAACAGTAAAATACTCTTCCTGTGTTCGCCCAATAACCCTACCGGAAATAGCTTTTCTCCGGATAGGATAACCCGGCTATTGGAGAATTTTAATGGATTGGTGGTAATTGACGAGGCCTATACAGATTTTTCAAAAGACAAAAGCTGGGTTTCAAAATTATCGTCCTATCCAAATCTTATTGTTACGCAAACCTTGTCCAAAGCCTATGGTATGGCAGGTATTCGTTTGGGAATTTGTATGGCTTCGGCAGAAATTATTTCGGTATTGAACAAAATAAAACCTCCATACAATGTAAATGAGTTAACACAACAAAAGGCATTGGAGCGTGTATTGGACGTAGAAAATGTACAACTGGAGGTAGCACGGATACTTACTGAACGCAAATTATTGGAAAAAGCGTTAAAGGAAATTCCCTTTATAAAGGTCATTTACAAATCGGATGCCAATTTTATTTTAGTTAAAGTGGACGATGCCGATGTAAGATACGATCAGTTGTTGGAAAAGGGAGTGGTAATCCGAAATAGGACGACCCAACCACTTTGTGGCAACACCTTGCGTTTTACGGTGGGAACACCGAAAGAGAATAAAATATTGATCAATGCTTTAAGTGAATTATAGAATGAGCAATAAGATAAACCTATCAAATCAGGACTTTTCCCCATCGAAAAAATTAGAGGACCTTAAAAAAGTGTTGTTTATAGATCGGGACGGAACCCTTATAAAGGAAACGATCGATGAACAAATAGATGCTTTTGAAAAAATGATTTTCTACCCAAAGGCCTTTACATTTTTAGGGAAAATTGCCAAAGAACTGGATTATGAACTGGTAATGATCACCAACCAGGATGGCCTGGGCACGGATAGTTTTCCCGAGGATACATTTTGGCCTGTCCATAATTTTATCTTGAAATCTTTTGAGAACGAGGGTGTTGTTTTTGACAAGGTCTTTCTAGACCGCACTTTCCCGCATGAAAATGCCGATACACGTAAACCCGGCACAGGTTTGTTAACGGCCTATTTTTCCGATGAATATGATTTAGGGAATTCCTTTGTGATCGGAGATCGCCTTACGGATATCGAGCTGGCCAAAAACTTGGGTGCCAAGGGTATTTTTATCAATGACGATACAAACCTGGGTACCGGGGAAATCACGGTTAAACGATCATCTTTGGATCCGGTTATCGCATTGGAAAGCAATGATTGGGAAAAAATCTACGAGTTCCTGAAATTAAAGGACAGGTCTGCCGAAATCCACAGAAAAACAAACGAAACGGATATCCGCATCATGTTGAACCTGGATGGCACCGGTAAGAGTAATATCCACACAGGATTGGCTTTTTTTGACCATATGCTGGACCAATTGGCCCGCCACGGCCAAATGGACCTGGAAATTAAGGTAGATGGGGATCTAGAAGTAGACGAACACCACACCATAGAAGATACGGCCATTGCCTTAGGTGAGATTTTTTACAAAACCCTGGGGAATAAGCTAGGGATAGAACGTTATGGTTTCTGCTTGCCCATGGATGATTGTCTGGCACAAGTGGCCATAGATTTTGGAGGTCGGAACTGGTTGGTCTGGGATGCCGATTTCCAGCGTGAAAAAGTAGGGGATATGCCCACGGAAATGTTTCTTCACTTTTTTAAATCGTTTAGTGATGGTGCAAAAGCGAATCTAAATATTAAAGCGGAAGGAACCAATGAGCATCATAAGATCGAGGCCATTTTCAAAGCTTTTGCCAAATCCATTAAAGTGGCCGTAAAACGGGATGTGGAAAAGATGGTGCTGCCGAGTACAAAGGGCGTATTATAAATCCTATTTTAACCCTGCCAGAGGGAAAGGAAAATAATAAATGAAATGATAGATCAAGATAAAACCAATATCGGTATGCGTAAGAACCCTCCCATTTCTGGAGAGCTAAAGGGGGCCGATGTTGTTATTATAGATTACGGTGCAGGAAATATCCAAAGCATTAAATTTGCGATCCAACGCTTGGGATATCGGGCAGAATTAAGTCATAATGTTGCAGAGATCCTTTCTGCCGATAAAGTTATTTTTCCCGGTGTTGGCGAGGCAAGCAGTGCCATGAAAAAACTAAGGGAAAGTGGGTTGGATAAGGTAATCCCTACCTTAAAACAGCCTGTTTTGGGCATTTGTTTGGGCATGCAGCTTATGTGCAATGCAACGGAAGAGGGGAATACCAAAGGTCTCGGTATTTTTGATGTGGACGTGGTCCGGTTTTCCAATGCCGTTAAAGTGCCCCAAATAGGGTGGAACAAAATCGAAAACTTAAGATCCGATTTGTTTCAAAATCTTTCCGAAGGTTATATCTATTTGGTTCACAGTTATTATGCACCCAGGTGTAACAATACTATTGCGACCTGTACCTATGGTATGGAATACAGTGCCGCATTGCAAAAAGACAATTTTTATGGTACGCAATTCCATCCCGAAAAGAGCAGCACTGTGGGTGAACGGATATTAAAAAACTTTTTGAATTTATAAATACGAAATATCCGATTTTACATTTCTAAACTTTGAACATGAGAATAATCCCGGCAATAGATATTATAGAAGGTAAATGTGTACGGCTTTCCAAGGGAGATTACGACACCAAAAAAATATATAACGAGAACCCATTGGAGGTTGCCATGGAATTTCAGGACCATGGTATTCAATATTTACATTTGGTGGATTTGGACGGTGCCAAATCCAAGCACATCGTAAATCATAAAGTATTGGAACAAATCGCTTCCAGGACCAATTTAAAAATCGATTTTGGTGGGGGTTTGAAGACCGATGAGGATTTGCGTATTGCTTTTGAAAGCGGAGCCGAACAAATTACGGGAGGCAGTATTGCGGTAAAGGACAGGAATATCTTTAAAGGGTGGATCAAAACCTACGGTACGGATAAGATTATCCTGGGTGCGGATGCCCTGGAGGAAAAAGTAGCGATTTCCGGTTGGCAGGAGGAGTCCAAGGAAGAATTGATCCCGTTTATACAGGATTATCAACAGCATGGAATCCAATATGTAATCTGTACGGATATTAGTAAAGATGGTATGTTACAGGGACCTTCCTTTGATTTGTATAAAAAAATAATAGCCAATGCGGATCCATCATTAAAACTAATTGCCTCTGGCGGAATTTCAACTTTTGACGAGCTTCCCAAATTGAAGGAGATAGGCTGTGAAGGAACTATTATCGGAAAGGCCATTTATGAAAATAAAATCAGCTTAAAACAATTGGAAAATTATATGTTATCCCAATGAATTTAGAGACAGGATTAGTTGAAGAATTTGTTTCAAACACAATCTATAGGTTAGATGAGAATACCCGAATGATTTCAATTTCCCTTGAAAATTTAACGGATGAGGATATATGGAAACGACCCAATGAATCATCCAATAGTATGGGCAATTTAATACTTCATTTATGTGGTAACATAACACAATATGTGATTTCCTCTTTGGGCGAAACAGAAGATACAAGAGAACGGGAAATTGAATTCAATACCCGGTTCGGATTTACAAAGGCAGATTTGCTTGAGAAACTGGTCCATACCGTTGAAAAAGCAAAATTGACCATTAAAAGGACATCAAAGGAACAGTGGTTAAAAAAAAGAATGGTACAGGGGTTCCATTTTTCGGGAATTGGTGTAGCCTTGCATGCCGTGGAGCATTATTCCTATCATACAGGTCAGATCGCATTCTGGACGAAACAATTAAAAAATAAGGATTTGGAATTTTATAAAGGAATGGACCTGAATATTAAAAACGAATGAAAACACACAAAATAAACAATGAAACCTTGGGTTTCATATCCCTGATCTTATACGTGAGAATATGTTAGCAAAAAGAATAATACCCTGTTTGGACATTAAGGATGGCCGTACCGTTAAAGGCGTGAATTTTGTGGATTTACGGGATGCCGGAGACCCTGTGGAATTAGCGGAAATCTATAGCAGGGAAGGAGCGGACGAACTGGTTTTTTTAGATATCTCGGCAACCGAGCAGAAACGTAAGACCTTGGCGGATCTGGTATACCGGGTTGCGGAAAAAGTAAATATTCCCTTTACCGTAGGAGGGGGGATCTCTTCTGTTGAGGATGTGGATATCCTGCTCAAGAACGGGGCGGATAAGGTATCCATAAATTCTTCAGCTGTTAAAAATCCACAATTGATCAATGACCTGGTGGCCAAATTTGGTTCACAATGTATTGTTGTAGCTATAGATGCCAAACAAGTACATGGAGAATGGATCGTTCATTTGGTAGGGGGCAAGGTACCTACGGAGCGAAAACTGTTTGAATGGGCCAAAGAAGTCGAGGAAAGGGGCGCAGGGGAAATTCTGTTTACCTCAATGGACCATGATGGTACAAAGGAAGGTTTTGCCAATAAAGCGTTGGCCAAACTTTCAACCGATTTGAATATTCCCATAATAGCTTCGGGAGGTGCCGGAAACATGCAACATTTTGAGGATACCTTTGCCAATGGAAAGTCCGATGCAGCCCTGGCGGCAAGTGTTTTCCATTTTAAGGAAATAGAGATCAAGGATTTAAAACATAAATTAAAGACGAATGGAATACCGGTGCGATTATAAGCTATTGCTTCGCCAAGCGGGTGTCCGATCTAAATGAAATGGTGTTTAAAATTTTTAATATGGGAACGAGGTAGTTGCACAAGTTCTCAATTTTATAATTATCGTATTAACAACTAATTGCTAAAATTTAAAGGTGTGAAAATAGATTTTAATAAAAATAAGGACGGATTGATACCGGCGGTAATCCAGGACGCTACCACTAAAAATGTCCTGATGTTGGGATATATGAACCGGGAGGCTTTGGAAAAAACACAAGAAACCCAAAAAGTCACCTTTTACAGCCGAAGTAAAGAACGTTTGTGGACCAAAGGGGAGGAGAGCGGGAACTTCCTGAATCTTGTTGCTATCAAAAACGATTGTGATAACGACACACTTTTAATTTCCGTAAACCCTGTTGGACCCACTTGCCATACCGGGAGCGATACTTGCTGGAACGATGAGAACACTTCCAATTTTGGATTCCTGTCACAATTGGAATCGGTTATTGAACAGCGTAGAACGGCCGCGGATAGCAACACCTCTTATATTGCGTCCCTTTTTGAAAAAGGCATTAATAAAATTGCCCAAAAAGTAGGGGAAGAGGCCGTGGAAACGGTTATTGAGGCCAAAGATGATAATGATGGGCTTTTCTTGGACGAGAGTGCCGATCTGCTGTTCCATTACCTCATATTGCTTCAGGCCAAAGGATTTACCTTAAAGGATATTGAGGCAGTTTTAAGGGAACGGCACAAATAATTACAGGCTGATCAACCGGGAATCACCGGATAGTTTTTCTTTTAATACCCTCGCATTGCCTCTATAACTTAAGGAGCTGTCACCTGTTGCCCTTATTTTGATGGATTCCGTTACGGTCAAAAAAGCATCGCTATCCCCTCTTAGGTCAATGTCCAAATTTTCAACGGATAAATCAAAATCCCTAAAGTCGCTGTCCCCGTGCACATCCGCAATAACATTTGTTGCGGTACCATAAACAACCATATCGGAATCCCCCCTTAATTCAACATCCAGATTGTCCACTTCCAATGGGCCTTCAAAATCGGAATCCCCGAAAAGGGCTATCCTGGCATTTCTGGCAATTAAAACATCGTCAAGTACAATATTCACATCACCTGCCGCTCTAAAATCTGCAATTGTAGCCGTGGTGATATAAATATTCATTATTGCATTTCCACGGACATTAATATTATTTTCAAGTTTGATAACAAGCCTGTCCCCATCTTTTTTGACGACTATTTTTTCCTGTAGGTCGGCATTTGCCTCTACAAGAATGGATTCTTCGGTCTCCGAAAAATTGACCACAACATTAAAATCATCAAAGACCTTTAATGAGTTATACCCGGATAAGTTGTATTCCACAGTGGTCACTTCCCCGGACACCCGTATGGTTTCCTTTTCACATGAGGTAAAGATTACCGAAAGTAAAAATATAAATATGACTGATTTCGTTTTCATTTTGATCGTTTTTTTGATTGAACTATATTGTTTTATAGAATTAGTTTATAGGAACCCATTGAAAACTTATAGGATGCCATTCTTCTTCATGGCCACCTGTATAAGAGGAAAAGCAGTTTTCTTTTTTAAGGAACACTTGATCGTCCTTTTTGAAGACATAATTTGTTTTTATAAAATTGTGATGCATGATCAATGGTTTTGGTCGATTTCCGTTCTTAAATGTTCTTTTTATATCGATTCTTGCCCATATTGAAAATACCGACTTTGATACCCAGACCTCCTGAAAACCCGTCAATATGTCTTAAATCGCTCGGAGGGGTCAAATCAATTTTACTGGAGAATCGGTATTTTATCCCTGCTTCCAATTGCAGGTACCGCGATATATTAAAAAGCAGACTCGCCCCGGGCTCTACTACAAAAATGACATCCAGTTCATCTTCGGTTATGTATTCATCGTCAAAATCATGATCGACAAAACCCACCGCTCCGGCACCAACAAGTAACGGAAAAGACAGGTTTATCCTGGATTTACTGAAAAATATAGGTTCCATATGCAATCCGCCATAAACCCCTATCAGATCTTCGGTCAAAAACGAGGATCTATTAAAGACATCCTGTTGCGAATACAGGAATTTACCGGCAAAGCCCACCTCAAACTGCCTATTGGCCACATAAGCTATCTTAAGTCCTCCTATGTAGGTATTCTTACCGTTGATTTCACCAAATTCAGTGGTCAGCCCCAGATATACACCATGGACTACATTATTGCGGTCATTGAATTCAACATAATTTTCATTGTCCATTGCCTTATCCTGCTGGGCATGAACAAAAGAAATGGTCATAAGCAGGGATAAAAATGAGTTTGTGATCGGATTTTTCATTTGATAGTTGTTTTGATTGATATATTAATAGACAACCTGTTTGTGAAATGGTTGCACAGTATCCTCGATTTTTTGAGTTTTGTTCTTTAATAGAGCTCTTTTAAAAGAATCACTCCTTTTTTACCGGTAATGGATACCTTTCCGGTGCTGTTATTTCCATATACGGCCGTGATTTCCCTGATTCTTTTTCCCTCGTTGATCATATTGCTCTCAACATTTTTAAAAGATTTGGGGAGCCTTACCAGACCTTGTTCCAAAGTGGCCTTTAATCTGAGCGGTATATTTGCAATATTCAAACTTACTTTTGAGGATTCTTGTTGAATTGCAATGTCCGTATTAGGATCAAGTATTTTGGATACCCTGAAATCCGTGACCTTCATGGAAAGATCGATGTCTTTTTTTAATCGATTCAATTCCATGGTGCTAAACTTCAGCGTACCATATAGGGTTCCTACCTCTTCGAGGATTACTTCGTCTTTGTTGGAATATATTTCCAGAGATGCAGCACTATTTATGGTCACATAACTGCCGTTACTGTTTATTCTTAAATTTTTTGAGTCTACCATGTTCAGGCTTCCGTTTTTTAAACGAACAGTGCCGTAATCTATGGATTGTCCTCTAAGTTTTCCATAATTGACATCAATATCCGCCCTGCTCAGGTCTTTGTTGATCCAAATATCCCCATGTTCGACATTGGCCCGTAATCTTCCTTCCCAATCCTCTATAATTACATCACCGAACTTATTGGTTATCTTTAATTGGGCCCGTATCGGCATATAAACCGTATAATCTATCTCCACATTATTTCTATCGGGATCAAAGGGATTCGCTTTGTTGAAATATTTGGTGAAGAAATTATCGTTCTTTTCAGCTATTTTAAACGCGATGTCCACAAAATTATCGGAACCGGTTATTTTTGGATCGATTCTCTTTATTAGGTCCTCCGCATTGGCCTTTTTTTTATGGGTTACGCTAATAGCTATAGAAATTGATATCTCCTCTTTATCCCAACCGTATATGTTGATGTCTCCATATTTATTTTCTAAGTGTAGTTCTCCTGAATCTGTCATCGGGTAGCTTTCCGTTAGCTGCTTGAACACTTTTTCCTGCGCCACGATCATGTGCCCTAAAAAAATCGCTATAACGGGTAACAGCAGTTTTTTACAATATGTATCCATAATCATCATTTTGTATTTTAGAATCATTGATTTGTTTCAATAAATTCTCTATGAGTTCTATTCGTTTTTTATAATTGGCTATAATGGCCTCCAGTATAATTTCATTATCCAGGTTGTTGTGCATTTCCAGTCGCAATTGTCCATATTCATGATCCAACTCGTCCATGAAGGATAAAAAATCCGTTTTATCCGCTTCTGTAAGCTCCAAATGGTTCTCCACCAATTTTACCTGATAGGAGATCAAGTTCCTGTAGTGCATATCTATGTCCAATAATTCTTTGGAAGCATATTGAGTTCCTCGGTCTATATTGGCATTAAAAAAAGATAACCCTATTATGCCGGCAATGCCAAGAATGAGTATAATACTGGCCGCTATTTTTAATATGGGCGATTTCCATAACGGAATTACCTTGAAACGTTCATCCTTTAACTTTGAAGTGATCTGGAGCCACATTTTTTTCCGATTCGCTTTGTGTTCATCGAACAGGCCACTGTTTTCCCTAATATGCTTTTCAAAATTGTCCATTACAATGTTTTTATAATTCCGACGAGTTTTTTCTTTGCCCGGTGATATTGAGACTTTGATGTTGACGGGGAGATGTCCAATATCTCTCCAATTTCATTATGGTCATAACCCTCTATCAAATAGAGATTGATAATTTGTTTATAGCCGTGCGGTAATTTGTCGATGCCGGCTTTCACATTTTTAATGGCAACGGCTTCTACCTTCTCGTTTACCTCTTCTTTTAGCTGAAATTCATGGGTGTCCATAGGAACAACAGGTATTCGTTTAGCCTTGAGGTGATTGATGCTTTTATTAATAACGATACGTTTTAACCAGGCTCCGAACGTACTTTCATATTTGAATGCGGACAGGTTTTTAAACGCATCCACAAAACTGTCCTGCACAATGTCTTCCGCATCCTCCTTATTGCCCAACATGCGTATACCAACGTTGTACATGGCATCTACATAGAGTGTGTACAACCGGTATTGCGAGTTTCTGTGGCCGGTTTTGCACTTTTCCACAAGTGTTTTATGCGTAAAACGAATATCGGTTTTCAATGGATCCAGGTTGTTTAACCACCTTAACTATTTCAATGCTACTCTAAAGACAAAAGCATATTGCAAAGGTTGCACCAATGGGGAGTTTTTTGCGAAAATAAGTAAACAGATCAGAAAAGTTATTACTTGGTGAGCGATCCAAGAATAAAGGAATCGGGTATGATCCGTGCCTGTTCCGTATAAACCATGATGCCTAAACGAACACTATGTATTCTGACCATAATAGCAATTATATATGGTTTGTTTTTGAACATTATGATCCTTTAAGTTTTCTTAAAAAGGAAGGGTGGTTCTCTTAAATGTCTTATTTTTATAATATGGCTATGCAAATAAGAAAAGGATTTCGTTTTGTCCCTTACGAAGCCCCCGAACAAACTCCTTTTGAACGGCTTTTTGAAATTTTTCAGGAACTCATTACCCATACATCAGGTGATTTTGACGAGGCCATAGATTGGTTGCGGGAATTGGATGTGGAATATGAGCTTACGGACGAGAATTACACCATAGACGATTTTATAGAAGAGTTAAAGGCCAAAGGATATATACGTGAAGAATTTGAAGACGGTGGCGGAGAAATGGACAAAGAGGGTGATGAAGGGGGTAGTTCCGGGAATGGGACTATTTCCATAACGGCGAAAATGGAACGCATTATTCGCCAGCGTGCATTAGATCAAATTTTCGGTAAGCTCAAACGAAGTGGGGCAGGAAATCATAAGACAGGTAAGTCCGGGCAGGGGGACGAGCATACGGGCGATTTTAGGGAGTATCGGTACGGTGATGGTCTGGAACATATTTCCATGACGGAGAGCCTTAAAAATGCACAGGTGAACCATGGTATCGGCAATTTTTCGCTGAGCGAGGAGGATTTGGTGGTAGAGGATACCCAATATAAGGCCCAAATGAGTACCGTTCTCATGATCGATATCAGCCATAGCATGATCCTATATGGTGAAGATAGGATAACACCTGCCAAAAAAGTGGCCATGGCATTATCCGAATTGATCACTACCAGATATCCTAAGGACACCTTGGACATTTTAGTATTTGGGAACGATGCCTGGCCTATATCCATTAAAGAACTGCCTTATCTAAAAGTAGGCCCTTATCATACCAACACCGTCGCAGGATTGCAATTGGCCATGGATATGCTTCGTAGAAAACGTAATACCAACAAACAAATTTTTATGATTACCGACGGAAAACCGAGCTGTTTACGGCTTCCGGACGGTACTTATTATAAAAATAGCGTTGGTCTGGACGACCATATTGTGGAAAAATGTTACAATATGGCCCGGCAGGCCAGAAAACTCCATATTCCGATCACCACCTTTATGATCGCACAAGACCCCTATTTAATGCAGTTTATAAGGTACTTTACGGAAGCCAATAAAGGGAAGGCATTTTTTACCGGGCTCAAGGGACTGGGCGAAATGATATTTGAGGATTATGAATCTAATCGAAGAAAAAAGTTAAAGTAAAATACGAAGTTGAAATCTAATTGAACGAATACAATAACAGACTAGGTAAGGTGTTAGAACCAAGAAGAAAAACAATTCAGCTAAATAGCATGTCCCTTTCCTTTTGAATCCATAAAAAAATATGAAATTAAACCATAAAGAAATAACTACGCTCGGTGAACTTAAAAAATCGGGATATCAGACCAAAAGTATCCGGGATGAACTGCGCAATAACCTCAGGGAAAAAATAAAGCGGGGAGAGGAGACCTTTGGAGGTGTCTGGGGGTATGAAAATTCCGTGATTCCAGAATTGGAACGGGCCATTCTTTCCAGGCATAATATTAATCTATTGGGACTGCGGGGCCAGGCGAAAACAAGACTGGCGAGATTGATGGTGGACCTGTTGGACGAGTGGATACCCATTGTTGAAGGTTCGGAAATCAATGATGATCCCTTGCACCCCATATCTCGTTTTGCCCGGGAATCGATAGCGGAAAAAGGGGATAAAACCCCGATAAACTGGTTGCACAGGAGCGAACGTTTTTATGAAAAGTTAGCTACGCCAGATGTTACCGTTGCAGACTTAATAGGAGATGTAGACCCTATTAAAGCGGCCAATTTAAAGCTTTCTTATGCCGATGACCGCGTCATCCATTTTGGAATGATTCCCAGGGCCAATCGCTGTATTTTCGTAATCAATGAACTGCCGGACCTACAGGCCCGGATCCAGGTTTCGCTTTTCAATATTTTGGAGGAGGGCGATATTCAGATTCGCGGCTTTAAGTTACGTCTGCCCTTGGATATCCAATTTGTATTTACCGCGAACCCCGAAGATTATACCAACAGGGGAAGTATTGTAACCCCGCTAAAAGATCGGATCGGGTCTCAAATATTGACTCATTATCCCGAAAATATAGAAACGGCCCGAAAAATAACGGAGCAGGAATCCAATCTGGACACGAGGCAATCCAATACCGTGTACGTACCGGATATGGCCAAAAGTCTATTGGAGCAAATTAGTTTTGAAGCGCGCAATAGCGAGTATGTAGATGCTAAAAGTGGTGTAAGCGCAAGAACCAGCATCACGGCTTTTGAAAACCTGTTGAGTACGGCCGAACGTCGTGCCCTGTTGGTAGGTGCCGATAAAACAATGGTGCGTTTAAGTGATTTCCTTGGTGTAATACCTGCCATAACCGGAAAGATAGAATTGGTGTATGAAGGAGAGCAGGAGGGAGCGGATGGTGTTGCCGCCATTTTGATAGATAATGCCGTTAAAACCTTGTTTTCCACATATTTCCCAAAAATAAATAAGCTGGAACGAAAGAATGAGGAAACCCCTTATGACGGGTTGTTACAATGGTTTTTTCAGGGAGAGGGTTTTGAACTTTTGGACGATTTTACCGAAGAGGAATACAAACGGACCTTGAATAATGTACCCGAATTAAATGAACTTATAAAGAAATACCAACCGGATTTCCCCAAGGAAGACAGTTATTTTCTTAAAGAACTTTTACTTTGGGGGCTGGTGGCATATAAAAAATTGAGTAAAAACAGGTTTAGCGAAGGATATCGGCTCAAAGACCTTTATGGGGGATATATTAGCGGATTGTAATCATAGGATCGTTATTAGGCTCTGGAAATTCCAGCGGGCCTCTATGAAACAAAATTATCCTTCCCTCGACTGCTTAATAGGCTTCCTCATGGCAACGATTTTTTTCCGTTACCCTATATTTGATAGGCGGGTAAGTTAAAAGTAAAGGAGCTTCCTTCCCTAGGTTTGCTTAAAACGGTAATCGTGGTATCGTGCAAATCCATGATTTTTTTTACGATGGCCAATCCCAGGCCATAACCCTGTTGTTTTTTGGCACTTTTGTCCACTTGTTTATAGCGGTCAAAAATAAAAGGTTGTTCATTTACTGGGATTCCCGTACCGGTATCCGTAATGTTAATTACTATATTTTTACCTTTTTTAAGTAAACCGAGCGTAACCTTTCCATTAGGTTCTGTGTACTTAATGGCATTTTCGATTAAATTTTGTAAGGCCCTTTCAACTAAGCTCACATCGGCAAAGACCATACAGTTTTCCTCAGGATTGTCTAGTTGAAGGTCTATTTTCTTATGATCAGCCAAGACCTTGAATTTGGCAATAAGGTCGTGGGACAGCTCTGTAATGGAAAAGGGTTCTTTTATAGGGGTTACCTGTTCTGCTTCTAATTTTGAATAATCGAATAACTGATTGATCAAGTTGGATAGCTTATCGATATTATCGTGCGTTATTTGCAGATATTCCTGTTTTTGTTCTTCGGTAAGTGAATCTCGTTTGATCTGAAGTGTTTCTACATATCCCTTTAAAATGGCCAATGGTGTTCTTAAATCGTGGGATACATTGGCAATAAGCTCACGGCGAAGTGTATCTACGGATTTCATTTTATCCATATTCCCGACAATCGTATCGGCCATATCATTGAATGAATGGGCAAAAACTTCAATGTCCGACTCATTGGGATTTTCGATCCGCACATCCAAATCCCCCTCTTGAAACCTTCTTACCGTATTTATGATCAACCTGAGGTTTTTAGTTAGGAACCAAATGCTCAACATCCCAATAATAGCGGCAAACAACATGGTTAAAAGTGTCGTACCAATGCCCAGCTTGGTAAAATACTGCCCCAATAAATTATCACTGATAAGTTCAAATTCCTTACCGGCCAATATAATATAGATAAATCCTTCTTTCCCGTTTATATTGAAAGGAGCGGCCGAGAATATTTTTTTCTCACCAGGGTTCAAAGGGTCGTCCCCGGTAATATATTCGGTTCCTTTGGATCTGATAAATGAATTTATGGGTTCCAGATCCACGCGTCTAGCAGGTTCATTTTCTTTTTGTTCCAATACTACGGAATATTGAATCTCTCCAATATTGTTCAGCAAATAGACTTCGATACTCCGGTTAACCGCCATCATATCGTGCATTAAATCACCAAAAAGTTCCTTATTAACACTATCATCTTCCAAAAAGGGGGAAGTGTTCTGAAACTTTTCCTGTATAACGTGTTCGGCAACTTTGGCATTTACCTGCTGGGTTATGGCCTGATTATGCTTATTGGTCAGATATCCCGTAATAAAAATATAGGATGCACCCATTAAAATTACAAGAAGTACAAAGGCGGCCCATAGTTTTTTAACCAATCTTGGGGTCAGGGTTTTTTCTTTGATGCTCATCTTGTTTTGTCTTCATTAAATTTATAACCTACGCCCCAAGTCGTTAAGATATAACTTGGATTGGCCATGTCCGATTCTATTTTGGCCCTCAATCTATTAATGTGGGAATTAACGGTATGCTCATAACCTTCAAAATTATAGCCCCAAATCATGTTCAACAGTTCGGTTCGTGTATAGTTTCTTCCGGGATTGGAAGCCATTAGTACCAATAACTCAAATTCCTTGGGGGACAATTCCACTTTTTTATCTTCCAACAATACTTTTCTTTTATCAATATCTATCTGGAGCCCCTCGGCAGAAATTGCCGAAGAATCTTTTTCCTCTAAAGTCTTGGACGAAGTCCTGCGCATAACCGCTTTTATTCGTGCCAATAGTTCTCGAATGCTAAAGGGCTTGGTTATGTAATCGTCCGCTCCTATTTCCAGGCCCAGGACCCTATCTATTTCTTCGGATTTTGCGGTAAGCATAATTACGGGGGTATTCTTTTCGGACCGTAATCTTTTACATATTTCAACACCGTCTAAAGTGGGGAGTGTTAGATCCAAAAGAATCAGGTCATAGTCATTCTCCAAGGCTAGTTTAAGCCCTAGGGCACCATCCAATGCTTTGACCGGTCTATAACTTAAATCGGTCAAATGTATTTCCAGAAGTTTTAGAATTTCCGGATCGTCCTCAATAATTAGAATTTCTTTCATAATGGAATAAAACAAAGCACGTTAAAAAGTATCACATAAAGATCACGATAACAATAGGTTGAACATGAAATATGAATGTAATGAATACCTAATAAAGGTCAACGTTTTATAGACTTCCTTACAAAATTTAAAGTTGTGCCAATCTTAATCTTAAGTTAGAAGTAGTATTATATGATGATCGCTCCAAAAATAATTCTGGATTTAAGTAAGAAGGGATACTAATTCCAATTGTCCACATGTTGGTTCATATCATCGAACAGATAGGTGCCTACTATTTGTTTTCTAAAACTAAATGCCAGTAAGGTCAAGCCCAGTAGGAAAATGTGCAATATCATAATAAGGATTCCGAAAGGCAGGAAGGTTTGTGGCAAAAGGTAATCCTCATAATCCCCGTAAGACAGTAACATAAGCGCTACATCTACTAATTTGTATAAATAGACCAATAATATAATATAAAGGGAATACTCAAGATTTCTCATGGGAGGGTCACTCAATTCACCTTCTTTTATTTTGAACCACATAGCATACAAGAAAACAAAATGAACTACAGATAACAATGGAAAAATATAGTTGTCTATTCTTAAAAAGTAGAATTTGTTGGTATAAAGGCCGTAAAAACTAAAAACATCCAATACGATCAGTACAGTTATGGATATGATCAGTGTTCGTTTCCACGGAAAGATTCTTTTGATAAAATTCATTATAAATAGGCTTCTTGGTAGTCTTGGGGAACTACAATATAAATGAGTTCGATAAAGAACGATAACAAAACACCTTTTATTTTAAAAAAATCGATGAACAACATTTTATGTTGGTCAATCTCTTTGATCCGATGTGAAAATATAATAAATAAGTGATGAAAGATATTGGCCGAAGAAGGGGGCAATTGTCCCTTCTTCGGTCAGTACAATTAAAATAATGGAGATTACGAAAGCCAATTTTTAGCAGTGGCTTTCCTTGAAAAGAAAACAAGGAATAAGCTGATCAGTATTACAAAAATAGGCATGGCCATCCTGTCGGAACCTAAGACTTCAAAGGTATTGCTCAAAAAGAACATGTAAGTGTTATGGCCCAATACCCCGATCAATGAAACAATAAATAAGGGGGTAGCCCATTTTTTTCTTAACAACAGTGCAATACATCCTAAGGCACCGGCCCATACGGCAATTGCAAAAGCACCGGTTGCCCAGGCCGGTTGCGACTCGTACAACAGCCGTTCCGCCTGATCCATCTTTTCGAGGCTTTCGATACTCATATAGGCTTGTTGCAAATAGGCCATTACACCGGCCATATTCCAAAGAAGTGCCAAAGCACTAACGATCCAAAACCAGATCGGTGGTTTGTTAAGTGAATTTGTCATAGTTAAATGGTTTAAGTTATTTTGCAGATCAATGTACAAAAAAGAAATGATCGATCATCCCGAAAGGACAATAACTTACTTGTTATCAACAGAATGGCCCTGCATATAATATTAAAAAGATGGAACGCAAGCGTTTTTATTACTTGATTAGATTACAGTTTTTAGGGTTTAGGTATAGCGGTTGGCAAAAACAACCAGGGCAGCGCACTATAGAAGGAATGTTGCAAAAAACTTTAAAGTTTGTGTTGCCCGACAAGAAATTCAAAATATTGGCCTCCGGAAGAACGGATGCAAAAGTATCCGCCTTAAATGCGGTGTTTGAATTGTTTTTAGATGACGAACCCCTAACGGATCCTATAGAGTTCCTAAAAACATTCAATACGAATTTACCTCCTGATATTAGGGCTTTGGAAATAAAAACTACGACAAAGGATTTTAATGTTATTCAAGATAGCAAGATCAAGGAATATATATATCTTTTTTCCTTTGGGGAAAAGAATCATCCTTTTTCCGCACCCTTTCTAACCCATAGTATTGCGGATTTGGATCTGGACAGTATGCTCACGGCCGCAAAATTTTATGAAGGGGAACATGATTTTTCCAGTTACACGGCAAGGATCAAACCAAACACCAAGATACTAAGGGGTATTGAAAAATGTGAAATCGTGGAAAACACACTACTTACTGCCAATTTCTTTCCGGAAAAAAGCTACGCACTGATTGTTCGGGGCGAAGGTTTTATGCGCTATCAAATACGGATGATCATGGGGGCACTTTTTCAATTGGGCAAAGGAGAGCTTTCTATGGACGATATTAAAAAATCACTCCAACCCAATACGGATATTGTACTTACCTCCGTTGCCCCGGCTTCGGGTCTCATCCTTAACCGGGTACATTTTAAATAAATCTTTAGAAGCGGGTGTTTTGTTTACGGGATAATTTTTCAATCGAACAAATCCGAGGATAAATAACGATCTCCGCGGTCACAAACCACGGACACGATGACGCCTTTGTCCAGTTCGTTTGCCAACCGGAGCGCCACTGTTGCCGCACCCCCACTGCTCATTCCGGCAAAAATGCCTTCTTTCTTTGCCAACCTCCTGGCCATAGTGGAAGCTTCCTTTTCGCTAACTTCCATAATACGATCCACTTTACTGGCATCGAATATTTTAGGTAAATAGGCTCGGGGCCATTTTCGTATGCCGGGAATCCTGGAGTTGTCCGTAGGCTGTACACCAACAATTTGTACGTTCGTATCCTTTTCTTTTAGATAGGTAGAGGTTCCCATTATAGTGCCCGTGGTTCCCATGGAGGAAACAAAATGAGTGATGGTACCTTTCGTATCCTTCCAAATTTCGGGTCCCGTGGTATGGTAATGTGCCTTCCAATTGTCGGCATTGGCAAACTGGTTCAACATAATGCATCCGTCGTTCAGCACTTTATTCTCGGCATAGTCCCTTGCCCCTTCAATGCCCACACCGGAAGGGGTAAGCGTAACTTTGGCCCCATAGGCCCGCATGGTCTGTACACGTTCTTTCGTAGAATTTTCGGGCATTACCAGTTCTATGTCCAAGCCATAAATACCAGCTATCATGGCCAATGCGATACCCGTATTGCCACTTGTAGCCTCTATCAGCTTGTCCGTTGTTTTTATGCTTCCCTTGTCCAGACCGCTCTTTATCATATTAAGGGCCGCCCGATCTTTGACGCTTCCGCCGGGATTGTGCCCTTCCATTTTGAACAATACACTCACATTGGGGTTTGTATTCAATACACGGGAGGCTATAAGTGGGGTATTCCCGATCAATTCCAAAATGGATCTAGACATTTGGCGCGGTTTTAATTTTAATTTCAGGGGAATGAAAAACGGTGGAATGTGGAGGCACGGAAGAAGTTAACCATGCATTACCACCAATAACGCTGTGGGCACCAATAACCGTTTCACCACCTAAAATAGTGGCATTGGCATAAATGGTAACATTGTCCTCAATAGTAGGGTGCCTTTTGGTCCGCTGTAAATCCTTGGCTACGTAAAGACCGCCCAAAGTAACCCCCTGGTATATTTTCACGTCATTTTTTATAATGGCGGTCTCCCCTATAACGATACCCGTACCGTGATCTATATGGAACGCCCGGCCGATTTTAGCACCGGGGTTGATATCCACGCCTGTCTGTCTGTGTGCGTACTCGGTCATCAATCTTGGAACCAAGGGAAAACCAGCATCGTACAACTCATGGGCAAGCCTGTAAATGGCGATAGCATAAAAACCGGGATACGCCATGTACACTTCCTCGATGGATAAGGATGCGGGATCGCAATTTACGGTCGCTTCGGCATCCAGATTTAAACGTTCCAATACCTCGGGAAGCTTTTCCACATAATTCTCCCAAACTTTTTTGCAGGGTCTTTCACTTTCCCAACAGGCCAAACCGACTAAAACATCAAATTGGTTCTCCAATTTTTTTAGGTTGTCGGAAACCGGGGTTTCCATATCAAAAAGTGTATAAAAAAGTACGTTGGTGAAATTCTCTACCTGCTCCTTTAAGCGGAACCTAAGATTGGGCTGCTTTTTGTGCTGGTTGATTTTATCTATTATTGATCGGTGATCCATTACAATTGATTAGATTTCCAAAATTAACCAATAAATCCTATAGACTTTTAGACAAATGGTTAACTTTAGCTTAAAATAACAACTGTTAGGCTATATGATACACCCTATTATCACCAAAGAGGTATTTCAATTTTTAAACCAACTCAAAGAAAATAATAACCGCGAATGGTTCACGGAGAACAAAAAACAATTTAAGGTCCATGAAGGGGAGGTAAAAGTTTTTTTTAACGGATTATTGGAAGTTCTGAAAACCCATGATGAAATCGAAAAGCTAAAAGTATTCAGAATTTATAGGGATGTCCGATTTTCAAAAGATAAAACACCTTATAAATATAATTTTTCGGCTTCGTTTTCCAGAGCGGGAAACCATAGAAGGGGCGGGTATTATTTGCATATACAGCCCGAAGGTAGTTTTATTGCGACCGGATTCTGGAACCCGAACAAGGAAGACCTGTTCCGAATACGGAAAGAATGGGAGCAGGATGCGGATGAACTAAAGGAAATTATGACACAGAAGGACTTGAAATCTGTTTGGGGCACTATGATAGGGGATGAGGTCAAGACCGCTCCCAAAGGCTTTGACAAAACACACAAGAACATTGATCTGATCCGAAAAAAGCAATTTATTTTTGTACGGAATTTTTCGGATAAGGAAGTTTTGGACGAAAGCTTTATAATGGAGGTAAACAGGTCTTTTAAGGTAATCAGGCCTTATTTTGATCTAATGAGCAATATCCTTACCACAAATTTGAACGGAGAGTCCTTACTGGACTAATGCCATTCTTTCAAAATATTGAAGTTGATCTTGGATTCTTTTAATAACAAGGTTCATCATTCTTTTGTTCAATGCGGAGGAATTTTGAATATACCGTTCATATTCTTCAACGGTAAATTGCCCAATGATCATGCCTTTGAGCGCATTCCTGAATTTAATATCCTTCTGTATGGCGTTGGTAATATACTCCGATCGTTTTTCCAAAGTCAATTCATAAAAAGCATTTTTGGCCTTAACGATATAGTTTTGGAAAGAGGCCAATAAAAGATCGTTTTGCAATTTAATGATCGGGCGGAGGGTCTTATTCTGAAAATGCTCCTCCATACTCATATTGGGCACTATTCTGGCAGACGGAATTTCGGGACGAATCTGGAGCAACTGCTGGGACCTATCGTTCATTATACAAGGTTTGTATAAAGGTAATGAATATGCACATTGCCCTTTTTTAAGCCATAATTAGTTTTTAACGGGTTATGAACAGTGGTTTTAGACGGTTAAATAATTTTTTATAGCGACCCCAGCTTGTATGAAGACTAGGTATAGAACTCGTTCAAACTTTTTCAAAGGGCCAAAAAATGGTCCTTTTGTTCCTTGACCTTGTCATTTTTTCCTTTCGTAGCGGATATCATGATTTTTTAGTGGCGCTCCATTTTGCGGATGAAAACTTTTGCGCAAATCCGCGTCCAAGGTCTTATCAAACCCAAATTGTATAAGAATGATGTTCTTGCCGCGATGTTCAGATGGTTCAAAAGAATATTTTAAAAAATCCATACAGGTATTTTGTATAACATTTCTAATAGTTTTGCCTAACCTGTTATACAAAATACCTGTATGACTCATTTTATATAATCTCTTATACTATAAGGGATAGCGAATAATTCTTATTTTTGGAAAAACGGACATAAATACAGAGTTATTTATGTGTTGGCAATAATTTAAAAATCAAGTTCTGAAAGAGCACTTATACCATATAGAAACTGAAGACAACGAAAAAATCGCACTCTGGAAGTTAAGCCCTAAAACTAATTCTGAAAGGCATATTTTTTTAACTCACGGAACTTTCTCAAACCGAAAAATATGCTCTGGAATTGCCTCTCATTTGACCGAACAAGGCTTTACCTGTTGGTTAATGGAATGGCGAAATCACGGAGAAAGTTCTAAAAGCAAAAAGAAATTTGATTTTGAAACCATTGCAAAATATGACACCAAATCAACATTTGAATTTCTTTTCAATGACCAAAATATTGAAAATATAGATTGTTTAGCTCATAGTGGTGGCGGAATTGCTCTAACTATGCTTTTAATTAAAGACAAAAGCTATCACTCAAGAATTAACAGTATTACATTATTTGGAGTGCAAGCTTTCGGAGCAGGAACTGAATTTAATAATCGAATGAAAATTTTAGCGAGTAAATATTTGACAGCTTTGTTAGGAGTTGTTCCTGCTAAAACTGCTGGTTCAACTGAACACAGCGAAAGTTATTACACGATGAAACAATGGTTTGATTGGAATTTAAAACATAATTTCATTGGAGAAAACGGATTTGACTATTTGAGTAAAATGAATGAAATAAAAATTCCGATTTTATCAATATGCGCAAGTGGAGATAATTTTATTGCACCAAAAACTGGTTGCGAAAAATATCTAAATGCATTTGAAAATTCGCAAAACCATTTGATTTATCTATCAGAAGAAAATGGAAATCTTGAAAATTATAATCATAGTAGAATATTAAAATCACAAAATTCAAGAAAAGAAATCTGGCCAATTGTGACTGAATGGATTAATAAAAAAACTATTGCCAACAATGTATAACCGCAATTACGGCGGATTCGACTACGTCCGAATCCACTCGGAATTGCTAACGTCTGTGTCAAACCAAAAATTAACACATATTAACCCGTAACTGACGGTTATACGAGACCGTTGCCCACAATTAAAGAGCAACTTTCGCTTAATGAACTTTCATAAAAAACAAATTAGAAAATGGATAATAGTATTGGCGTTGGAATTCTTGTAGGATTAACTTTTGCTTCCACAGTTTTTATATTAAAGTCTGATTATTTTACAAAGCCTCAAAAAATGGTTTTAGGAATATTATTTGTTTTTCCACCAGCACAATGGGTTTTGGCTATTATTTTAGGGATTTGGAATAAAAACAACAACATTTCGATTGGATTTAATATTGACAAAACTAAAAACAGCATCAAAGACCTTGAAAATTTCAAAAAACAAGGAATTTTAACAGAAGAAGAATTTGAGTTAAAAACTAACCAACTTATAGCAAAAAAGCAAAACGAGTTTTTTGAAAAATCAGACGAATATAAGTCCTTAAAGAAATTAAGAAATGAAAACATATTGACTGAACAAGAATTTCGAGAAAAAGCGGAATTACTAAAAACAAAAATATTAACTGAAGTAGAAGAATCGGACTCAAAAGAACCAGAGGAATTGACAAAAATACCAACTCAAAAAAAGGAGTTTAAAATTGCAACTGGTCGAATTGACAAAACTGAATTTAGAAAGAAATTTATTTATTTAGTGATTTTATTCGTTATTAGCATTGCCATTTCATTTTTGCCATATTTCGACTTATTATTGCTATTATCTTGGACATTGACAATATTTTTATTTGGTTATTCAATTTACTTAATAAAACCTGCCGCAAGACGGTTGCAGGATATAGAAATCAACAGTTTATGGAGTTTACTGTTTATTTACCCACTATTCGGTTTGATTTTCGGAATTTACTTGAGTTTAAAAGATGGAAAAAACATAGAAAAAGGTATTGAATAAAATAATAATTTAAAAAATAACTGTGGGCAACAATGGCTATAATTCATTGCGGTTGAATTCCTAATCGGAATTCACCGCAATTTTGTTATCTTTTGGCTACGGCGGAAAGAATCCTGCGGATTTTTCCGCAACGAAATCATAGCCGAGACCGTTGTACGCAAGCTAAAAACAAGTGAGAAATTTTTTAATCTTAACGATAATAGCAACTATAGCAATTTCTTCCTGTGGTCAAGAAAACAAGTCATCAAATGACAGAATCACTACTGAAATCGGAACACTAGAATCGTTAGAGACCAACGAAGAGCAAAGGTCTCAAGATGAAAATCATAGAAAATTCTTAGATGATGAGTACAGATATAATGATACTAATGGTAAAAGAATAACTATACAAAATAGCTTACCAAAAGGTGGACTAGAATATAATGGCCCAAACGGAGAAAAATATGTTTATGCTGTTTTTTGGACTCGGATAATTAATGAAACCAATAACCCTTTTGAATTATCAATTGAGATTCCATCTTCCGGATTCGCACATGGATTAACTTTTGATAACTATTTTAAAGTTTTTGTTTCAAAAAAAGAAATGAACATTGATAAATTATCATTACTAAATTATGGTTTGGGAAGTCTAAATGATATTCTGGATAATAATCTTCAAAAACCTTCTTCATTGCAAAAAACAATAATGCCAAATAACACAGACTCTTTTTATGTCATAACTCTATTCAACAAAGGATTAGGAGGAACTGTACGTGCAGGTTTGAATGTAAAGGACGGTAAACTTTTTTATAAATTAAACAATACAGTAATTCCCGCAGGACAGGTCAATATCAAAAATTTACAACTAGAAAATAAGTAAAAAGCCAGCGTACAACAAAACCTATAAACAATACGGGTTTCGGGTTTAATCGCAGGGTTTGCGTATTTTTATAAAGTCCGCAAAATCTTTAGGATTTTGCTTTTTAGCGGGACAAAGAAAAAAAGAAAACCAAAAGATTTTGCTATGTGCTTGGCGGAAATCAAACGCTAGTTTGCCCCCGTACTGTTCATAGCCGAAACCGTTATACGCTATAATGACCAAACTGAAATGAAAAACAAAATACTCTTACTAACAACCACTCTTTTATTATTATCTGGAGCTGTTTTTTCGCAAGAAAAATTTATTGAGGTAATGGTTAAAGACACCATTACTTTAAAACCAATATCCTATGAATTTGAGGTTTCAAGTGGACTTAAATTTAGATACGATTATGAAAACCCAAACTCAGAAAGTGAGTTTTCGGGAAAACTCAGAAAAGAAGAGGACAGAATAACTGACAACCTAAAAAAATGGGGATACGAATTTAGGCTAAGTGGTAATCCAGAGGCTAGTTTTACAATGGACCCAACGGACAAAAGAAACTTCATTGTCAAAATCAAAGATTCAATTCAAAAAGAGGAATTTAAAAACCGGATGAAAACGGAGGGAATAAACTTCTACATGTCGAACATAAAGTATGAGGATAGGGAATCGAAAACTGAGGAAATCTATAAAAGGTTGTTAAGAAAGGCCAGAGAAAGGGCTGAACTAATTGCTGAATTGAGTGGAAAAAAAGTTGGGGATATAATTGAGATTTCGGAATCAAAATCTGAGTTCAGTATAATTTCTAGTTTTATTGAAAATTTTGCTTACTCTAGGTCATATGGAGGTTCTTCCACATCTTTTAAGTTTAATGCTGGAGTCTTGGAAAAGAGCATACTTGTAAAATACGAGGCGGAATAAATAAATTACAGCGTACAACACGGTGTATAATTAATTGCGGTCGGATTTCCCAAAATGGAAATCCTTGCAATTAACTATCTTCGGTAGAGGCGGACATTTTCCGTTGGAAAAGTCCGCAACTAATCATACACAAGACCGTTAGCAAAAATATTAAATGACCCGCGAAAGGTAATATTCACTATTAATCCATAATAAATATACGAACTTGTTACTATGGCAATTGCGGTTCTTAAATTGGAATGATTCTTGTTTCAATCATTTTATGAGAGAATTTATAGCATTGTTTATCATCTTTTTTGGTTTATTAAGTTTTGGTCAGGAAAATCAAATTTCTAAATCTAATCGAGAAAATTTTAAAAATGATCAAGCATTCGATTCCACTTTCCAAAATAGAATCAATGAAGAGGATTTAATAGGAGTTTGGTATACAACAGCAATAGCCCATTCTAAATATAGATCAAATCCCTACCCTAGATTTAAAGACAGATATTCTTTTAAAAAAGACTTTTCCATTGTATTTGTTAAGAATAAGAAAATAACTTCTGGTACTTGGAGTCTTTCGGCTAATAATATACTTACCATTACAACTATCTCCGGTAAAATAGTTTATCAAATAAGAGCTTTTAAGAATGGGACATTGACACTATCCTCTTCCAACAATTATATTACACTCAAGAAAAATTAATAATTAAAATATTATCTTGCTTTTCCTAGTTGTAAACACCCCTACTTTACCTAAATATTGTAAGCAATAAAACTGAACGGAGTAGAATGTAAAATGAAACTGCCAAAGTTAATGCAGTCGGAATTGTAAAACTGTTCGCAAACGGAATTGAATCGCCTAAAACGCAATCTTGGTGGAAAATACTTTTGCTAACAAAACCTATAAACAATAAGGGTTTCGGGCTTAATCGAAAGGCTTGTGCATATTTATAAGTCGCAAAATCTTTGGGATTTTGCTTTGGACAGAAAAAAGAAAAACAAAACAATAAGCTTTAGCTACGTCGGCAGATGGAAACGAAAAGTTCCCTTGCCTCCGCACTACGCTTAGCCCAACCGTTACCATGCATTTGAGAAAAAACTCATGGAATTGAATAACAAAAGAAAATTATGACTGTAATACCCAAACTCTCATCATCATTAGGACAAAAAGGAAATGATGCAAATATTGCTTTAGCTAAGGAGATTGCAGAAATTGAAAATAAAAATGCAATTAAGGAACTTGTTGAGAATCTGAAAAACATGGATAAAAAAATTCAAGCTGATTGTATAAAAACCCTTTATGAAACTGCCTATATAAAACCTAACCTGATTTCGGATTACTATGCAGAATTTTTGGAGTTGTTATCTAGTAAAAACAATAGATTAGTTTGGGGAGGAATGATAGCTCTGGGAACAATTTCGGATATAAAAAGCAAGGAGATATTTGAATCAATAGAACTGATTTCTAGCACTGTAAATAAAGGCTCTGTAATAACGGTTGATGCAGGAGTTGAAATATATACAAAGCTCAATAAATATTCGGAGTTTCAAGACAAAGTTGAGAACTTGTCGACTGACCAACTGTGGAAATGTCCAGTTAAACAATTGCCTAAATACATGGAAAAATCAACCATATCGATAAACGAGAAAAACAAAGAAATTTATCAAAAAATAATAAATGAGCGAATGTCAGAATGTGAAAAGGAGTCGCAAATAAAACGACTTGATAAGGTATCGAAACTGATAGAAAAAATATAAAAACGCATGGTAACAATGTATAACCGCAATTACGGCGTCCTCGATAGCTATCGGGACGACTACGTCCGAATCCACACGGAATTGCTAAAGGTCAGTGCTAAACCGAAAATAAAGGCATATTAACCCGTAACTGACGGTTATACGAGACCGTTAGGCTTTATTTGAAAGAAGAATATGACTATACCGAAATTTCTTTTTCATTATTATGAATTTGATAATGGACCATTTCGAAATATAACTGAATATGGACTTGAAGAGGCGGAAAGTGTCCAAAGTCAAATATCAGAAGGATTTAATAGCAAAAGACCAAAAAACTATATTGATTTAAGGTTTTCTCTTGAAAACAGAATTAAAGAACAATTTATCTTAAAAGGTGGAAAGCCGAATAGAAATGACCCTTTCTATTTTACTTTAGGAGAATGTAATTGGGCAAAATCTTGGTATGTAAATCCTGGTGTGATAAAAATACCTCTAACTGATTTCAAACCTGACCAAATTAGTTTTACATATCCTGACAGTATGATTTCATTTCAATTTTATGACGAACCAAAACTTGCAACATATCGAAAGAATTGTAACGGACAAGTTTTCTTATTGAGTGAAATAAACAATCTGATTGGTGAGTATGGACTGCCAACTGAGGAAAAATCACAAACACAGGAAAGTTCAAAGTATGATAAATATGTAGAAGCCCAAGTGTGGGATGATGAAATAATAAATGAATATAAAAACAAAGCTTAACAATGTATTACCGCAATTACGGCGTCCTCGATAGCTATCGGGACGACTACGTCCGAATCCACACGGAATTGCTAAAGTCAGTTCTAAACTGAAAAACAGTAGCTTAAAACCCACAACTGACGGTTATACGAGACCGTTGTGCAATATGCTGAACAAATCTAGACTGGAACGCAGTAGAAAATGATAAAACCTGTAAAAAATTGGAATAAATCTAAAACGGAATTTGACGCTGAAATAACCGTCGTAGGACTGATTCAAAAATATATTGACACATATTCACTTAAAAAAATCGATTCGGAACATTTTGATATTTTGTTCAAACTTGCATTTCTGTGTTTGTTAGGACATGCAAGTGAAGTAAAAAACTTTCGAAAACAATTCGGACTAAAAAAGGGCCTCATTAGGACTTTGATGAAGAGAACGTGGTAATCACATTGCACAACAATGCCTAAAATTCATTGCTTGCGGATTTCCTAAACGGAAATCACGCGCAAAAAGCTATCTTTAGGTTCGGCTGGATTGTCCTTCGGACAAATCACAGCAACGAACCTTAGCCCAACCGTTGTAACACATTTAAAAAAACCATTGCGAATGATTGAAAAGTACCGAAATCGATTAAAAGAAATAATTGAAATGTCATTTCGGACATTGGAAATGAAACTTGCAAATGGCGGAATAATTTCAAAAAATGAAGCCTCTTTCCAACTTGAGTTAGGATACATTTTAAAAGTCTTTGGACAGCTTTATGAATTTCATCCGAACGAGAAATTTAATCTCGAAATGGAAAATTATGTAAAGTTAAAATCGACAAGTATTAAGAGTAACAGTAAAAATGCGAGAGTAGATATTTTAATGACTTTTGGAACTGAAAAGGAGTTTGCGACTGGAGCAATTGAATTAAAGTTCTTCAAAAAGAAAAACCACAGAGAACCAAATAATAGATATGACATTTTCAAAGACATTTCGAATTTAGAAGCGTATAAAGAAAATGGAATTGACTTGAATTATCTTTTTATTTCGACAGACCATAATCATTATGTAAATCAATCGAAATATTCAGCAGACACTAAAGATTTTGACATCCGAAAAGGTTCGAAATATAAATCAGGTCAAGTTTTGGAATATCGGACAGCTAAACCATATGGACCACCAATCACATTGAAAGGAAATTATGAGTTTGATTGGAGCGAACCAACTGACAACATCTACTTTACCAAAATAGAAATTTAAAAGTAACTGAATGAAAAAAAACGTGTTACAACAATGTAAAACCGCAATTACGGCGTCCTCGATAGCTATCGGGACGACTACGTCCGAATCCACTCGGAATTGCTAAGGCTTGCGACCCAACCGAAAAACCAATAACTTCAGTCCCATAACTGCGGTTATACGAGACCGTTATCTTCAATAGCTCAAAAAAAATATTCTAGCGGAACTAAACCGAAACCGGAAAGATTTGGGAGTCAAATTTTTAGTATTACAAAGTGTTAAGGAACAGAATTCTGAGCAAGTTTTCGTAGATGGACTTTACTCAAACGGAACTATAGCTAATGGACTTTTAGCTTGTTTGGAGAATACATCACTTTGGCATAAATCGACTCGGGTCTTCTTTATCTAAATCGTTTTCATCATTTTTGTCCGTTGATTCTGTATCTTCTTGGTTTAATTCATCAGTTAATTCATCTTCAATAATTGGAACTTGTTTGGATATTTCTACAGGTAAAGATTCGTCATTTATTAACATCGGGCTAAGGTGTTCATACTTTTTAAAAATAATTCCCATAAAAATTATTGTTGCAGCTTCTACAATTGAATAAATGAATTGATTATCTATAATTTGAAAATTTGTTAATAACCCGACAATTCCCAAAATCGCAACAGTTAAACCAATCGTCAAAAATAAATGCTCATTATTCGTCTTAATTTTTCGCAATTTATTTCCTAAAAAAATAAGAACTAATCCTAATGCAAGCGACAGACCTATTAACAGCACAAAATTCATTAACATTTTAAAGATGGAGCCGAATATTGAAGACGGTTCAACTATTAACTCTGCTGCTTCTCTGAATAACATTGTTACCATTGAAAATATGATATAAAGTTGCAAAATACCAATAGCTATAAACAATCTGACTGTCCAAGTTAATAGTTTGTCAGCACTATTATTTTTTAAATGTGTATTCAGGAGCTTTTTTAAGATGTAGAACATATAAGTAATAACAGCTAAGGAAGCGAAACCAATTGTTGAGGAGATTAAATCGGTTTCCACAAAAAATGAATTTATATTGACTGCCATTGCCAAATTATAAATCATCAGAACAGTTCCGGCGGAGAATGCAACAATTTTTGCGGTTTCCAAATTTTTCATACTATTAAAATATTTTATTTTTAACGAAATCAACTGTTCATTATTGTTATTATTAGTGTTTTCTTTTCAGAACAATATCGACTAAAAAAGTTAAGAAACGAGCCTGACACGGTGGAGAAAAAACGGAGACGAAAAGGGACGTGCTTACTCTAACGTATCGCTACATAAGATAACAAAGAACTGAGTTAAAAAACAAGTTCTTTTAAGTTGATCCGGACACATAGTTTTCATCATAGGGCATCCCTGATTTTGCAATGGCAAATGCTTGTTTTAAAAGTTTGTTGGACACAGCGATCAATGCCAGTTTTTTGCTCTTCCCCTTTGCTGTTATCCGTTCATATATTTCCCTACAGGCCTTGTTATGTCTACAGGCCGAAAAGGCACACAGGAACAATAGGTTCCTAAGTTTTCTGTTCCCGACCTTACTTATCCCGCTCCTTCCCCTTACACTGCTTCCGGAACATCTTATTGTTGGCGCGATACCCGCATAATCGCACAGTTGGCCTGCATTATCGAACTTGGTAAAGCCATCGGTCGGAACAATCAACAAAGCAACGGTCTTATCGCCCAGTCCCGGTATGCTCTTTAAATTGGTCAATTGCTCTTGCCGGGTCTCTTTGACCGAGCAGGGCAATCGCTCATTGAGCGAACACAACTCTCGGTCCAAAACCTTTAACGTGCGTTTCAATGAACGGTAGGCCGCTTTTGAAGGTATGCCCAGTACTTTCTCACCGTGGAGCTTGTTCTTTATTTGGGTGCGCTGCTTTAAATAAATATCCATTAAGGCCAGTAATTGTAGACTCTCGGCCTGTTAAAGCTCCTTTGCCATCATAAAGCGGAACTTCATTGACACAGGCATAATCCCGTATGGCCCTGGCATCGCTCTTACCGGTCTTTACCTTGGACAGTTTCATTTGCCTGAACCGCTTTACCGACAAAGGGTTTACAACGGAAACCTTGATACCTGAACCATAAAGGAACTGTGCCAATAAATAATGATAATACCCTATAGCTTCCATGACCACCAGACCTTCTTCGCCCAACAACTTAAGGTATTGCTTAAAACCTTTGGGTGCATTAACAAACTGATGGTGGTCACCATTAGGGCCCATCACATCAAATACATCCTTGCTGATATCCACTCCATGGATTTTGCTATCTTTATTCATATCGAAACGTTTTGGAAAGGACGCTCCATCTAAGCTTCAACAACTTGAAATCGAGATCAAAGGTCTCACGGAACCGAACGAATTCTTGGATGGAAAAGAGAGGGGGCCATCAATGTTGACGGAATCATTACTTCCTATGGCTATATTGACCTTATCCCTCTCTTTTGTTCTTTCGGATTAGTACATCAATTTAAAGAGATTCAAACTTAAGATGGCTATAATTCATTGTGGCCTTGAGCCTCGCCAAAGTAAAAGTATAAATCAACGATTGATTTCTAAGCGGAATAATCCTGACTTGCCAGCGCGCCCGCTGCTTCGCAGATGCCGTCACAACGAAATCATACACTAGACGTTAGGCTTTATTTGAAAGAAAAATGATAGCATTTCTTCAAAGGTATTTAAAGATAAAATTTTTATAGTAAGGATTCCTTACTATATTTGTATCGCAATAATGCATCAATTTTAAAATAATTAAAAAATGAGTAAATCAATTTTCTATCACGCAGGTTGTCCAGTTTGTGTAAGTGCGGAACACGACATTATTAATTTAGTAGGTGTTGATAATGTTGAAGTCGTAAACATTGGCGAAGACCGGAAGAGAGTTTCAGAAGCGGAAAAAGCGGGAGTAAAGTCTGTCCCGGCTTTAGTTACACCAAATGGAAATACATTACATATCAACTTTGGTGCTTCAATGGCAGATCTAAAAGGTTAATTTTTAAAATACATAGTTAGGAATCCTAATGTAAAAGAATTCCTGACTTCTTAAAACAAAGACAATGAAATCAATACTATTATTACTTTCGGCAACAATGCTTTTAAGCACTACCAAATCTTGTGCTCAAGAAAGCGAATATAAAAATGACAACTTCAAGATTAATGAAGTTAGCGTAGCACACGAACCTAATTTGGGCATTACTATTTGGGAAATATCCGTAGATGGAACAGCAGGAAAAACAACACCTATAAAAGTTGGTCAACTTGATGGCGCACCAGTTTTGGGATATGTTTTCCCAACAAGCTTAAAACCTACTGATGTTGGCTTTAGTCAAACAGACGGAATTGTTGCACTTGCTCTAACATCGCACCCCGATTTTGATGATACCCCACTTTGGGATGAGAATAATGACCAAATATTTGATAACGATGGAATTATTTGGCACCCACATTGGGTAATACTTCACGAAGATAAAAGAGTTGATGGAGGACTTTCCGTTAAACAATTTAAGAAAGCTGATGATACGGTTGTTTTACCACCAACAAATCCAGGAATGCCAATGTACATGGATTCGCCAGGCTATCCCGTCACAACTAAAAACAACACTATAAGGGTAGTCGTGCCAGATTATCGCATGAATAATAGAACGGACTTTAGTTATGACGGTGTAACTGCTTTTATGAAAGTAAACACAAGTAATGAAAATTTACCTATGCTAGGAGTTTATGAAGTTTTTAGTGTGGCAAGCGGAGATTTGTCGTTACCATATAAAATAAAAAAATAAAAGTTATGAAAGTTTCAGTTTGGGATACCTATGTGAAAAAAGCAGATGGAAAGGTTATGCATTTCGACATTCTAGTTCCCAGTAGTTTAAACAATGAACAATCTGTATTTAATTTTGGTAATGATTACCTTAAAAACAAATCACTTAAAACCAATCAATTAACATCGAATGAATGTCATCTTTGTCACGTTGAACAGGCAACGGAAGAAATGATTTTATCGATTGAGAAAAAAGGCTATTTTATTATTGAAATGGAAAATTGCGGTTAATTTAATTAGGATTACTAACTTTGCTTGTCGAACCAATTTTGACAGGCTTTTTTATGAAGGAAAGTACATTTGACCCAACACAGCAACAAAAAGATGTTTCGAGTAAAATCGTTGCAGGATTGGAACGTGTTTCAGAAGTATTTAAAATCTTGTTGTGGGAAAAAGCTAAATTGGTTGGATTAAGTCCGATCCAGATTCAGATACTTATTTTCATAGCTTACCATAAACGGAACTTGTGTAACGTCAGTCACCTTGCAAAAGAGTTTAATGTGACCAAACCGACTGTAAGTGATGCCGTTCGGATCTTGGATAAGAAAAATCTAATAATTAAAAAGTTTTCATCATCTGATAATCGCAGTTATTCAATCGCATTATCCGATTTGGGAAATGAAATCGTTTTTCAAACGAATGATTTCTCAAATCCGTTAAAAAAACAGATCAACAGCTTTTCACAATCCGAATTAAATAGCTTATTTGATACTTTAAGTCAATTGATTTACAAATTAAATTACAATGGAATTTTAAGTGTTCAAAGAACTTGTTATGGATGTAAGTTCTATAAAAAAAATGGAAATGTTGATTATTGTAATTTACTTCAAAAAAACTTATCCAGGCAAGAAATTCGATTGGACTGTCCAGAATATGAAGAAAAAGCCAGTGGCCAACAAAATGGTGTATAACTAATTGCGGGCGGACATTTTCCGTTGGAAAAGTCAGTACTAATTACACACTGTAACCTCCAAAAAACGAACTGAAATTAGAAGTGACTTCCTCCTGTTATACCGGACAGTTCGGACTTCTCCAAAGGAATGGTGGAATCAGAAGTTTCGATTCTTGTGTCAGGGATTTTTTTAGATTAATTCGACATCTTTTTTTGAATATTATCCTTAGATTTAAGCTATGAAATTTGGTAGTGTAGACAACCCTCAATTAATAGATTTTACTATACCTCTCAATCATCCCGATACTGAAATCTTGTTGAGAAAACAACAGAATGACAACCCGGTTCAGGTTTATGTAGGATGTGCCAAATGGAACAGACAGGATTTAAAGAACTTTTATCCAAGAGGCACTAAGGTTCAACTTTATAATGGTAAAAAATGTAGTTATTTGAAAACAATTTCGTTGAATTACCATGCTAGCAATATATGTACGAAAGTCAGTTGACCATGCCAATCAGAAATCATTAAGAGAACAAGAACTACTAGGCATTGAACTTGCCGAAAGATTAGAAACGGAATTCAATATATACAATGAGGGAATTGTTTCTGGTGCGGATATTTCCGCAGATAGACCAATGTACAAAAAACTCATATCTGATATAGTGGATGGTAAACTAACAGGAGTATTTATTTGGGAAACTTCAAGAGCTGCCAGAAACACCAAAAGTTGGTTGAAACTGGCCGATTACCTAAAGGACAACAATGTAATACTATATGATAACGGTAGTCCTATAGATTTATCTGACCCCCAACAATATATGTTCTATACCCAGAAGGCCGCTTTTGATGAATTTTATAGTAAGGTAACTTCTCAAAAAATAAAGACAGTACTCAAACGGAACGCTGAAAACGGATTGGTACAGGGTAAACCACCTATTAGGATACAGAAAAGGGGAGGATGGTAAAATAGAGATTGACCCAGAACAGGCCAAGCTTATCAAAAGGATATATGAATCCTCCTTAAAAGGAAAAGGAAGCAAGGTTATTGCCAATGAACTTTCTGAAGAAGGAGTTCCCACGCAAAGGAACAAGCAGTTTTGGGCTGGGAATACAATACTGGACATCATCAAAAATCCATATTATAAAGGTGTCAGAACCCAATCAGGCGTGGAGTACAAAGTACCTGCGATATTCGATGAGGCCTACTGGCAAAAGGTAAATGACAACATAAAGAATAACCGAATATTTTCTGGAACCAAAGTTGTGCATAAGTACCTTTTGAACAAAGGACTTGTTTGCTGTGGTGTGTGTGGTAAAAACTATTATGGACGAAAACAGAGGAATAGCAAATATGCCTACTATTTATGTGCTAGTAGAAAAAGTAGATTGGAGGATTGCCATAACAGGGCTTTGAATTTAGAAGTTTTTGAAAGATTTGTTTGGGACAACTTTTTTAGAAATGGAGAAATGTATCAACGGGTTACGGAGGCATTTAAACATGGGGGAAGCGAAAAAAGACTGGCCGAAACCAATACTGAAATCCAGAAGAACGAAAAGGAAATAAATGCAATCAAAAGAAAGATATCCAATAACTACCAAAACTTCATAGAAGAAATCGTGGACAAGGAAAACTATTTACGGGCAAAAAATAGTTTAGAGGCCAAGCTTCAGCATGAAATGGAAGTACAAGAAGCTTTGAAGAAAGAACAGATTTTGTTACAGAACGAAGAAAGATTCTTGTCAGAGATAAGAAAGGATATCCCAATGCCAGAATCATGGAAGCCTAAGAATGGAAACAATCCCTATTTTGAAGATTGGATGCAAAGGACTTGGGACAAAACCTTAAAAGGTGGCCTCAATCTTGCTAACAAAGGTATTATTGATGATGAAATGCCCCTCTCCGAAAAGAAGCAACTAATACAGAAATATATCCAAAAACTAAATGTAACCTTCCACCATGCCCAAAAGTACTTTTTGATAGAAGTGCAATTCAATATACCGATTCCAAACGAAACCTATATGCTCAATAATAATCAGGATTTGGCAGCGAATTTGGACAATAAATTAATTTTTCCAACAAAGGAATTGATTGATTACAGTCCACATCCAAGTGGACAGAATACGCTGAAAAGATACAAGGTATTTAAAAAGAAGCTTGAAAAAGAGGTAGGGGAGTTTGAATATACCCTGAAGGACATTTTGGGATAGTATTTATCTTTTAGTCGATTCATTTGACAGCTCCCTTGTTGATTCGGTAGCCAAATGATTCAACAATCTTTACTTTGGATTGATTTTGTTTGGCCTATTCTAACAATATTGGAATAAGGGCGCACTTGATTTTAGAAATACAATACTTTGATTCAATGATTACATGGGTTGGCGGGGGTTTACTGGTAATCAAAAAGGTGTAGACATAATGGTATATATAAGAGTTGTATTGAAATCTGTACAAATATCAGAAGACACACGCCTATACAATACAATTTGGCTTTATCCCTTAAAAGGAGTGGACATAATATATGAGTGAAATTTAGGGTAAATAAGGAAAGGGCTGTGCGGGTCCTATTACTTTACTTATGGGCTATTGCGGTAATTTAAAATCAATTTAAACAGTACTGTAAAGGATGGGAATTTTAACATTTAGCCAAAAAATATTTAACACAAGAAACGTCAAATTAACACTATTTGGCAACAGGGTAAAAAACTCGCATAAACCCTAAAAACATTGATGGTAACAAATATTTTAATATACTTGATTGACATTGTCAACAGCTATATATTTGTAATAAATTAATGTAGAAAAAACCCCACCGTTAGGCAGGGCTAAAGATTGTAATCTTTATTATTTAGCGATTTCAAAGTTACAAATTCTTTCCCATAAAGCCATAGGTGTACCAACACAAACCGTATGGCTGACCTTTACAAGCAGGTATCAGTACCTATTGACCTATACAATGCCGTTACCGAACTTGGACTATCCAAGATACAGACCAATAAGGCGTTTCGTTTCCTTGACTTGTTGATTACCGACAGTCAAAGAAGGTTCGGACTGCCCTATTGTTACGTATCGTTCAGCTATGGCCTGTTCCTCACCGTTTTCAATAGCAAGTACCAAAACTTTCTAAAGCCACTTTTACATTCTGGGATTGTTAAGTGCGATGAGGTTTTTAGCTCCGACGGACAGAAGCCCCATTACTACAAGGTGCACAAGGATTTATCTGTTGGAGAGGGGCAGGTAACGGTACAGGTCAAATACAAGGGCCTTGAATACAACAATGATACGGAGGTGGTACAAAATGCCCTATCCTTTATTAAAAGTCTATATATCCCTTATGGTGAGCTTAAACAAGCTTTGTTACAAAAGCTTTATGATGTCATCCACACGAATTACAAGGCAAACCATGCAATCAAAGAAAGTGCTGTTAGGGTCTTCGATGGTAAAAAGCACTACTATATCAATACCCAGAAAGCGATTGCCAAAGCGACCAAGTTAGGGGTCACGCTATTTGAAGATGATGGTAGGTACTTCATCATGGACAAGGGCGAGTACCTGAAAATCAAGACCGCCAATATCAAGAGAAGTTATGTCGCCTCTATCGAAAACCTACGGGATGGTAACTATTATGCTTCAAGAAACCACACCAATAACAGGTTAGACCATAACCTTACCAACATGGCTACGGTTCTTAGGTATGTCATTGCCGAAGCCAACAACCTGGTACAGGTCGATGCCGTGAACAGCCAGTACGCAATCCTTGCCAATCAAATGAAGAAAGAAGGTATAAAGGGACAATTTATCGAAGATGCCATTGGCGGACGGTTATACGAAAATGTTGTTGAAGGTCTGAACTTACCCGACAGGAATACAGGTAAAAATGGGTTGATGAAGGTTGTATTTGCCCCTATCTATACCCCCAACACCCTGAAATCTGGATTGGAAAAGATGTACCCCGAACTTATCAGGTATTCAGACAAGATAAAGCAGATGAAGGGGTATAACCAACTCGCCGTGATGCTCCAGCAGCATGAATCCGCCCTATATGTGGACAGTATTTCAGCAGAGTTACAGAAAATGGGCATTAGCTGCACAACGATACATGACAGTATCCTTTGTCGTGAAAATGACAGACAGTTTGTACAGGATTTCATTAAGCAGAAAATGAAGGAACAGGACTTCGAGTGCCAATTAAAAGCAAGCTGATGAACAGCACTAGGGAACTGTTCACTTTTATAAGGATATTAATGAAAAAGCAGATGGAGATGATGAGAGGAACGAAATCGTTTACGATGAAATCAACTGCTTTATACGGAGACACCCAGAAAAAAGAGCATTTATTGAAAACTATATGAAAAAAACAATCAAATGAAAGAACTGAATCAAACTTACCAAAAAGGTACAAAGACCTACACCCAAATCCACTCCTCCGTCCAAGCATACATTTATGAGGTAACGGATTCAGAGACCGACCATATCTATTATGAGGTATTTGAAAAAAGGTACAATAGGCGTTTTGATTGTATCAGCTATCCGACAGACAAGGCCTTTGGTAAATGGGCTTGGTGCATTTCAAGGGGAAAAGACCAAAAATTGGCCCTTGAAGCTGCAATAAACAGATTCAAGTTATTAAGTGGACGGAAAGAAGCGGCCTAGCATCCTTTTTGAGATTGCAATGGAAGATTTCAGCCATTTTCTATTTGATTCGGTCTAATCTCATTCCAAAAGTTTAAAAAGTATCTCATAACGTTTTTTGCATCAGTTGTTAAATTTTACCTGATTAGTATAAAAAATTGATTTACAGTTACTTCCTAAACAATGCATTTTATCAAAACTTTAATAGTTCTGAGTTTGCAAAATTTTGCTAGTTATTAATAAAATATTTTTCCTACTTTCAGTGAAAAATAAATCAAATGAGAAAAGTGTTGCTTACCATAGTACTTGCAGTTAGTTTTTTTTGCCATTCACAGAATCAATATCCAGAAAGTCAATCTCCAAACAATATGGCTTCAGGTGTATATTATCAAGTAGGCCCTGGGTCAAATAATGCGTTGGGGTGGACTTATAATTATGGAACCAAACTATCTGTAATAGGCGATTCAAGTTCTAGGACTTTTGAGATAACCACTTCAGGTTATCCGTATGGTTATTTGAAACTGAGACAATGGGATGCAAACAATAATGTATGGACAGGTTGGAGAGATATTTTGACCGCAAATCAAAATGGTTACGTTGGGGTTGGAATAGCAAATCCTTCTTCAAATTTCGAAGTTTATAAATATGATGGTTCTTCACATGCTAGAATTTATACAAACCAGCATAGCGGTACCGCAAAACTGGAAATAGCAGGAGGAGTAGCAAGTTTTGGAGCTTCCTATTCTGGGTGGAGTTTATATCATTCTAATAATCATACCGCTAAAGACTTGTATTTTAGATATGGCCAGTCTGGTGACCCCAACTTCGTTTTCACGAATGAAGGAACAATGGGGATAGGCACGACTTCTCCAGACTCCAAACTAGCAGTAAACGGAAACATCCACACCCAGGAAGTAAAAGTTGATATGCAAGGCTGGCCAGATTATGTATTTGAAAAAGAGTACCATCTCCCAACTTTAAAAGAAGTCGAAGCCCATATAGAAGAAAAAGGACATTTGCAAAACATCCCAAGTGCCAAGGAAGTGGAGGAAAATGGAATCAAACTGGGTGAGATGAACTCCAAACTGCTCCAAAAAATTGAAGAGCTTATGCTCTATACCATTCAACAGCAAAAGGAGATTGAAGAGTTGAAAACTGAAATCTCTGAATTAAAGGAAACAAAAGAGTAAGTTTTAATATGCGTTTAATAGCTCTTTTTCTGGCCTTATCATTTTGTCAGGCACAAGATTCAAACCTGCTAATGCAACAGTTGTTAGGTAGTTGGAACATTTGCTCGGATTCTCAAATTGACAATCCTCCTACATTTCTGAATTGTACATACACTATCAATTTCGACAAATCTGGAAAATTTGAAATCATTGAGCTGAACAAGGGGAATCTAGTTGCAAAAGGATTATCAGAATTAACGTACTACTCTGAAGTAAATAAAAAAAAGTTGTATAGGCTAAATCTGAACAAGGATGGAAATAAGGGATTGGATTTAGAGAATTTTCCCAGTACCAGTGTAATACTTTTTTCGGCTAATAGAATAATTTTTTTAACCGATGATGGCAAAGATTTGGCATCGCCTTACTTTTTAAAAAAAAACAGATGACAAATAAATACTTCTACCTTCTTTTTTTATGCATCATACCATCTTTGTTGACAGCCCAAAAATTTTGTGGCTTTGATGAATATCATGAAGCTGTAACTGAAAGATATGGTAGTACAATAGATAGCTTTGAATCTCAGTTTAGGAACTTTTCTAAATCAAATAAGGCAATTGCGGGGAAAACCACATACAATACGGTGACCATTCCAGTAGTATTCCACGTGGTTCATAATGGAGAACCTATCGGGCAAGGGGCTAACGTATCTGGAGGAAAGATATATGAACAATTGGCAATTCTAAACAATAACTTTAATGCGGTTGCATCGGGAAGTAAAGTAGGTTTTGGTTCCCCTACAAACCCTAAGTTTCAGTTTTGTTTGGCCAAGACAGATCCGTTTGGACAATCCTCGACTGGTATTACACGCACCTATGGAAGTGATTTCTATACAATCAATACCATTGACCCAAGAGATGAGGATAGATTAATAAAATCGATTAATTGGAACCCACAGATATATCTGAATGTCTACATAACAGACCTTAGACCAGTTGGTGATTCCAGCAATTTATATGCTATTGCTGGGTATTCTAGTTTTCCCGTTGTACCAGACATTTTGCAAGGCACAACCACAACACAGCAAAACATCTTGAGACAGCTTATCGATGGCATTGTACTTAATCATAGATATGTTGGAGCTCAGGCAGGTAGACCATCTGATACGGATGGCCATGTCTTAGCTCATGAGGTTGGACATTGGCTTGGATTATTCCATGTTTTTAATACATCGGAATGTGATTTGTCATCTATCAATATTCCAGATTGTACAAAATATGGAGACAAGGTGTGTGACACCCCTATTTTGGAAGAAGCATCCTTGGGAAACACCCTTTTTCCAGATGAAGAAGTTTTAGATTGTTTAGGAGACCTAGCATCAGCAGAGAACTTCATGGATTATAATACTTCATTGGATTTTTTTACGGAAGAACAGGTTGACATAATGCATCAAAAAGCATCCTTTTATAGAAGCTTGATTTACAATCAGACTTATTTGAATGCTGACTGTACCGTAAATATTGGCGGAACTGGAGGTTCTGGAGGTTCTGGAGGATTTGGCGAGTCTGGTAGTTGCAATGGGGCAGGTTCTGATAGTTACGCTTTCAAAATTAAAAGCGATGTTGAGGATAGTGGTTTTGGGAAAGTTTTGAGTTTGGACTATGACGAGCTTGTCATCTCGAATCCAATAGCGCAAAAGTTAAATTTCTTCAACATAGATGGCTGTTCAATTTCATCAAATGGCGAGCTGGAAATGCCGAATATCGCAATTGAAAATGTTCTACTTAAAGATGGTTTTCTTTTTGTTTCAACGAATGTTTCGATATTTATTTTCGAGAAAAATCAAAATCAAACTTGGACTCAAATTCAACAAATTTCTGGGGATAACAAGTTTGGAATAAACATGGCTTACAGGGATAATACATTGGTAATTACCAGTGAAAGATACTTGTATATATATGAGTATAACGGATTTAATTTTTCTCATATCGATGATTTCTATGTGGTAAGCACGCAAGATTACATAGATATCAATGCGCTTCAATTTAACGGTGAAATCATTGCAGTTGAAAGTGGAGACAATAGACTGTCAAGACAGGTATATTTTTATGCCAAGAATACATCTGGAAATTTTGAAGCGGTCAACTCTAATTTAACAATAATTGCAGAAACGATTGTTTTGACAGAGGCTCCTGAAAACTTGTTGTATACATATAGATGGACGCTTGCTAATAGCAATAATCAACATGTAACAACTTATGACCTTAATTCACTTGCTCAGGGAGGAAGCAATATTGTCAAACTAAACGAGGTTCTTGATTTTAATCTTTTCGATGGAAATAGTAATTGGAACGACCCTTTGTCGTTCCATGTATATAATGAATATTTATTGATGTTGAGCAATACAGGAACATCCTTTCATAAAAGGGAAACCCCAAATTATGATTTGGTAACTGTATATGATGGTAATAATAACTCATATCTACAACCTAACCCCCATGCAGCAGCTACCAGTCTCTCTAAAAGTTCCGATTTGAGCGGAAACTTATTGGTCGTCGGCAACTCGTATTGTGGAGAGGTTTATATATATGCATTAAGCAATTTCTTAAACTATTCGAATTCCGATTTATCACTATGTTCTCATCCGACTACGGATTATTTGGAAGGGAAATCAATTTCGGTTGGGGGTAATTCCTGCAACGTTGACATTGATGAGAGATTGGATTTAAAAGCAAAAGAGACGATAACAATTGGGCCAAACACCCATATTAAGAATGGTGCCATTTTTTCCGCTAAAACATCCTCTGAACCTAATTGTAATTTAAGTGGGGGGCTGTTGATTGATACAGGGTCTTCTTCAAAAGCAGACAGTGGCTATGATGAACCTTTTATACATAACCCGATACAAATTAGGGTGAAAACTGAAACTCGGAAGAAAGATGACGATATCTATCTTAAAGGTCTTACAATTCATCCAAATCCAACAAGAGGCATCCTCAAAATTATATCATCGAAGGATAATCTGGTACTTTCTGCAACGATTTACGGATTGAATAATACCCGACTGCTTAGTTATGAGAATAAGGAAAGATTATCTTCTTCCGAACTGGATTTATCGACTTTCCCTGTTGGAATTTTCATCCTCAACTTAACAATGGAAGATGGTAGTATTGTTAGCAAGAAAGTGATAAAGGAATAAGAATGTATATGGTCTTTATTTTAGGTAATTACATGTTCTGGGTTTGATTGGGAGTTTTTACGATTGTATTTAAATTCTATCATTTTCGTTTCAAACTTATATTAAAGACCACATTCACCTGCTGGTATTATTGTTTGACAGCCTATTTGGATTCTGAGGTATGCAATACGTGATTTAAGCCACTTTCTCATTTATCTAGTGTCAATGAATGGAATTTTCAAGAAAGTTCGTATTTTGATTTATTGCATCAATTCTATGTTTTTAAGAAGTAATTGCCGATTTGACCTTTTGAACCGTACCCAAACTTACCCCACATAGTTTTGCCGTATTCCGTAAAGATTGCTTTTTGAGGGTCTTTACCACTTTTGGGTACTTTGCCAAAAAATCTTCCTTGGATTCCACGGAGCCACGCACACGACCTTTATAATTTCCCTTAACCTTTGCAATGGCAATACCCTCCCTTTGTCGTTCCAACATGGTTTCCCGTTCCATTTCGGATATGTTGGCCAGTACCGATACTATCAGCTTAAAAGCTTGGTTCGGTTTCCCGTTCACCAAAGATTCAATATCAAGATTATCAACCTTTACGATTACTTTTTTCTGTTCAAAGTGTTTTAGGGTATTGAGTATGTCCAACAGGTTGCGCCCAAGTCTATCAATGGATTTTACGGAGATATAATCTATTTGTTCGTCGGACAGTAGTTCGTTTCCCTTTTCCCGCTCTGCAAACGGAATTGTACCGCTACAAACATCAACAAACAATCTTTCATCTGGATTTTGGACTACTAATTGTCGTTCCAATTTTTGGTCTGGGGTACTTACCCTAACGTATCTTGCTTTCATTTAAACTGCTTTATATAAAGATACGAAATGTATCAATTTTAGAAGGGGCTCCAATAGTACATCTTAACGACTATATGTACGTCCAATCGAATAGTCAGAACTGCACCACGGATAGGCCACGGCCTAAAAACATAACACCTAAATTTTAATTAAGAATTTTGTGCGGTTAATTGTGTGAGGAAGCAGAATGAATAAATTGGATTTGAATTTTCTCTGAATACCAAACCCTAAATTATAAAAAACCATATTTTTAAGGGTAGGGGTAGGAAAAAAGATTAAGTCTCAAAAAAGGTATTGCGGTACAGTCCAAACACACACGGGAACTCATTTAATTTTAGAAATCCCATTTGACCTACAAAATAGTATACGTGCGTATTGGGATTAAAAACTCTTTAAAGCCATTTTTGGTCCATTTTTACCGTTTTGGGCAAATCGGGGGTTATAAGGCAATTTTGACCACTTTTCATGTTATTTTCCAATTTTGGCAAAACCTACAAAATACCTACCCTTAGTAAATAAAATATTTGATAGAATTTGGGTCATAATTTTCTTAATATCAATACTTTGAATCATAAAAATTTTAATGGTAGAAAAAGTGATATTTGACAACATCTCATGTTTTACAGGATGTAAAAAAGGATGAAATTGGGGGTTTGGAGGGGGATGTTCACACATTCGCTCTTTTTTTGTTATAATTCAGTCTTTTTTATTGGATTGACTCAATTAATCCAACTGGAAATTCCATGATACTTCAACAATCTTTCAGATGGACAATTTTCAATACAGATTCCGCTACTATTGATAACAAAATCATGATTCCCTCCAATAGAAACCTTTGCTTTTCCTTTTTTAAAAGGTTTGGCCGTAACAAAAACCTGTTTAAATACCAATTCTCCTCTTGAATTGGCGTAACCCTTCATTAAATCTTGATTTTGCACTGTCAAATAACCTTCCCCATAACCCAGAATATTGTAATAATTGGCAAATTGCTTTATTTGCTTACCATTTGTATTGAAAATGAAATTGTTGGACGTTTTAAACAGGAACTTATCCTTTCTTTCGTTTGGATTCAACAATTGCACATATCGCTTAAAACCTTTCTGCTGGTTTAAAAATGATTTGGGGTTGTTTAGGTCACGAACAAAATACCTGTTTTCTACTTCCAAGTCCCCGACAACAATTCTGTTGTTGAACACTACTATTCCTTGGCTATAAGAATAAATTTCATCTTGCTTGTCAAGCACTAGGGTTCCGTTTAAATCAAAGATTGCTTTGGATTTTCCCATAGCGACCAAAAAGTACTTTGAATCATATACTTCTAAAATCCCATCTGTGACCATTGGCACAATTTCATGGCCGTTGACATCAAATACTCCACAGGATTTCCTATTCTTGGAGTAGGTCGAGCAAGCTTGAATAAAATTCTCGTCTAGTATTACTATATTTTCGTATTTGGTATCGAGAATTGAATTGCCATTAACATCTACAACACCTTTAAGGTTGCTATCCTTGATAATTTGCAGGCCATACTTATAATCAATCTGCTTTTGTTCTTTACAGGCCATTAAAGCAATCATGACGAAAAGAATAATTACTAACTTTTTCAAAACACTTTTATCTAATGCTCGCCAAACCCCTAATGCGAAATTGAAAAACAAAGAAGGCATGGGATTTATACTCAAATTCAATAGTGGGGGCTCTGGTAAGCCCAACAGTATAAATAAGAGAAACCCACGCCTATGGCGTGAGCATCAACTCTCTTACCCTGTACTGTTTTTTGAAATTTACCAGATTTCCACTAACAGAATAAAAAGCAATGCTTCTTTTTGATATGTCTGATAGCTAAATTAACTATTAGAATTGAGAACATCTCAAATCGATTCATTAATGTTGAATATCAATTGATTTGTATCATCACTAGTTATGGCTGGTTTTCATACCTTTATTCTAAAAGTTTTAACCAACATTAGTATTGACTTATGAAGTTTGGAAAGGTTGAAAATCCTGAATTGATTGATTTTACATTACCTGAAGACCATCCTGATACGGAAATTGTATTAAATAATACCAAGTCCAATAAACCTCTCCAAGTTTACGTCGGGTGTGCAAAATGGAACAAAAAAGACCTTAAAAATTTCTATCCGAAAAATTTACCAACATATAGGGGAACTAAAGATGAACTGGCCTATTATTCCACACAGTTCAACTGCATAGAGCTGAACGCTACGTTTTACCGTATCTTTTCTGTTGAAACCTATCAAAAATGGTATGAAAAGACCCCGGCCAATTTTAAGTTTTTCCCAAAAATAATACAAAATGTAAGCCACTTGAGAAGATTAAACGATCAGGCTTACCCCATTTTAGAGGAATACCTGAACGTTACGGCACATCTTAAAGAAAAGTTGGGTACGGTGTTTTTGCAAATGCATAATAACTTTAGTCCCAAAGATTGGGACCGGGTGGTGAACTTTGTCCAAAAATGGCCCAAAGAATTTAGGTTGTCCATGGAGTTTAGACATACAGATTGGTTCAATGATAAAAAGGTAGCCCAGGAACTTTATCACCTTTTGGAAGAAAACGGAATTGCGAATACCCTGGTGGATACCGCCGGGCGCAGGGATATTATGCATATGCGGTTGACCAATGACGAGGCGTTTATACGATACGTGGGGGCCAACCATGAGAGCGATTATTCCCGATTGGACGATTGGGTGGTAAGACTAATAAAATGGAAAGCACAAGGACTTAAAAAAGTCAACTTTTTTGTGCATCAGAATATGGAGTTGGAATCCCCTTTATTATCGGCCTATTTTATTAAAAAGTTAAATGAAAAGCTCAATTGTAGCTTGACCGTTCCGAAAACATTGACACCACCAAACATGTTATTTTAAATACAACATACAGTTAGTTGATTTTTAATTGGTTAACATGTTTTGTCTAAACTTTTAAATAAAGTGAATTCAACTATTGGAGGTTGCGGCACCCATCTTGCCCGGCCGTGGTGCGTTACTAACGAATAATCTCCTCGGCGGGGGATTATTTCGATCATTTCCATTTTTAATAAACCCGGGTATCATACAATAATTGTGTAAAATTATGATACCCGTAAAGTTACTGATGTTTATATCTTTAGAAGTGTCCATTACCATCGTAATTTAAAGTATGGATATGGTTTTCTAGGGCAACTTCTTTCATATTTTCCAGCTTATTTCACTAGTACAAATAAACTTACTGTATTGGATATCTTGTTGAATAACGGGATATATCATAAACCCCATACCTACAAATAGAGACCGTTCACAACAAAAAAGGAAGGCTAGAAAACATTTAATTGCCGAAAGAACAGGAATGTGGGAATTTTAAATTTATTGGAGAATAATGTAAAAACCATAAAAACGGAATTTTAACCTATGCCCATTTCGAAAACCAAAGACCTACTTGATCAATTGTTTCAATTGGAATCGTCATTGAACAAGTTTTCCTATGAGGAATTAAATACAAAGGAAGCCGTGGCCTTGAAACGTTCTTTCGATAATTTTAAGAACGATTTGGAAAATCGAATTTTTCAACCTGAAGACAGTAGCCTCCCCGAAGATACAAGCCTTCATACCAAAGAAAGGGAAAACACTGGGGAACGCTTTATGGACAATGAATTTATTGCCCATGTGAGTCATGAAATACGAACGCCGTTGAATGGCATTATTGGTTTTGCCAACCTTCTTAAGGAAGAAAAGCTGGATAAAAGCCAATTAAAGAAGGTAGATGCCATACGATCCGCTTCATTCACTTTAATGGAAATCATTAATGAGATATTGGAATATTCCAAACTTACCTCAGGTATGGAAAATTTCAACTCCGTAGATTTCAACTTTCATGGATTGATCAAAGATGTGATGTTCTTATGTAAGACCTTGATAGTTGATAAGAATATAGACCTTAAGGTACACCTTGACCCCAAAATCCCAAAAATACTGTGTGGTGACCCATCCAAACTTTCCCAAGTCCTACTCAACCTTTTGGGAAATGCGATAAAATTTGTTGAAAAAGGTCACGTAAAACTTGCTGTTGAGATCAAGGAACAAGAGAAAAACAGCTATGTTTTACGGTTTTCTGTCGAAGACACGGGAATAGGTATTCCCAAAGCGGAGCTCAACAACGTTTTTGAACGCTATAGACAGGTGGAACGCACCACTTCTTTAAAATATGGTGGCACAGGATTGGGACTTAGCATTGTCAAGGAAATTATTGAAAAACAAAAAGGTGAAATTACCGTAAAAAGCAAGGAAGGAATCGGCACCACTTTTGAATTCTTGATTCCATATGTAAAAGGAACATCGCAGCATATCCCCAAAAAAGACCTGAACAAATGTAATATACAAAAGGGCAGGCAATTATTGGAAGGTACGGGCATATTGGTTTTTGAGGATAATGTGCTTAACCAACATTTAATTAGCGAACAATTGAATAAATGGGGGTGCAGGGTCTATGTTACGGACAATGGGAAAAAAGGCATTGACATGTTAAAAACACTTGATATTGATCTTGTATTGATGGATTTGAAAATGCCGGGAATGAGCGGGTTTGAAGTTTCGAGGAAAATCCGATCCATTCGGGACAAAAGTATCGGCCAAATCCCAATAATTGCCTTAAGTGCGGATTTTAGCTCGCAAGATCAAAAACAATGTATTTCTTCTGGAATAAACGATTTTATACTAAAGCCCTATACTTTGGACGAGCTGTTGCTCAAAGTACTCAAGACCAAAAAAGAAAAAAGATTGCCCAAGGGCAGTGCACACTTATTACGGCAAAAGACAATTGCACCCATACAGGAAGAAACCATAGACTTGGATGCCGTTTTAAAAGATTGTTTTGGAAAAGTAGATATGTTGACCGAACTGATCAGGCTCTTTAAACAAAATGTACTGGAATTTGTTGGGAGGACAAAAGTACATCTGGCAAATAACGATTTGAAGGAAATTTCATTGGCCGCCCATAAATTAAAGGCCGGTCTCACTATGATGAAAGCAGGGCACTTACGTAATATTATTGTTCAGATCGAAGAAAAATGCAAACAGAACGAACGTCAAGAAGTAACCGATTTATTTGAGCTGTTTCTAAAGGAATATCCCAAAAACGAAGCAGCCATAGACAGTGCCTTGATTAAATTAAAAAAAGAATAAATGTCAAAAAAGCGAATATTACTGGCCGATGATGATGAGCTTTTGGCTTCATTGTTGAACTTTAGATTGAAAAAAGGAGGATACGAAGTCCATTATTCCGCCAATGGAAAAGAAGTAAAGGAATACCTATCGCATTCCATGCCGGATATCATCATCTCCGATATTATGATGCCTTATTTTTCGGGAATTGAATTGATAGATCACGTGAGGAACCATCTTTCTTCCCAGACACCGATTATCATAATATCCTCTGCCGGAAACGAAGAAAACGTGTTGAGTGCTTTTGAAATGGGTGCCAATGATTTTATATCCAAACCCGTAAGTCCGTCGGAACTGCTGGTACGGGTAGCTAGAGAAATTAACAAAACCTGAGCCAGTTTGTCCTTAAGTCCCCCGACATACATACTGACTACCTTAATAAGTGCACCAAATATCCATACGGATTTACTTTGGGGCCTTACCTATCTTTTTATCGGATTGGTAGTGGTCTATTTTGGTTCGGTTTTTTTCTTAAGAAATAAGATTTCACGGGATGGGGAAAAGATAAAGGAGAAGAAAAAAGAACTTTCGCCCATAATCAGCGAATTCTTGTTCTATGATGAAAGTGGAAACAAGAAAGAAAAGATAAATTATATCGATTTAAAGATTCAAATACGGGAATTGATAAAGAACAGATTTGATCGAAAAGTCTTGACGGATATTCTTATGGACCTGCGCAAAGATGTCTCCGGGCAGACCCGCAAAGAGGTTTTTCGTATCTATCAAGATTTAGAACTGCATAAAGATGCCTATGAAAAATTAAAAAGCTGGCGATGGGAAGTGGTCTCAAAAGGACTTTTCGAACTGACCCAAATGGACGTTAAGGACTCCTTTAGGTTAATTACCCGGTTTATAAACGATAAACGCCCTACCATTCGTAAACAGGCAGAAATAGCCGTTGTTATGTTAAAAGAAGAGGGGATTACCTACTTTCTGGACCATACCCGATTTAAAATTTCGGAATGGCAACAATTGAAACTTTTGGATGTAGTAAGAAACAAGGAAAACTTTTTACCTCCTCCGTTTCGGTTGTGGTTGACCTCCAAGAACAACCATGTAGTGCTTTTTTCACTTCGCCTGATAAAATATTACAATCAAAATGATTCTAGAGCATCGCTCATAGAACTGGTAAAACATAGGAACGACCATATAAAAAAGGAAGCAATGGTCTGTTTAAGGGATTTTAATATAAAAGAATCCGTACAGACCTTAAAAATGGTCTTTCCAAAATGTGGCACGGATGTTAAAATGTACATTCTGGATGCCCTTGCCCAATTGGGAAGTGAGGCGGATATGGACTTCCTGAAGTGTGTAGAACAAAAAGAACCTGTATTTACGGTACGGAACAAAGCCATTAGTGCTATGAATACTATATGTCCGGAAGTTGTTCTACCAACCCAGGATATTGATCCGTTGGAGACCGTTATAAACAATGAAAAATTACGGGAGGAGAGTAAAGAGGAACAGTCAATAATTATAGAAAATCCGGCCGAAGCACCTCCGATCATAAATAAAAAAAATACAACAGAGCCAGAAGGTGAAGAAACTATAGCGTTTGATATTAATAATTTGGAAGTGTTTAGCGAAGAATTAAATCCCGATCCCGAAAAAAAACCTGAAGAGGATAAAAACCCTGAAATATGTCCGGAAGAACTTTCCTTTCTTCCCGTGGTAACGGAAATTGTTGAGGAACCGTCACTTCCTGAACTCAAGGAAATAAAAGAACCTCATAAAAAAGTCGATAAAGAGGAGTCCTCCTCAATATTGGATTATGGCTTTTTACCCATAGTCGTAGCAGAAGGGGAATCCCGTAATTCCATAAATGAACCCGTTAAAGAATTGAATGTTATCTATGATGAAGTATTGGATGTTTTATCATTACCGGTGCATGGAGAAGAGGTAAAAGGGGAAAATCAAGAAATTAAAACGGAAGCATCCGAAATTTCTGCAACGAACGACCCGGAACCAATGTTTTCCGATCAAATCCCCATTACATCATTGCTCAACATAGAAATAGACCATGAGGTGATAATACCATACGATGAATCGGAACAAATAGATTGGTCCATGGCCTTTGAAAAGGAAATAGAGGAACATACCGATATCCTTGCAGATCTATCCCTTACTACAAATGATCTTACCATCGATTTCCCAATTGCGGATAACTTTATAAATGAAGAATCATTTATACCGGAACCATTGTTTTACGAAGATGCCATTCTGGAAAAAATGGTTCAATTGGAAAATATCGAGGAACTGGGAGATTGCAGGGAAATACCTTATTTAAAGGCACTTTTGGTAAGTGAAAAATCAGAAGTGATTAGGGTCAGGATCGGGGATCTTATCCAAAAATTTTCCAACAACAATTCAATTCCCCATTTCAAGGTTGATCCATTGCATTCATCGAATAGCGTTTTCAATGAACTCATTGAAAAAAGTGATTTGGAAGCCAAATTGATTCTCATCCATGAAATAGCCGAGGTAGGGGACGAAAAAGAACTTCCCTTATTGCGATCTTTAGCAGAGGATAAAGAAAAGCTAGTAAGCAAGCAAGCGAGAATAGCTTTGAAAACATTGAAAAAAAGAATACTCCTAGATGAGGAGGAAAAACGATCAAATCCAGATAGAAAGGAAAACGACCCCATAATTTCCAATGTTCTGGATGCCAAAGAAGATTTGTTCGATCTTAATTTTGTTCCTGAAAAGGGAATGGGCCAAAGCCACACTTCCGGAACGAGAACTTCCATGATGACCATGGGAAATACCTTATTTGACCACTTATGTTCCATGTCTTCCAAATTTTATAACAAGATCAATGGATAGCGGTATTTTTGATATCATATTAGAATACATAAACATTGTTTTTTTGATGTTTACGGTCGTGCTATTTACCATGTTCACGGCCATGGGTTATCTATCCACCAGAAATTCTATCCATTACAGAAACAAAAATAGCTTTGGGGACATGTCCAAACTTATGGCTTCTCCCTTGGCTCCGAGCATTACTATTATTGCCCCTGCCTATAATGAAGGTCTGACTATTGTAGAGAACATCCGGTCGTTAATGTCCTTGCGTTATGTGAATTATGAAGTAATGGTCGTAAACGATGGCAGTAAGGACGATACGTTACAAAAAATGATAGAAGCCTATGACCTGGTTAAAGTAGAACAGGAAATTGATCCCAATTGGAAATCCAAGCCCATACGCGGAATTTATAAATCGCCCCATAAGGCTTTTTCAAAGTTAACGGTAATAGATAAGGAAAATGGAGGGAAGTCCGATGCCCTGAACACAGGTATGGCTCTATCTACCAACCAATATGTAGGCTGCATAGATGTGGATTGTCTCTTATTGCCAGATGCCCTTTTGCATGTGGTAAAATCTTTTTATCAACGTTCCGAAAAAAGGGTCATAGCCGTTGGAGGGGTCATCCGTGTAGCAAATTCCTGTATCATCCAGGGCGGGCAACTGGAAGAAATACGATTGCCGACGAATTGGTTGGCACGGTTTCAATTATTGGAATATACACGTTCTTTTATTTTGGGAAGAATGGCCTGGGGAAGAATAGATAGTTTATTGATCATCTCCGGAGCCTTTGGATTCTTTGATAGGGAAATTGCATTGGCCGTTGATGGTTATGATACCAATACAGTAGGGGAGGATATGGAAATCGTCTTTAAGATGAGACGTTATATGCATGAAAGAAAACTGCCTTATACCGTGGAATATATTCCCGATCCCCTTTGTTGGACCGAGGTGCCCGAGGACACCAAGATTCTCGTGAACCAGAGGGATCGCTGGGCCCGGGGAAATTTGGAAACCTTGTTCAAGCATAAGGACATGTTCTTTAATCCTAAATTCGGGCGATTGGGCATGCTAAGTTACCCCTATTGGTTCTTTTATGAATGGTTGGCACCCCTATTGGAGTTTTTTGGTTTTTTCACCATCATTCTTTTTTACTGGTTGGGCATTCTCAATTGGGACTTTTTTATAGCGATTACGGCCACGGTCTATGTTTTTTCCATTATGTTTTCTTTTTATGCCATTCTGTGGGATGTGTATTCGTACAATGAATATAAAAAGACCAAGGACATCCTTATTTTGATGTTATGTGCCATTATAGAACCCCTGACCTTTCATCCTATCGTGGTATGGTCTGCCGTTAGGGGCAATTATAAAAAACTGTTCAAGATAAAATCCGGTTGGGGGTCACAGGTAAGAAAAGGATTTGCCAAAGCAAGTTAAGATGCATGTTGTTCACAACATATCAAAAAATCAACAGGAAAAGACCTTAAAGGACTTTATTCCCTTGGCGGTTACTTTTTTTATCGGCCTTGTTTTATTGTCCGTTTATCAGAACATTGCACTATATGTTGCGGGAGTATTGGACAGTGTTATCAATAAAAGTTTTTTCATTTTATTGGTCCATCAATTAGGTTTTGCCTCGGTATGCGCCCTTTTCACGGCTTTTCTTTTTAATTTTTTGGAAGCCCGAAAACCAAAATTGGGATATCATACCGCAAAAGGTATGTTCATGGTCCTATTAATCGCAGAAGGAGTTTTAATGACCTACTATGTTCAGAATTATGAGACTTTAGGGGCCAATTTGTTCGGGCTGGTCAAATCTGCCGGGATAAGGTTTTCATTTTTTCAGGCCTTGGGTGTTTCGACTATTACGTTGTGTATATGTCATTATACAAGTAGGTACGTTTCCTCTTTTTATACTATAATCAGCAGGATGTATCCTATTACCCTAATCTTGTTCAGTATGTTTTTGGCTACACTGTATTCCGAGAAGAAACAAGTGAACGAAAGCAAGACACAACACCTGTTGGAGCGGATCGCTAAAAATGTGTTTCAGTCCGATGTTTATGAGGACGATGAAGAATTTCCATTAGTAACATCTTACGACCAACCGACAGAACTCCACAAATACCTCGAATTAACAGAGCGCCTTCCAGATATAAAAATTATTATTGTAAATGGTCTGGGAAGCGATTTTATGGGAAATCAAAAACCGTACGGCCTGTTCATGCCCCATTTGGATCAATTAAAAAATGAATCCCTTTATTGGAGTAACTTTTTAAGCAATACCGGGGAAAGTCATGCAGCCTTGCCTACTGTTATAGGATCCTTGCCTTTTGGCCAGAACGGTTTTACAAATTTGGAAAACTTCAACTATAGAAATACCCTGTTCAGCATATTAAAACATAATGGGTACAGTACTACATTCGGTTTTGGAGGCAATACAGGGCTTTACGCTATAGACAGGTTCCTTAAAGAGGAGAAAGTAACGACTATTTTAGATAAAACCGCTTTTGGCAGTGCATATGAACAACAAGAAGAAGATGCGGCCGGAATTTCATTGGGATATCCGGACAAAGCATTGTTCAAGCGTTATAATGCGGAAAACTTATCCGCTAATACACCCCGTTTGGATGTTCTTTGCACGTTGAGCACCGGTGAACCCTATCTCATTCCCCAAACGGACAACTATGTTCAAAAGGTTAAAAAGCAAATGGAAGATTCTGGATTACCGGAAAAAACAAAGAGGATCATTGCCAAAAATGAAAAACTCTTTGCCAGTTTTATATATGCTGATGAGGCTTTGGGAGAATTTATGGTTTCGGAAAAAAAGAAGAAAGGGTATGGGAATACGATCTATATCATCACAGGAAGCCATTACACTTCGGGTCTGCCACAAGAAAACCCACTGGCCAGATATAGGGTGCCGTTATTGATCCACAGCCCCTTATTGAAAACCAATAAAGAAATTACCATAATGGCCTCCCATGCGGATATAACACCTTCTTTACTGTCTGTTTTGCAGAGAACCTATAATTTAAAGATACCCGATGAAGTGGCTTGGATGGGGGGCGATCTGTTCCGCGGAAAAAATATCGTATCAAAGAAAAAAATCCCACTATTAAGAGGTTCACATAATATAAGGGATTATATAAGGGGGGATTATTTTTTATCGGACGGGGATGTATTTGTGCTGGATAAAAACCTCAAGCTACAAGAAGCCGTTAATGAAAAGGAAATTAACACGATCAAGAAAGATTTCAGGTTCTTTAAATCCGTAAACAAGTACGTTACGGAAAACAACAAAATTATTCCGGAACGTATCTCATTGGTAGCCAATACTAAAAAAGAGTTCAATAAGGAGGAGATGATCTGGATTCAAAGCGTTTTTAACGGGAAAGATTTTGATAAGGCCTATAAAACGGCCAAAAATCTAGCGATAAACAAAGAATGGGAACGAGCCTTATTGCTGTGCGATTACATTTTAAGTGAAATACCCAGACATGCCGATGCCGAAATACTTATGGGAAGGTTGTATGCGTGGCAGGAACAATATGAGATGTCCATTACCGTTTTAAAAAAGGTCATATACAAATACCCCAAATATGATGATGGTTATTGCGCTATAATGGATACTTATTTCTGGTCCGGGCAAAATGGAAAAGTCTATGAAATAGAAAAATTAGTACGATCACATAAAGTTAAAAGTATGATGTTATCCGAAAAAATCCAGAGATCCATTCAACTGGTGCAACAGGAAAAACTTAAGGAAACATCTCAAAAAATAAAAAATGCTACCGTTCAAATTTTAGAAAGCATGCAACAATGAAAAGAATCGTATTTCTACTTACAATAATACATTTTCTTGGCATTTATACAATAATGGCCCAGGACGCTACCTATTCGGGAAATCCCGATGCATCGTTCCTTACGGCGCGGGAATTGGCATTCTCCGGCCAAAGGGATATGGCACGGGATACATTAAAAAGTATTCTCACCAAATATCCGGATTACATAGATGTTAGATGCCTTATGGCCAAAACCTACAGTTGGGACAATGATCATGATGAGGCAAGATTGCAGTTTAACCGTATTACAAGTAGGGAAAAGAAAAATAAAGAGGTTTGGGTAGCGGCCATAAAAAATGAACAATATGCTAAAAACTACACCATTGCCCTGGGGCTGACCAACAAGGCCCTGTTGTATCTAGAAGATGACGGAGAGTTGCTTGGGCTACATGCGCAAATACTAAAACAGATCGAAGCGCAGCAGTTACTACAAAATATACTTAAAGAAACAAAAAAAGAGGATAAAAGCGATCAATCCATTACACTTTACACCCAGGGAGAATTTTTTGATGAAGGCTTGGATGCCATGTATTATGGAGCGTTGGAATACAAAAAAAAGACGAAATGGGGTGTCTTGATCCCCAGGCTCAATTTCAACAGACGCTTTAATAACGATGGTATCCAAGCTGAGATGGATGCTTACCCCAGATTTTCAAAAACCCTAAGCGGTTATTTCAATTACGGGTTTTCCGGCTCCAAAATCTTTCCAAGGCACAGAATAGGAGGGGAGGTCTTGAAAGAATTGCCCAAAGCCTTGGAAGTTTCCCTCGGATTTAGACATTTATCTTTTGAAAATGACAATGCCACCATCCTTACCGGAACTTTTGGACTATACCGGGGAAACTACTACGCAGTTCTAAGACCTTACGTAGTACCGGATGCTAGGGAAGGCGTAGGTGTTTCGGGAAATCTGCTGATAAGAAAATACCTGAGGGACGGCAATAATTTCATGGGGCTGAATTTGGTCTATGGTTTTGATACGGAATTGAATCAATTTATTGTAGATGGCGCATTGCTCGCAGAGACATTGTTATATCTGGAATCCCAAAAACTGCGATTTGAATATCAATTCAGTAATTCCAAAAGCAACAATATCTACAAAACCAATTTAGGGGTCAACCGTCAAGAGTTGGCATTTAGTTCGGGGAAATTCTTTTGGTCCGTTACCGCGGGCATAGCCTATGAGCTAAAGTTTTAAGCCCGTTTCCATATAAAATGGGGATATATTGAAACCGACTGAGAGTTGACCCAGAGGAATTCTGTTCGTTTTAAAGACCTATTATTGACTTAGGTGCTTATCAAACTTAGGCTTCCGTAATTCTGTAATCTTTATGGCAATGCATTATATATAGGTCCGGTCATCTTACGTTGTGTTTATCTTTTTATTCCGGCAAAATACCCGGCTTTACCTATATTATGGCCTATGTTGACAACAACAATACTGTGCTTCACCACAATTAATTGCCTAAAAAATACGTTATATCTATTTTTAGGACATGAACATGAGTACCCAAATCTAAAATAACCATTTAATCCCAACAAATGCTCTACGATACCTACGGTGAGGAATATTTGATATTCCTACAAGAATTAAACGAAATTTTAAGTATTAATGAATTGGTGGAATTGGACTATATGTAAGTTCACGACCTTTTCTCTACAACCCCCAAAAACCTACGATTATGGCTTTACAGCATCAGGATAACAATTCCTATCAGAATTTCATTCAGGATTTAAACGATATTCTTGTTGATTACGATATCAGCAAATTAAACTATTCTTAGTGTTAGTGTGTTAATAAGTAAAAACGCCCGTCTTAAAAAAACGGGCGTTTTGTTTTAATGGGTTGTTATTCTCAGCCCAAATACGTTTTCAATAATTTACTTCTCGAATTATGGCGTAGTTTGCGAATTGCCTTTTCCCGTATTTGTCGAACACGTTCTCTGGTCAGATCAAAGGTTTGACCTATTTCTGCCAAGGTCATTGATTGATGGTCGCCAATACCATAATACAACTTTACAACGTCCGCTTCCCGAGGGGACAGGGTTTCCAAAGCTCTATTGATTTCCGTATTAAGTGACTGATGCAAAAGCTTGTTATCCGGTTTGGGCGATTCCCCGGAACGCAACACATCGTATAAATTGGAATCCTCCCCTTCACGTAAGGGGGCATCCATGGATACATGTCTCCCGGAATTTTTCAAGGATTGTTTTACCTCTGTCACCGTCATTTCCAATTCCTTGGCAATTTCCTCTGCGGAAGGAGGTCGTTCGTGGGTCTGTTCCAAATAAGAGAAAGTCCTTTTTATCTTGTTAATAGAACCAATTTTGTTCAGCGGAAGCCTTACGACCCTGGATTGTTCGGCCAAGGCTTGCAAAATGGACTGTCTGATCCACCACACGGCATAGGAGATAAATTTAAACCCCCGGGTTTCATCAAAACGTTTGGCCGCTTTAACAAGGCCCAGATTGCCCTCATTGATCAAATCGGGCAGTTTTAATCCTTGATTCTGGTATTGTTTGGCCACGGAGACTACAAAACGCAGATTGGCCGTGGTCAGTTTCTCGAGGGCTACCTGATCCCCCTGCTTTATTTTTTGTGCTAATTCTACTTCTTCATTTGCAGTTATTAAATCGATTTTACTGATATCCTGCAAGTACTTATCCAATGATTTCGATTCCCGATTGGTGACCTGCTTGATAATCTTTAGTTGCCTCATGTATGTGAATGGATTTTAGGATTCGTACAAGTCTTCATTATAACTTTTTTTTATGTCTTTTCCAAAGGGTAAAAGACTTACTTATACATATTTTATGAGCTTTTAAGAAAAGTTTAGCGTATTTCCATCGTTCATTGCGTAAAGCGTATTTTTGATATTGAACTCATCTTGACTTTTTGTGTTTGACCGAAAATGAGGGGAAATTTGACCACATGAAGCACTTTTTGAAAATTATAGCATCGCTACAAGTGAAAAAAGTAATGAAATATGGGTGAATTTCAGTCATTTTTTAGGAAATAGAAAAAGTCAAGATGAGTTCATTACAAATCGATTATGAGCAAAAGGGCGCTAAAGGGTTATCTGAAAAAATTATCAAAGGAAGATCTGGAAGAACAGGTCGTAGATCTATATCATCGTTTTCAGGTAGTGAAGACCTATTATGATTTTGTCTTTAATCCTAAAGAAGAAAAACTGGTGCAGGAAGCGAAAGCCAAAATTTCCAATGAATACTTTCCGTTAAAACGCAAAAAGCCAAAAGCCAGGCGATCAGTGGCTCAAAAATATGTGAAGCATTTTAAGACCTTGGGCATGGATCCGTTTTTGATCGCGGATGTCATGTGTTTTAATTTGGAAATTGCACAGACTTTCTCCGCAGAACGAAATGTACCCGACGCCTTCTATAAAAGCATGCTCAATTCCTTTACGGAAATGGTACGACACGTCATACAAAACGGGATTTCACCGGATTTTAAGGCACGTATCACAAAGATTCATCAAACCATTGAAGAACAACAATGGCTTTATGAAGATGAATTTTATAAGGTTATGGACCTGTTGGATTAAAGACCTCTCTATAATCGGAAATCATCATATTTACGAATACGTGTCATTATAGATATGCTGAATTCCTTGGCCTTTTCAGACTACATGGGGAGTCGTTTGAGAAACGATAAAATAATCCAGAAAATATCCACACAATTAAAACCGTTGAGAGAAAAAAGGGCTTGCCAAGAAGATGATTACAACGATACACTATATCCAAAAGATTCAAAACAGCTGAACGACCATATTAACCAAAATCGTATTTTAGGCGGACACTAATGATCTAAAATATATTTTTATACAATATTTGTAGGTAGCATTTCATATGATAATTATATTTAGTCTTTGAGAATAATACTGAGATTCTAAGCAATAATAAGGTGTTTGTTTTCTTATCGATATCTATTTCTGATGAAAATTGATGTATTACAAACTTTAACAATCTACCGTATATATGCATGCGTATTTATTTCCTGGTCAGGGCACTCAATTTCCCGGTATGGGAAAAGAGCTGTTTGAAAGATTTAAATTGGCCCAAGAATATTTTAAAAGAGGTAATGATATTTTAGGGTTTTCAATTACAGATGTAATGTTTGAAGGATCTGCTGAAAATTTGAAACAAACAAAGTTTTCTCAACCTGCAATTTTTTTACATTCATTTATTCTTGTAAAAACCCTTGGTAATGATTTTAAACCTGATATGGTCGCCGGGCATTCTTTGGGTGAAATATCGGCTTTGGCCGCTATTGGTTCTTTAGATTTTGAGTCGGCCTTAAAACTTATATCCAAACGTGCTTCTGCTATGCAAAAAGTCTGCGAAACAGAAAACACGGGTATGGCCGTTGTGATTGGCTTATATGATGTCATCGTTAAAGACATCTGTAGTCATATAGACGGAGTTGTTGTGCCTGCCAATTATAATGCGTTACATCAAGTTGTTATTTCAGGTGAAAAGAAAGCTCTCAAGGAAGCTTGCGATAAATTAAGGCCAGGTGCCAAGGGAGTTGTAAATTTACCTGTAAGTGGTGCATTTCATTCTCCCTTTATGGAGCCGATAGTTGAAGAATTCAGCGCAGCAATAGAGGAAACGGAATTCAAAAAGCCGATTTGCCCTATTTATCAAAATATTGCAGGTCGCCCGAGTAGTAATATAGACTTGATCAAGAAAAATTTGATCGATCAATTGACGCATCCCGTAATGTGGAGGCATACCATTTTACACATGATAGAGGATGGAGCTACTGAATTTACGGAAATTGGCCCTGGAAATTTCTTAAGGGGGCCTGTTCGTCAAATCAATAAAAATATGAATACCTACGGAATATTGTAAACGACAAAAACACTTTTCAAATTCCTTTTACCAATAAGGAATTTCTTGAAACCAACTATCCTAGGGGCAGAGCCATAAAGGTATTTCACCTCCGATAGTTATCGGGATTATTTTAATCCAAAAGGTTAAAAACCAAAACTCTGCTATTTAGGTTCCCGTTCTACCGGGAATGACAATTTCAACGGAAACCCGGAGGCAAAGCCTTTAGGATTTCTCTTTGATTAAAATACATATCGGGACAGTCTTTATGGATTTTGTATCGATTTCAAAATTTATATTTCCATGTAGCTTAAAAATCCCCTAATTTTATAAGGTTTTTGTGTTTTCAACCTAATTAAAAATGATATTCACTTTTTGAAACCGATAAAAGACATCTCGGAAAAGGTCCTATATGATTATCAGGAAGAGGACTTGAATACTATTTTCAAGTACTTGGAGGCCCATCCGGATAATTCTAACCTGCTTTATCAATTACCTACAGGAGGGGGAAAAACGGTGGTTTTCTCGGAAATAGCCAAACGCTACATCCAAAAGACACGGAAAAAGGTAGTTGTACTTACCCATCGGATAGAATTGAGTTTACAGACTTCAAAAATGTTACATGGTTTTGGGGTCAACAACAAAATAATCAACAGCGAGGTAAAGGAGCTTCAAGATCAGAATGAGTTTATGTGTTTTGTGGCCATGGTAGAAACCTTGAACAATAGGCTGCAAGAGGAAAAAGTAGAGATAAAGAACATTGGTCTGGTCATCATAGATGAAGCCCATTATAATTCTTTCCGAAAACTTTTCAAGTATTTTGAAGAAGCTACTATTTTGGGCGTAACGGCCACTCCGTTAAGTTCCAATATCAAACTTCCCATGAAGGATAACTATAAAAAGCTGATTATAGGGGAGTCCATAAATTCTTTAATACAAAAGAAGTTTTTGGCCAAGGCCAATATGTATAATTATGATGTAAGCCTGCAAAGCCTAAAACTGGGCATTAACGGGGATTATACCGTAAAATCTTCAGATGAGCTCTATAGCAATCACAGCATGCTGGGGAAATTGGTGTCCGCCTACAATGATATTGCAAAAGGCACCAAAACATTGATTTTCAATAACGGGATCAATACATCCCGATACGTTTATGAAACCTTTAAAAAAGCGGGATATAATATTCGCCATTTAGACAATAAGAATACGGCTTCGGAACGAAAGGAAATCTTGCATTGGTTTTCCGAAACCCCAGATGCCATATTGACTTCCGTTAGCATTCTAACTACGGGATTTGATGAACCTTCAGTAGAGACCATCATCCTGAACAGGGCCACACGATCGCTTACCCTTTATTTTCAGATGATCGGGCGTGGTTCTCGATATTTACCTCATAAAGAAGAGTTTACGGTAGTGGATATGGGAAACAATATTGCACGATTTGGTTTGTGGAACGCTCCCATAGATTGGCAGGAAATCTTTCATTTTCCCGATTTTTTCTTGGAAAACATCAAGAACGATGAGGAGATAGAGCGGGAATTCGTGTATGAAATGCCCAAAGAATTGCGTGCACAGTTTGCTAAATCCCAATGCATAGAATTCAACATTAAGGAAGAATATAAAAAGGTCTTCGCCCAAGGACAGAAATCCAAACTCGTGTTGGAAAAAAGTATAGAACAACACGCCAAAATCTGCGTAGAAAATGCCGAAGATGTGTTTGATGCCCGTATTCTGGCCAAACAGTTAAAAGAGGAAATTGCCTATAGGGTGCGACAATATTCTTATTGTATTATGAACAATACCAAAAACTACAAGGAATGGTTGGAGGAAGATTATGAACGAAAATTACGTTCCAAAATTTCTCAAAAATTTGCCACTAAAATGTAATTTTCGGATTGGTGTGAACAGTACCCCATAAATAGCGACAAAATTAAATGTCCCAAAAAAAATTGCTTGTCATCGGATTAACATGGCCGGAACCAAACTCCACGGCGGCGGGCCATCGGATGATGCAATTGTTAGAGGCTTTTATGGAAGCCGGTTATCATATTACCTTTTCTTCCGCAGCTTTGGAGACGGAATTTTCGGTAGACCTGACCCTTTTGGGAATTCAAAAACAAACCATACAATTGAATAGTTCCACTTTTGATGTTTTTATCACCGATCTGCATCCTGATGTGGTTTTGTTCGACCGTTTCCTGACCGAGGAGCAATTTGGATGGCGTATAGCGCAATATGTGCCAAATGCGTTACGAATTTTGGATACCGAGGATTTACATTCCCTACGTTATGTTCGGGAGCATGCTTTTAAAAATGGGGTATCCTTTACCCCGGAAACCTGGTTACGGAATGATAGGACCAAAAGGGAAATGGCCAGTATCTACCGAAGCGATCTATCCCTCATTATTTCGAGCTTTGAGATGGAATTGTTGCAAAGCGAAATTAAAATAGATAAAAGCCTTCTATTCCATTTGCCTTTTATGGTAGGGGAACTCCCGGCAATTCCAGATTGGTCTACTTATGGGGAAAGAGATGATTTTATCTTTATCGGCGGGGGAAAACACGCCCCCAATGTAGATGCCATAAAATACTTAAAAACTGAGATTTGGCCTTTGATCAGAAAGCAACTGCCCAGGACAAACCTATATATTTATGGGGCTTATTTGCCACAACAAATTGTGGAATTGCACGGACCGGCTGAAGGGTTTTACATTAAGGGCAGAATCAAAGACCTAAAAACAGTGATGCAAAAGGCAAGGGTTTGCCTTGCCCCATTGCGTTACGGAGCGGGAATTAAAGGAAAATTGTTACAAGCCATGCAATTTGGCACACCCAGTGTTACCACGACTATTGGAGCAGAAGGAATGCACGACCGTTTATCCTGGAACGGAAGTATTGTAGATGACCCTAAAGAATTTGCACAAGCGGCGGTACAGCTCTATTCGGATAAAACGTCTTGGGAAATGGCCCAAAAGGCCGGTGTCCCCTTAATAAATACCATATATTCCAAAATCCGGTTAAAAAAGGGGTTGCTGAACCGAATAAATCAGCTCCAAAATAACCTTCAAGAACATCGTATCCAAAACTTTACTGGAAGTATGCTACAGCACCAAACACTTCTTAGCACAAAATATATGGGGAAATGGATTGCCGAGAAAAATAAGAAGGGATAGTTTTCATTGACCTAAACATAGTGTTTTAATCAAAAAGAATCCCTTGGAGATGGCCTTAAGGATAATTGATTTCAAAAACCTTTACTAAATTATACCTGTCTTAATAACGTTCAAAATACCATTAAAAAACATAAAAATCTCCCTTGTTAAAAAGGGAGATCGTAGGTAAATAGATCGGTATAGCGTATTACTCGATAATTGTCATTTCGTTTAATGTAAATTCTTCAACGGCACCGTCCGTGGCCGCCATATAATCGGCCAAATGTGTATTGCCCATATGCTTTTGCCATAAGTCACGGCTTTCCCAATTTTCATAAAACAAAAACAGGTTTTCATTTTCATTGTCCTGATGCAGGTCATAGTTTATGCAACCTTCCTCAGCTCTTGTAATCGCTATTAATTTTAAAAGTTCGTTTTTCACTAATTCCCTTTTTTCGGTTTTTGCCAAAATCCTGGCAACAATTGTCAATTGTTTATTTTCCATGGTATTTACATTAATTTATTGAGGTTTCTTGTTTTGAAATGAGATAAAATAGTTTTCCTTATTTTGATGGTAAAATTCGTCTATTGCAAGCTTTGCGCAAAAAAATCGATTATAATTAAAAGAAAAAAATGTTGTGATCCTTGAGCTATAGTATCTGGTTGGACAAATTTGGAAAGGTACTGTCCGAACCCCTATCTTTATCCTTTAATTTTAGCGTTCCAATTATGAAATCACCCAACTGGCAGACCGCCATAGCGTTTGAAGACATTACCTATAAAAAATACAATGGCGTGGCCCGTATTGCCTTTAACAGGCCAAATGTACGCAATGCGTTCAGACCTAAAACCACCTCTGAACTTTATAAGGCTTTTTATGATGCACAGGAAGACACTTCCATTGGAGTGGTACTTCTTTCCGCCGAAGGCCCATCTACCAAAGATGGCGTTTATTCCTTTTGCAGTGGCGGCGATCAAAAAGCCCGCGGGCATCAAGGTTATGTAGGCGAGGATGGTATGCACCGCTTGAATATTCTGGAAGTACAACGGCTTATTCGCTTTATGCCTAAGGTGGTTATTGCCGTGGTACCGGGTTGGGCGGTAGGAGGGGGGCATAGCCTGCATGTAGTATGCGATATGACCCTGGCCAGTAAAGAACATGCCATCTTTAAACAGACCGATGCCGATGTTACCAGCTTTGATGGAGGATACGGCTCGGCCTACCTCGCTAAAATGGTAGGGCAGAAAAAGGCCCGTGAAATCTTTTTTCTAGGCAGAAATTACTCGGCACAAGAAGCCTATGAAATGGGTATGGTAAATGCCGTGATTCCCCATGATGAACTGGAAGCTACCGCATATCAATGGGCACAGGAAGTATTGGCCAAATCACCTACATCCATTAAAATGCTGAAATTTGCCATGAACCTTACCGATGATGGCATGGTAGGGCAGCAAGTGTTTGCAGGAGAAGCTACCCGACTAGCTTATATGACGGACGAAGCCAAAGAGGGACGCAATGCATTTTTAGAAAAACGCAAACCTGACTTCGGGAAGAATAATTGGATACCATAATCCGGTCGGTTTAATTATCCTGAATGTTCCCATATTGGAACCACGTGTCGAGTTTGTTAAGTTGTCATTTTTGTTACAAACTAAAAAGAGCCCTGTTTTGAGAAACAGGACTCTTTTACGAGAACACTATATGAAAATGAAAAAATTAACTATCGATTTTTATTATATAATAAATGTAACATGAAGCCTTGGAAAAACATAACTATTGTTGTCATATGGCCCTTTCTTGTTGTAAAAGCCCATCACAGTGTAGTATGTTAAGAAGAATCCCTTTAATTTAAGGGGTTAATAAAGGTCCGATTCTGGTACTAAGGTAAAAATAGATACATTTGAACGTGTTTGTTCTCCATCAGATCGCATACACCGTTGGATCAAATCGTTCAATAATGGCCTCATGAAAAATTTCCCACTTCTGATTATCTTAATATCGCTATGCATTGCATGTAAGAACGCGAAGGTCATCATAGATGATCCCATAAATTTTAATGATCAGCGAAAAAACTTAACGTTGGCATATCTAAAAAACCGATATGGCATAGAAAAGGACGATCCCACAATCGATCCAAGGATGATCGTACTACATTGGACCGTCATTCCCACGTATAAAAAATCATTTGAAGCCTTTGACAATCCTACTTTGCCGGATTGGCGACCGGATATAAAAAATATAAGCGGGCTCAATGTCTCTTCCCAGTTTATGGTGGACCAGAACGGTACTATTTACCGCTTATTACCGGAAACCATCATGGCAAGGCATGTAATCGGTTTAAACCATTGCGCAATAGGCATAGAAAATGTGGGTGGCACCAAAAACCTGCCATTGACCAAAGCACAGTTAAAATCCAATATCTGGTTGGTACGATATTTAAAGGAAAAATATGAAATTAACTACCTTATAGGTCATTACGAGTACACGCTTTTTGAAAATCATCCGCTATGGCTGGAGAAAGATGATGGTTATAGGACCAAGAAAACAGATCCGGGAACAGATTTTATGAAACGGGTAAGAAAGGCGGTCAAAGATTTAAATTTTAAAGCATTACCCAAAAATTAAATGTCGTTGTGGTTTCCTTAGAGTGACACGCAGATGATGTTAAAGCAAAATATAGAAATATCGGATAAAATTAATTTCAACCTATGAAATATTACCTACTGATTCTCATTCTTATTAATTCCCTTTTTTCAATTGCCCAAGAGAAAGAGATAACGGCACAACTGTTTAATAGCTATGAAACATATAAAGAGACTACGCTCCATAAAAGAAGGATAAAGCATGTAGACATACAACCGTTGATAGTCGGGTTGAGCTCCAAAGTAGGATTTACGGTATCTAAAGTAGGAAAGTCCATAGAGAGCCGGGATTTATCGCTCATAAGCATTGGACAGGGGCCTGTCAACGTATTTCTATGGTCTCAAATGCATGGTGATGAACCTACCGCTACGCAGGCTATTTTTGATATTCTTAATTTTCTGGGCAGTCCGGACTTTCAAACCGAAAAAACGGAATTATTGTCCCAAGTGACCTTACATTTTCTGCCCATGCTCAACCCGGACGGTGCAGAGCGTTTTCAAAGAAGGAACGTGTTGGGTGTGGACATTAACAGGGATGCCCTGCGGTTACAATCCCCGGAATCCAAAACCTTAAAGCGGGTCAGGGACAGTCTAAAAGCGGATTTTGGTTTTAACCTGCACGACCAGAGCAGGTATTATAATGCGGAACGGACTAAAAAACCGGCAACCATTTCGTATTTGGCACCGGCCTACAACTATGAAAAGGAGATTAATACCATTAGGGGAAATGCCATGAGGATTATCGTTTTCATGAACAATATCATCCAAAAATATGCCCCGGGACAGGTAGGGCGGTATAATGACGATTTTGAACCCAGGGCCTTTGGGGATAATATCCAAAAATGGGGTACAAGTACTATTTTGATCGAATCTGGCGGATACCTAAAGGATACGGAAAAACAGGAAATCAGAAAACTGAATTATGTTTCCATTCTCTCCGCTATATACACCATAGCCCATGAAAACTATAAAGAAATCCTGCTTTTGGATTATGAAAAGATTCCCGAAAATGACAGAAAGCTGTTTGACCTAAAAATAACGGAAGCCACATACGAACTCTTGGGCAAGACCTATAAAATTGATATCGGTATAAATCAGCTTGAGGTAGATTATAAGGACCATCAAAAATTCTGGTACAGCAGTCGTATTATAGATCAGGGAGATCTTTCCACATATTATGGTTACGAAACATTGGAAATGAAGGGATTCAACATAAAACCTGCAAAAATATATCCTGAGAACATGATGTCCATAAAAGATGTGAAGTCCGTGGATTTTAGGGCTATTTTAAAATCGGGCTATGGCTATATACGGGTTGAAAACCTACCTATGGAAATTATAAATTCACCATTTCCCGTACATCTTATAGGTAAAGATCATAAAGTGCCGGAATTTCATATAGAACCGGGTATAAATCCGACCTTCTTTTTAGAAAAAGATGGGCAATTACATTATGCCGTAATCAACGGTTTTCCAATGGATCTAAATCAATCGGATATTTCCATCCCTAATGCTATGATCTATAGATAACACCATATCAATATCCAAACTGTATGGTCATGTTGGGGCCATGTTTTAACAGCACGACCAACATTGCCAGCAATATGGATACGATTGCGGAGAATAAAAGCAGTACAATGCTCTTATATACTTTGGAAAAAGGCCCTATAGCGCTATTTTGAATAATTTCGTTGAGTACATCCATGATTTCTTTTTTTAATGTCAAATAGCATCTAGTTCTTAGGATGTGTTGCAATCGGTATTCATTGGGGTCGTTATCTATAAAACAACAACCGGGCCAAAAACCCTACTTTAGGGATAAGTTGTTGGGTAATCCCAATAAAAAAAGGGAAGCTCAGGCTTCCCTTTTTTTATATTATATTTCTCCGGTTTTTAGAGGCTTGCCGTATCCAAAAGTGCAAAAAACTTATCCAAATTAGGAAGGATAACAATTTTGGTTCTTCTGTTCTTGGCCATATTCTCCTTAGAATCGTTTTCCACCAAAGGCAGGTAACTACTTCTACCGGCCGCTATAAGCTGGGTGGGGTCTACATCATACTTTTGCTGTAATTCACGAACAATTGACGTGGCTCTCTTTACACTCAGGTCCCAGTTATCTGAAACCATTGGGGTGCTAATTGTCCTGGAATCCGTATGGCCTTCTACCATAACCTCCATACTGGGTTCTGATCGAATGACCTCGGCCAATTTATTTAAAACCCTATCGGCCTTATTACTTATTCTATAACTTGCCGTATTAAACAATAATTCATCGGAAATATTGATCATGACTACGGTTTTATCAATGCTTACCTCCACATCTTCGTCATCTTCGGAAATAGATTGTTTTAATTTATAGGAAACGGCCAAGTTCATAGAATCCTGTAAGGTCTTGGCCTCTGCCAATTTAGCTGCATCAACTTTTTTCAAAGTCCTGCGCATATTGGCTTTAGTATTGTTGCTCATTACTGTAATATCGTCCACGGTAGTGTATTGACTATCGTTTATTTCTTTCAACGAATTAATTTTGGAGTTGTACTCCGCAACTCTAGCCTCTATCTTGGCCATCTTACTTTCCAATTCTTCTTTTTCTACCTGGGTTTTGGTCAGGGCACTTTGTGTTTTTGACAAATTGTTTTCCAAGGCTACGTATTTCTTCTTAGAAACACAGGAGGTTAAAAGTGCCAAAGAAAGAATTCCAATTATTGATAATTTTTTCATCGTGATTATTCTTTAAAGTTAATATTAGTGTTATTGCCTTTATTTACGGCCGAAATTGATAAACGGATGTTTCTGACATTTCGGCATACTAATATTGAACAGGATAAAATCTCCATAAGAATATGATATTCAGCTATTTGTTTTTTGAAGAAAAGGAATAAAAAAAGGAGCGTTTAAACGCTCCTTTTCAATAGCTTTTATAAAAAAATCCTATTCGCAGCCGCCTGTGAATCCTTTCGCACTGAATTTTGTTTGTACGGCTCCCTGTCTGGAACCGGAGTTCACCGCTATGGCCAAATTATTATCACCACTTCCGTCTCTTTTTGGACTGCAATATTCAAAAAGATAAAAACTGTTGGCACGTTCGGAAATTTTATCGGAGATATTCCGGAACCTTTGTTCCAATTCTTCCTTGTTCTGTGCAAAAACGCTAAATGTTTTCCCTATTTCCTCTAAGACCTGAGTATCTATCTCACTCCCCAATCCAATGCTAAAGAAGGAAATATTGGCATTGGCATCCTTTACTTTTTTCAACGCTTCTTCTTCCGTAAAACGTGATGCCTGATCAGTACCATCGGTAAATATGACCACGGATGCCGCACCGATATTTCCGCCAGAAGTACTTTCTTTTACCAGATCTGAAGCGACATCGGTAGATTTGATGACCGCACCATATAAATCGGTAGAAGGGTCTGCACTAATATCGTTCGTAATACCATTAATGGCTGAGATCAATTCCTCTTTGGAAGGGGTCAGTTGGTGCAATAGATGTAATTCATTTTCACCATCGAACCAATAAATCGCCATTTGAAAAGATTCCTGATTTGTTTCAGGCATTACATTGTCCACAAAACTAGTGGATGCTACCTTGAGTTCCTCCAAACTACTATCCAGAACGCTGTTGCTTAGGTCCAGTACCAATAACGTATTATTGGTGAAGATTTGGGAATTGGGAGATATGCGTGCCTGTGATTCCGAAGTAGAAATGGTATTAAAGCAATCATCGTTCCTTCCCTGTTCATAAATGGTAAATTGATCTGCCGTTAATCCGGGAACGGGATTTCCGTCGGTATCCGATACTTTAAAGAAAACAGATACTTTTCCGGGCAAGGTGGTGAACTGTTCTTGAATGGAAAGGACCAACTCCCCTTCTTCCAGCCCCAGACAACTATCAACGGGCTTTCCTTTCCCTAGGCCGTCGCCAAGATTCAAATCAAAATTTACGTCATCATCCGCATTCCCACAGGAAACGAATAAAGAGAGGATAAAAAGGGTGCCATAGATTTTCAGGCAATGTTTCATGATCATACGTTTTTGGATTCAACAAGCAGAACGGACAAACCTCCTCTTAAGTATTGGTATCGAAAAAAAATATGTTAAACATTGTTAAAGAAACCATGTTCCCCCTAAAAAGCAGGCTGAAATAGGTATTTTCAATTAAAATAAACTTCTACCGATCAAAATAGAAGTAGAGCGATGACACACGAATTAAAGCGAATTTTCCATGCATATTCCACCAATAAAAAGTTAGGGCTACAATCCGTTTTGGCTTCTGTGGTGGCATTGGACGGCTCTTCTTATAGGAGGCCGGGAGTATGTATGTTGATCAGGGAAGACGGTAAAATGACCGGGGCCGTAAGTGGCGGTTGTGTGGAAAAAGAAGTGATAAGGCAAGCTAAAAGTGTTTTTAGTTCAAAGAAGCCGAAAATGATGCTATACGATGGTAGATACCGATTGGGGTGTGAAGGTATCCTTTATATTTTAATAGAACCCTTTGATCCAAATGAAGAGTTGCTTTTGGCGTTTGATAAGGTAATTTCCAATAGGTCCATTTTTTCTATTCGTTCCTGTTATAAAAAGGAATATGGTGAATTTAATGGTCTGGGGTCCCAATTTTTATTGAACGGAACGCGTTTTGGGCTTTATTCCGATCCAAAAAATATCGGGGGATTGGAAATTTTTCAACAAGAACTTAAGCCCTGTTTAAAATTGGTTGTTATTGGCGGAGAGCATGATGCCGTGCAACTTTCCAAACTGGCCTTGGGGATGGGATGGGAGGTCACGGTCTGTACGGTGCCTCAGGAAGAAAAGAACATTGAGGACTTTCCAGGTATCCATGAGTTGTGGAATATGGATCCCTCGGATTTCCCTTCGGCCAAAATTGATGATCAAACCGCAATAATTTTAATGACCCATAGTTATGTAAAGGATTTGAAATACCTTCTTGCACTTAAGGATACGAACCCTAGCTATTTTGGACTTTTGGGCCCCTCAAGAAGGCGTGAAAAGCTGTTTGATGAGTTTATGAATTTATATCCCGATACGGATTTTGACTTTTTTGAACATATTCATGGTCCGGCGGGTTTGAACATTGGAGCTGAGGCCCCCGAAGAAATTGCCATAGCCATACTTGCCGAAATATTGACCGTCATTAGAAATCAAGAACCCATGCAGTTAAAATATAAACAACAGGGTATTCATAATTGACAATGGAAAAAAACATAGCTATTTTAATTATGGCCGCCGGACGATCCAGTCGGATGCAAGGCATAAAACAATTATTGCCATGGAGAGATTCCAATCTCTTATTACATGCCATAGCCACTGCTAAAACCAGTAACGCTACCGGTGTTTATATTGTTTTGGGAGCCAATGCGGAAAAGATCGCCCAAAGATGTAAACTGGAAAAATTTGGGGTTCAGACCATAAAAAACATCGAATGGAAAAATGGATTGGGAAGCAGCATCGCTTTAGGAACCGATCATATAACCCAACAATCCGTTATATATGATGGTATTTTGGTCATGTTGGCAGACCAGCCTTTATTGACCAGTAACTATTACGATCAAATGATCGCTAAGTTTCGATCGGGGAAATTTAAAATTATAGCTACAAAATATAACGATAGGGCAGGGGTTCCGGCCATTTTTCATAGTTCCCTTTTTCCGCAATTGAAAAATTTGTCCGGTGATACGGGAGCAAAGGGTATACTGAGACAACATTATGATGTTATGCACAGTATAGATGCTGGGGATATGAACCAGGATATAGATACCAAAGAAACATATAGTAAACTTTATAAAAAGTACAATTGAATATCTTATGAATTACAAGGTCATCCCAAAAACACACTGCTTGTTCTTTTCTGCTATTGTTTTATGGTCGAACGCTATTTTGGCCCAAGAAATGAGTTTTGAGGAATACAATCCAAAATCAACATTGGTCGTTCCCGGTAAAGAAGTCAAACGGGCAAAATTCCCTTTTGTTGATGTGCATAGCCATCAAAGAGACATGTCCGTCTCCAGGCTCAATACCCTTGTAAAGGATATGGATGCCCTTAATGAAGCCGTAATGGTCAATCTTAGTGGTGGTTCCGGTGCCGCTCTAAGGACCAAACTGGAAAACATTAAAAAAAGTCATGCCAATCGTTTTGTTGTTTTTGCCAATGTGGATTTCAACGGGGTCGGCAAAACCGATTGGGGAGAAAAAGCGGCCACCCAATTGGAACAGGATATAAAAAATGGGGCCAAAGGGTTAAAAATTTATAAAAGCCTTGGCCTCCACTATAAAGATAGTAACGGTAAGAGATTGGCTATAGATGATCCGAGATTGGATATTATTTGGAAAAAATGTGCCGAAATGGGCATACCCGTATTGATCCATGCCGCGGATCCCAAATCATTTTGGGATGACATGGACAGTACTAATGAACGTTGGTTGGAACTTAAAACGCACCCCAGAAGAAAACGCTCGGCCACTGATCCGGCCCCGTGGGAACAAATTATCCAGGAACAACATAGGATGTTCAAAAAACATCCCAATACAAAATTTATAAATGCCCATATGGGTTGGTATGCCAACAATTTGGGACAATTAGGAAAACTATTGGATGAAATACCCAATATGAACGTGGGGATTGCCGCGGTAATCGCCGAACTGGGAAGACAGCCGCAAAATGCAAGAGCGTTCTTTATTAAATATCAGGATAGGGTGCTTTTTGGAAAGGATAATTGGAAACCTAGGGAGTTTCCTACCTATTTCAGGGTATTGGAAAGTAATGATGAGTATTTTCCCTATTATAAAAAATATCATGCCTTTTGGGCCATGTATGGCCTAAACCTTCCGGACGAAGTCCTGAAAAAATTATATTATAAAAATGCGATCAAGCTTATTCCAGGTCTGGATAAGCGTCTTTTTGAACAATGATCAGGGTTACTCTTCGATTTTTTGGATGCTGGAAACCCTCACAATATTTTCCACGTCCTGAAAAATTCCACAGGATATTTGCTTCTTGATCAATGAAGGCGTTTTACGCTTTTTGGTAAGCATCTCTATTTCCTTGTTTAAAAACTGCATGTTATTTTTGTTTAAACAACGATTGAAAACTTTATTTGTTATCCAGTATTCGTATATCTTTTAAACTAAATCATTGTAGATCAAACCCATTAATCCCTATTCCATTAATTTCTTCCGAATATAGTTTAGAATAAGCATCCAATTCATTTTGAGTAGGAGTGAGGCTGTAGGAACGTTATCGTCTTCAATGGCCGAAATAATGGCATCATGCTGATTATCGGACTTGTTATAAAAAGAATCGTCGGACATAAAGGCCCGTTCATAAAAAAATACCCGAGTCCTTAAGTCGTTCAATATTTGAAGCGTCAATATATTATTATAGCCCATGGTCAAAAGTCTATGAAATTCCAAATCCGCTCTAATACGGGCAAGTGCGTTCGGAGCATTTTCAAAAACGTCCTGTTGTTCTTTAAGTACCCTAATCGCCCTTTCATCAAACTCTGAATTTTCAATCGCCATGACCTCCAAACTGGCCACAAGACCATATAGATCCTCGGCCTCCTTAACGTCCAACTCAGAAATTATAAAACCCCTATTGGGTATCGCCTTAATGATATGGGCCTGTTGCAGTTGTGTCAAAGCCTCCCGAATAGGTGTAACGCTTACCTTTAGCTCCCGGGATAACGCAGCTAGATTAATGGTTTTGCCAATTTGTAATTCCCCATTGACCATTTGTTGCAATAAATATTCCCGAACCTGATCTCTTAAATTTATTTTGGATAACATTTTTTAAAGATACTATATCGTATATGATTTAACGTAAAATCCAATAGTTCTTGTATCAAATTTTAAGTAATAATGCTATATAATTGTCATATCACACTAAATGGCCCTATTTCACGTTCATATGCCTACACCCACAAACAATAACATATGAATACTATAATGCTTAAATTAAAAAGGCTAGGAATGGTGGCGATCGTTCCCATGATCACTTTTAGTTGTAGTGATGATCAGGAATTATCCCAGAATGAAATTCTAACGCAAACCGAAGTCAGGACCATTTTGGAAACGGACGATGTGTCCGGTGTAGCGGATACCGTCCTGTCCGAACTTTATATGGGAAATACCGCTTCTGGTAAATCCACAAAAAGTAATGATTGCTATACGGCCGAATATTCGGATACCGGTTACACGGTTACTTTTAACAATTGTGTCCTTAATGGTACCGAAGATGTAAACGGAACATTGACCGTAACATATAACATTGAAAATGAATCGGCATCTTTTACCGCAACATTCGTTGATTTTTATGTTGGGACCATTAAAATAAATGACACACGAACGTATAGTGTAAGTGGAAATTCAGATGAAAATTCCATTTCCTTTTCGGTCGTTAGTGATATGGTATTTATTATGGAAGACGAATCCACAATATCCGAAAACGGAACAAAAACCTTTGGGGTGGCCGTTGGCGATAGTTTGGAGTCCATTACTTTTTCAATAGACGGTAACTGGACTTTGATCATTGGTGCCGACACCTATAAGATTAATGTAACCGATACTTTGGAAGGCAACCTTGGTTGTGCCTACCTTACTACGGGAAGTATGACCGTTGATAAAAATGGATTGAACGTAATTGTGGATTTTGGAGATGGTACTTGTGATACCGTAGGCACACTTACTTATCCCAATGGTGTTGAGGAAGAGATTTCCCTTAAAGATTGAAAAAAACCAGTTAAAGTCCCACATTAAAAAAAAGGATATGACCTATAATCATATCCTTTTTTTGCTAATTCAAATACAATAGCCCTTATGATGTTCGTTTTTTGATTGATGATGATCGATGAATTTTAAACGAGTTCCGGATTAATGGGTGTGGTTCCGTACCTCTGCCCATTGTACCCTTTTACTGTTCCTAAAATTGGAAAAGAAAGAATGTCTTCTGGATTCCGTGGGTGTCTGTCTGATAAAAGTTCTCATGATATTCGTTTTTTTATTGATTAATGAATTTTTATACGTTGTTTATATCTAAGAGACGATGGAGTGATGATTTTGTTACAGTACTATGCAATATAAGGTACTATTTTTAACACTATTTAAGAATTATTTTTTTTAATTCATTTATAATCAATTATTTATATAAAGGATTGTTTTTTAAATTTTTAATATCAAGCAGCTAGAAAGGCTATTGGAAGATTTTTCAATAAAGGGTACAAGGAACTCCACACTTTTTTCAAATGTATGTGTGCAGGGAAGGTCAATACCTGTTCACCTTCCTTTTCATCGAAAACGTTCCTCCCAACAGCACATCTGAAACAGCCATTTTATGAAATCAATCCCATTTCATTTGTTATTCAAAATATCAATATAATCTGATACAAAAACAAAAACATCCTTAAAGGTGTGTGGTTCGGGCATTTCGTATCCGTTTATAAAAAAGGCAGGAGTCTGCGAAACAAACATATTTTGACTCCATTGAATTGACTTTTTGATAAGTTCATCCACCTCTGACCTAAAGTTCATCGAATGATCGTATTTGCGTTGCCATTGATCAATATCAGGATCCGTGAACCAATCTGTAATTATATTTTTTACGATTGGATTATCTTGATTATGACCATTTTTCCAGACTAGCTCTTCGTAGACGTTCAATATTTTAGAAATGACCACATACTCTTTTTTTGTCACATCAAAACTTTCCATGGTGAACCGAATCCGCACTCCAATATCTTCGGGATGTTTGTCCAAAATCTTGTGCAACTCATGGTGTGCTTTAGCGCAAGAAGGACAATAAGGATTACTGACAATTAGAAATTGTAATACTCCATTGGGATTACCATAGTAGATTTCTTTTTCCCAAAGGGAATCGTCCACTTTTTTGTGCAGTGGCAAAAGTGCATCGAACCATTTGGGATCCTCTCGCCATTTCCTTATCCGTATACTTTGGTGGATAGATAGGTTCGCTATGGCCAACAACGGTTTTACGGGTAACCAGAACGATGCCAACAATATGCCTGTACCAAAGACCAAAAAGTGTTTCGGCGATAGGTTGGAAATCATGTCGGGCAAAACCGATGGAACATCAAAATGAATAATCAGATTGATCATTTGCAACCACAATATGAAAATTGTGGCCAAGCATAGTTTGCACCATGAACCTAGGTGCCATTGGTAAAAAATTGAGACCAGGGTAAAAACGACCGCCAATGATTGTATGGTTAAAAGCAACGATAATTTTTCAACAGTCCCATGACCTCCCGCTAGAAAAGGATACAGGATCATACTTCCAAAAAAAATGGCGGCCACATCTCCTAGCCCGATACCACCACCAAAATGTCCTAGTTTGGAACCTAGCACTTTTTTACATCCAGATTCCCCGACTTTACAGAACATATCTGAAATATCGGTTGTCGTACCCATGCTGTAGGCTATAATTGCCCCGCAAATAAAAAGCCCGACAACAGACAATAGAAAATGAAGGAACAGGGCAAGTTCAAATTGCAGAACCTGCTGAAGAACAAAGACAATGGACAATATAGAGACGGTTGCCCATAAAACTAGCTTTTCAAGTTTTTCCTTTTTGAAGTAACGATCGTGCTCTTCATGGATTATCTTTCCATTTTCGTCCAACAGTAAAACAATGCCCGTCCATTTTTTATAAAACCCTTCTTTAGACGTCATATCACGTTTGTTTTTGATTACCCGAAAATCTTGCCCGTCCTCGGGAGTGAACATATGGGCCAAAAAAGGAAAATCCAGTGCTGTCCATTGTTCTTTGTTTTCTAGTTGTATGGCCTGGTTTTCAATTCTAAAATCGTCCAAGGTATCTGTAATGCTTTTGAGCGAAGGATAATTTAAATGTGATTCAAGTCGTTCCTTGAGATAACGCTTACTGACTTTAATTCCTGAAAATTTTAAAAAATTATGGATGGTATTGTAAAGTTCCATGGATTATAATTGATTTAAAAAATGAAGAAAGATAAATAAGTATTGCAAAATACATATATATATTATTTATTGTAAGAATTTATTTAATAAACTAAAATTGAATGATCTTTTAGAATGGAGGGCTAAAACCATAAAACCCTTTGGGCATTAAGGCAGGTCGGTTTTCTCCCGAATACCATTGGATGCCATGGGTATTGAGTTACCTTTTATTGGATTTAAACTGGAATTGGGATATATCCAATACCCTATTGGTTGATAAGTTATACAATACCTATAGTAACCCTAAGTTACAATTTGGTAGATTTCGGTATTTGGGAAATAGACCATGAAGGTCTGGACGGGATTATACTCAAGCAACTTAAGGACACCAAGCCGTCTTGTAATTATTGATAGATTTGACAAAGTTTTTTGATGAAGAATTATTCACTTAAAATTCAGAATATCAACGACTTATTTTCGATATCCTCAAGCGTATGGCATTTTCTAATATGATTTTCATTATATGAGCGGATTACTTGTAATGTAAATAACAAAATGATTTCATCTTGTTAAATAATCTTATTAATATTGTAGGATTATACGTAAAATTTTTAATTTACTATAAATCAGAGTATTGTTTACATTTTCAAAGAGTTCCTGATCTTGTTAAACTATAAGCGTATTCAGATATGTCGCCAATTTGAACTATTGATAATCTTGGAAGAAACCAATCATAATTACAAAAATGCCTAAAGTTTCTTTGGGTTCAAAACGATATTCTTTCGCGAAGAATGGACATAAGCCTTGGGTGTCCATAAATGTCCAAGGATAATTTAATATCACATAATATATTTAACAATGAAAAAATTTAATCTAGGACGAGAATTGTCTAAAAACGAACAAAAAAATGTAACAGGAGGAGCAACAGTTCTTTGTTTTCGCGGTGCAAATTTTCCATGGGGTGGTGAATGGACTCAAACCGAAATTGAAAGCTGTAGTGGGGGTGCCGGACAAGCTTATTGCCAGTCAATTGGCGCCAATATCTTTGCAGGTTGTAATTAGTGTCAAATCTTTTAAAGATATGATACAGCTTAGCTATAATGGTTGCATTTAATAGACAAATTAAATGAAGCTTGTCTAAGCAAGGATCCCAAAATTATTTTTTGGGATCCTTCTCGTAACAGAACATACAGTTTTCAGTCAAAGAATTTTTCTAGGCTATATAATATAAAAAAGTACATTATCCATTCAAGGTCGAACAGAAAATGGGTTGTAAGGCAAGAAACATCAATAATTTATCCTTGGCTTGCCCTATTTCGTTTTTCTTTCTAAAAAGAATATGATTTACGAATTTTGGCCAATCACTTAAAATCTTTTTTTTGAAAAAAAACTTTCCATTTTACAAGCAACCTGATTCCAAAGACTGTGGCCCTACTTGTTTACGAATTATCGCCAAACACTATGGAAAATTAATCTCACTAAAAGAAATTCGAGAACTTTCCGAAACCACTAGAGAGGGAAGTAACCTTTTGAAATTAAGCGAAGCGGCTGAAGCCGTCGGGTTTAAATCTTTGGGTTTTAAAACAAATTATGACAAACTGAAAGAGGCACCTTTGCCCATTATCGTGCATTGGAACAAGAACCATTTTGTTGTCGTATACAAAATAAAGAACGATGTTGTATATATATCGGATCCGGCCCACGGACTCATCAGTTATACCAAAGCAGAGTTTATACAGAGATGGATAGGGAATAATGCCGATGAACAGACCAAGGAAGGCATTGCACTCCTATTGGAGATTACCCCAAAGTTCAAACAACAAAAATGGGAGAATACGGATAAAAAATCATTTCTTTTTTTATATCAATATCTTTTCAAGTATAAAGGATTGGTACTCCAATTGTGTATCGGTCTTTTGGTGGGCAGTCTGTTACAGCTTATTTTTCCCTTTCTTACACAAAGTATCGTGGATGTCGGCATACAGAACCAAGACATTAATTTTATATATCTGATCTTGTTGGCACAAATCATGTTATTTGTTGGCCGTACCAGTGTAGAAGTATTCAGGGCTTGGATATTGCTGCATTTGAGTACCCGTATCAATATCTCTTTGGTCTCTGATTTTTTCATTAAACTCATGAATCTGCCCATATCATTTTTTGACACCCGTATGACCGGGGATATTATGCAACGGATCAATGATCATAGTAGAATAGAGACCTTGCTTACCGGAAGTACGTTGAGTACCCTTTTTTCATTGACCAACCTTGTTGTATTTGGGGCTGTATTGATTTATTATAACCTTTCCATCTTTTTTATATTCGCTATTGGAAGTATCGTCTATGTCATTTGGATACTGTTCTTTCTCAAAAAGCGGAAAGATTTGGATCATAAGCGTTTTTCCCAATTGAGCCAAGAACAAAGCACGGTCATTGAACTCATTAGCGGAATGCAGGAAATCAAGATGCACAATGCCGAAAAGCAAAAAAGATGGGGGTGGGAATTTGTACAGGCCCGACTGTTCAAGGTCAATATGAAGAACCTCGCTTTGGAACAGACCCAAGAGGTAGGTTCCTCCTTTGTCAATGAAGCCAAGAACATATTTATCACCTTTACTTCTGCGGTTTTGGTCATTGAAGGTTCCCTTACTTTGGGTATGATGCTGTCCATCCAATATATTATTGGTCAATTAAATACACCCATTATACAATTGGTGGGATTCATCCGAACGGCACAAGACGCCAAGATCAGTATGGAACGTTTGGGAGAAATACATGATAAAGAAGATGAAGAGGATGTGGAAAAACAGTATGTATCCAACATCAAATTTGACAAAGATATTGTCATAAAAGATTTGTCATACAGATATATCGGCAATGATGAAAATGTGATCAAGGGCCTTAATTTACATATTCCTGCGAATCGGACCACGGCCATAGTTGGTGCCAGTGGAAGTGGCAAGACCACTTTGATGAAATTACTGCTCAAGTTCTATGAGCCTAATAAAGGAAGTATTATGTACGGAGAGCATCATTTGAACACGATTTCACATAAAATTTGGAGGGGCAATTGTGGGGTTGTGATGCAAGAAGGCTATGTGTTCAATGATACAATAGCCCATAATATTGCGATAGGTGAAGATACCATAGATCAAGAACGGCTCATAACAGCATCAAGAATGGCCAATATCTATGATTTTATCCAATCACTTCCTTTGGGATACAATACCAAAATTGGGAACGAGGGAATAGGTATGAGCACAGGCCAAAAGCAACGTCTGTACATTGCCAGGGCCATATACAAACAACCCAAACTATTGTTCTTTGATGAGGCCACCTCGGCATTGGATGCCAAGAACGAACGCACCATTATGGAAAATCTGAACGCCCTGTTCGAAGGGAAAACGGCCATTATCATTGCACACAGGTTAAGTACCGTCAAAAATGCAGATCAGATTTTGGTGATGGACGAAGGAATCATAAAAGAAAATGGCACTCACAAAGAATTGTTGCAAATAAAGGGAATCTATTACAGTTTGGTGAAGAACCAATTGGAACTTGAAAAATTAAAGGATACTGTCAATGCCTGAGAACAATAATACAAATCGACTCAATCTACGATCGGAAGAGGTACAGGAAATTCTCACCAATCCCCCTGCATGGATCGTTCGTTGGGGTATTACTCTAATTTTTGCATTCACCTGTATTTTGTTGACACTCTCTTTTATCATCAAATATCCTGATTTTGTAGGTGCAAAAGTATTGGTGACTACCAAAAGTCCCACTGAAAAGGTAGTGGCGCGATATTCTGGCCGTTTACAATATTTGGACATAGTTAACCGGGATACGGTGCATTTGCGACAACAGTTGGCCATTATCGAAAATACGGCCGACTTTAATGATGTATATTTTTTGAAAAGCATTATGGATTCTTTGGCCTTTACTACAGAAAATCTTGTATTTCCTATCGAGAGAACTTCCGATTTGTCATTGGGTGATATAGAACCAGCTTACATTAATTTTGAAAAGAGCTATGTGGACTATTTCTTGCTTAAGGATTTAGACCCCTATTCTAACCAGCTCAGGGGGAACGAACGTTCATTGGATGAGATCAAACTTCGCTTAGTAAATCAAATCAAACAAAAAGAACTGTTGGAAAAGGAATTTGGATTGAAGCAATCCGATTTCAATAGGCATAAACAACTATACGAAAAGGGGGTGATCTCGCAGCAAGAATTTGAGAACAAAGAAGGAGAACTATTACAAATACAAAAGAACATAGGCACCATGGCCATTTCCATTTCGCAAATGCGCGAGGCCATCTCATCTGCCGACCAAGCCCTAAGAAGCACACGAATTAATGAACATGAGGACAATACACGGTTTTTGAAAAACTTGTCCCAAACATACAATACACTTAAAAAGGCAATACGGGATTGGGAGCATACCTATGTTCTTTCCTCATCCATTGAGGGTGTGGCCAGTTTTCAAGAGGTTTGGGGGCTTAACCAATATGTTTCTTCCGGAGATATAGTCTTTTCCATTTTGCCGTTGGACACCTCCGATTTAATGGGCAAATTGACCATTTCTTCCCAAAATGCCGGCAAGGTAACCATAGGTCAAAAGGTATTGGTAAAACTGGATAATTATCCCTATCAACAATATGGTATGCTGATAGGAGAAGTGCTCAATATTTCAATCTCACCCGATGTCCAGGGAAACTATGTCGTCTATATAGATCTTCCCAAAGGGACCATTACCTCTTACGGTCAAAAGCTGGATTTCGAACAAGAACTTTTGGGCAATGCAGAAATTATTACCGAGGATCTTAGTATAGCACAACGAATGTTCTACAAATTCAAGGATATTTTTAAATATTAATTTTTTGACCAAAAGGGCTAGTAACTCTTACCGTTATATTCATTGCACTTTTCTTCTTTTTCTTGTTGTTTGGATACAGCTTGCCCATCTGCTCATCCAAATCAACGGTTTGCATACGATCATCGATGGGATACTAGATAAAAAGGGTAGGAGAGGCCCTGAAATTTATACAGATATGACCGAATCGTTTTTTAAGAACCGAATCGCAATTTGAAAGATCAAAACCAACCGCTATAATATAAAGATCATAATGTTTTCAAATATTCCAATAAGGCCGTTCTTTCATTATCCGTTAGCACATCGCCAAAGGTATGTCCACCATTACCATAGCCTTTCAAGGTAGTATTGTACGTATTTTTATCCGCTTGTCCCGTTTCTACGGTATAGTTCCATCCCAATTTGGTCCGATCATAGTCCGTATTATCAAAAGTCCTTTTCCAATATTTTGGTCGTTCGCTACTTTTAAGGACATCCGCAACAGTAGGAACGGAACCGTTATGAAAATAAGGTGCCGTAGCCCAAATACCGTCCAATGGGGGCGCAATGTACCCGCCTTCGGGCATAAGTTCCAAAGGGTTGTCAAAGGTGCCGAACCAGCCATTATTGAACCAATCCAGAAAATAACTGTTTAATCCCGAAGGGGTATTATAGTGATCGGAAAGTTCGGCATCTGTTCCTATACTTTCCAGGGCCACTAAAAAATTAGGATAGGTACCATCACTCCCTCCATACGTTCCATGACATTCCGTACAGGTATTTTCAAAAAGGACTTTTCCCTCTTGGGCAAGGGTTTCATTTATTTCATAGGGATATTCCGGTGCTTCCAGACCGTAGATATATGCCAAAACATCTTCCATATGGGCATCGACCTCTTCGGCCTTATCCGAATCCTGTAAAGTCAATAAACTGGATCCTATAAACGATTTGCAAAAGTCCATTCGCCCCATGGCCGTATAGAACATGGCATTTTTCTTTTTTAAAAGCCACCAGGCCGGTACATCGGCCGGTATAACCTCATCGGACAACTCAATGAGCGGTTCGTCCTGCCATTCCAAAGTGTTCTTATCCCGATGTGAAATCAAAACCTCCGTAATTTTATTGGCCGGATTGACTCCTCTGCTCAAGGTCATGGTTTTTGGGCCTATGGCGGTAATACTCTTTGCAAATTGTACATAAGCTTCCGCTTCCGGACTATCGGAACCATAAATAGAATTAATGGCAGCGGTCAATAAAGGAACATTGTCCGCCCTATTGTTCGTATAATCCCCATCATGTTGGCCCAATCCGATAATATATTCATTATTTATGCTCGCCGAATGACAGTTTAAGCAATTGGGAGCAACTATCCGAACTCCATTCGGAGCGGTAATGGCCGTATTATCATAAGAAATTATGGCATTGTCCCCCGTTCTGTCCAAAAGGTTCGAATTATCCTGCCCATTGCCAAATACCCATGCATCATAAGGTACCCCGGAGCTCATATAGTCCCCATTAAAAAGATACTCCTTTCCGGAAGTTGCATCGCCGGAACGTTGTATAGATCCCGGTATTTTGGTGACCTTGATAATTACTGGATCCGGTTCTTCAATAACTTCGGGCTTGTCCATGTCCAAAATCTCTTCCCTTACATCATTGCTAGAACAGGAAATAATGATCATGGATGCGACCAGCGAAAAACAAATAGAGCCAACTTTCATTTCATCTTTGAAAAACATAACATATAAAAGTAGGCAAAGTAAAAGAAAGCCTTTATTCTATAAGATAGAACGCTATTATGATCGATTAATGACCCATTATCTGTTCGTTGATAAAATCCTGCCTCAAAATTAAAATACATCCGTTATCTTTGTATTAGTTTAAAGAAGGGGATTTTTTGTTATGCTTCTTATAACCATTGTTTTTTCATGATATGATCATAATGGTTTGAATTGATGATTTTTGTATTTTCTTTTCTTCTAAACGTTCACTTTAAAACCCATTAAAATACGAATGGCGAGATCACAACAGACCTTTAATAAGACCGAGAAAGAAAAAAAACGCCTCAAAAAAAGAGAGGAAAAACAAAAAAAGAAGGACGCTAGAAAGGCTGCCGCCAAGGAGAATGGTCCCACGGGAATCCAATTTGCTTATGTAGACCATAATGGCCATTTGGTAGATACACCACCGGACCCGGATATGAAAGTGGAAATAGAAGCGGAAGATATTGTATTGGGAATTCCTAAAAAGGAAGAAGGGGAAGTAGAGGAGTTTGATCCAATAAGAAATGGTAAGGTTTCCTTTTTTGATACTTCCAAGGGGTTTGGATTTATTTTAGATACCGAAAACCAGGAAAAATATTTTGTTCATGTAAGCGGCCTTATCGATGAAATTGCGGAAAATGACAAGGTTTCCTTTGAACTGGAAAAAGGCATGAAAGGGATGAACGCGGTAAGGGTGAAAAAAATATAAGCTTAGGTTGCCCTGGATATGTTGTTAGAGGTCAAATTATCCCAGAGATATACTTTGTGAAAATACTATCCGAGTTTTGGACTATTCTATTTTTAAATCGATTTTCCGAACGATACCCGGGGCCATATGGTTCAAATAAATATTCCCTACCCGCACACGTATTAATCTAAGGGTTGGAAATCCTACGGCAGCGGTCATTTTTCTAACCTGTCTGAATTTCCCTTCGGTCAATATAATTTTTACCCAGGTAGAATTTCTATGTGTATCTATACGCAAGCGGCTATCGGGTTCCGGAAGTATTGGAATAGTACCTAAACGGAAAGCCCGACAAGGTTTGGTCACATATCTTTTTCCGAATACTCCTATCTCCACACCGTTTTTGATCCGTGTAATGGCTTCACTGGTAACCTCGCCGTCCAATTGTGCCCAATATTCTTTTTCAATACCTGAGGTATTGATATGGTTACATAATTTGCCATCTGTTGTCATCAATAACAAACCTTCCGATTTTTCATCCAAACGGCCTATGGGCATTGTTCCCGAGGGAAAATCATGCAATTCGCTCAAAAATCTTTTTTTGCGCAACTGACGTTCTTCCCCTGAACTCAATTGGCTCAGCATACCAAAAGGTTTGTACAATTTAAAATGGGAATGTGCCATTTTTTAAAATCTAGTGAACCAATACGGTTTCATTGGTCGGAAAGTTACTCTTTTTATCCAATTCATTCTGTAGAACTTAATGAAGGCCGTACCTTTGCCAGCTTTGAAAAAAGATATCATGACAGAGACCGTTTTTGAACTTCAGGACAAAAAGACCGATAAGGAATTATACGACTACCAACAGGGGGCCATCCAAAATATTTTTGAAAAATTCGATAATGAACGAGAGGATTATCACCTGTTGTATCAGTTACCTACCGGGGGAGGTAAAACGGTCATCTTTTCGGAAATCGTCCGGCAATATTTAAAAAACCATAACAAAAAGGTGCTTGTTATGACGCATCGTATAGAACTGTGCAACCAAACTTCCAAGATGTTGACAAGTTTTGGCGTGGTGAACAAAGTGGTCGATAGCAAGGCCAATTTGGACGATCAGGAACAATATAGTTGTTTCGTGGCCATGGTAGAGACACTGAACAATAGACTTAATGACGATAAACTCGACATTTCGGATGTTGGTCTCGTTATTGTGGATGAGGCTCATTATAACTCATTTACCAAATTGTTCAAGTTCTTCGAAAAGTCGTTCATCCTCGGTGTAACGGCAACGCCCTTAAGCTCCAATAAGGATTTACCGATGAAAGATAATTATGATGAGCTTATTCCCGGGGAATCCATTGAAAACTTAATACAGAACGAGTTTCTGGCCCGGGTAGATTATCATCATTATGATATGGGGCTTACCTCATTGGAAATAGGTTCCAACGGGGACTATACCGTTAAGTCCTCTACGGACCTATATACTAGCCCGGCCATGCTCAATAAGTTATTGGAGGCTTATAAAAAACATGCGCAGGAGAAAAAGACCCTGATTTTCAATAATGGTATCGAAACCTCGATCCAGGTATATCATACATTTAGGGCGGCGGGTCTGCCGATCATGCATTTAGACAATACCGCCACCAAAAAACAACGGCTGCAAATATTAAAGTGGTTTAAGGAAACGCCGAATGCCATTTTGACTTCCGTGAGTATTTTGACCACGGGTTTTGATGAGCCCACCATAGATACGATCATTCTCAATAGGGCGACAAAATCATTGACCCTGTATTACCAGATGATCGGCCGGGGTTCTAGGGTCTTGAACAATAAATCCAAATTTACGGTAGTGGATCTGGGCAATAATATCTACCGTTTTGGGCCATGGGGCGCCGATTTGGATTGGCAGTCCATTTTTAGGTCCCCTAATTTTTACATTGATCGTATTCAAGATGATGAAAGTATTGAAAGTACTTTTAGGCATGAACTGTCCGAAGAGGTCAAGTCCGAATTTTCAAAGTCCAATGAAACGTATTTTGATGTAAAGGAAACCTATGAAGAAGCTACGTTCAACGGTGAGTCCTCTAAAACCGTCTTGGAAAAATCCATTGCGCAACACGCCTATATCTGTATTGAAAATAGCGAAGATGTCTATGATGCCATTGCATTGGCAAAATTGCTGAAAGAGGATATTGACAATCGCATTCATATGTATGCCAAATGCATTAGTAAAAGCACACATAATTTTCTAAGTTGGTTAAAATTGGATTACCAAAAGAAGTTAAATGCCTATCTGCGTGAAAATTTTGATGAGGTCTTTGAAAAGATCCATGGGTATCCACCGGAGGATTGATAATACTCTTTTTTGGCATTTAAATTTCCTATGGGCTTGCCCATATCATTTTTCAAACTATAAAGGATCCCCTATCAATGATTCATGGTTTACCATACGGTCGTCGGTATTCGCATAAACTCGAAAAGGGGGGATAGAAGGAACTGAACTCGTTTAAACTTTTTGGATTATAGCGAACCCACCTACCGGCCGGGCATGAATCTGGGGTTTTGCCCCTGCCGAAGGTATTTTTAAATTACATCTGTCTACTACTGTCAGGCAGGGAGCAAATGCTATAGGAGGAAATAGAAAACAGGAATATTATTGCCTAGAGCAGGGGGTAATGCCCAGAGTCTCGTTCAAAGTATTTCGTACAGCACCTTTTATTTTAATAAAAACTTAAAAAATTATTTGTAATCTTGGTAATCGGTTACATTCAGGTACAAATTCATTATTCACTTAAAATCGTCCAATGAAATTAAGGTCAATATTTCACTCATCCATTTTACTATTCGGGCTTTGTCTGTCCATGCTTTCCTGTAAGGACAACAAAGAAAATAGTACCGCTACTAAGATTGAATACCGGGAACGGGCATCGGTTTTACCCATAGAGCAACTTAAACTTCCGGAAGGGTTCAAGATAGAAGTCTATGCGGATAGTATTGATGGTGCACGTTCCATGGCCATGGGGGATGATGGTACGCTGTTCGTGGGTACCCGCAATGACAAAACGATCTATGCCATACAGGACCGGGATGGGGATTATAGGGCAGATCGGACTATTTTGTTGGATACAACTATGGAAGTCCCTAATGGAATTGCCTATAGAAACGGGGATCTTTATGTGGCGGAGGTAGATCGGCTACTTAAATATGCGGATATCGAATCCAATCTGGATAGTTTGCCCGTACCGGAGATTATCTATGATGATTATCCGGATAAATTTCACCATGGCTGGAAATATATTGCCTTTGGCCCGGATGGGAAGTTGTATGTGCCGGTGGGTGCTCCATGCAATATCTGTGATTCCACAGTGGTAGATGAGCGTTTTGCCAGTATCACCAGAATGGATCCCGATGGAAGCAATCGGGAAATCTATGCTAGGGGCGTTCGGAATACCGTTGGGTTTACCTGGCATCCTGAGACTCGGGAAATGTGGTTTACGGATAATGGGCGTGATATGCTGGGGGACGATATTCCGCCATGCGAACTCAACCGTATTACAGAGGCAGGACAGCATTTTGGCTATCCTTTCTGTCATGGCGGTACGGTAAAAGATCCCGAATTCGGGGACCAATACCCTTGTTCGGATTTTACGGCTCCCGCACAAACGTTAGGAGCACATGTAGCGCCCTTAGGGGTTCAATTTGCTACTGGGGCCATGTTTCCCAAAGCATATAGGGGACATGCCTTTATTGCGGAACACGGTTCTTGGAACCGTTCCAAAAAATCAGGTTATAGAATAACCTTGGTCAAATTGGAAAATAATAAGGCCATTGGCTATGAAACCTTTATAGAGGGTTGGTTGGATGATGAAACACAAGAAGCATTTGGCAGACCCGTGGATTTGTTGTTCTTAAAAGATGGATCCATGCTCATATCCGATGATTTTGGGGATGCTATCTACAGGGTTTCTTACAATGGCGTTTAAACGGGAAAATATATATCCTTGGGCACCTTAGATTGATCGCATATCAATTTTAAAAACTGTTTAGATGATGTGGTGCCGGCCTCATTTTGCACTACATTTTTATGATTTTTTTTTTGAAAGACTTCTTCTCAAAAAGCAATCGATTATTTATTTTCTATAAATACGCACTATTGTAAGAAAAAGTGTGTGAAATAACATAAAAACCTCAGTAATTCTAAGGTTTGTCTATAATAAACTTTAATAACCCGTTGTGCATTTTGATTGAGATATAAAAAGTTGTGCAAACTGCTCAATGGCAGTAAATTGTAATAACGACAAAACAATTAAGATGCACAACTTTGATGAAATTTACGAAAGAATACTGG